>VGWJ01000007.1 GCA_016873635.1 Lentisphaerota bacterium | reverse complement strand
GTCTGGCAAAGCGCCGGGGCCGGCGGCAGTGTGAAACTGCGCACCGGGTGGCTGACTGGTAGCGGCACGATCCGGGCCAACGGAGCCTGGAGCGATTCTCCGAATTACGGCGGGGCGGGCGGCGGCGGGCGCATCGCCATCGTGCTGACCGGCGGGGATTTCTCGACGTGGACCGGCACGAACATGGCCCGCAGCACCGCCGGTTCTGGACAAAGCGCGGACTCGTATGGCGCGGCGGGAACGGTCTACCGGCAGGCGGCGGGCGTCCCTGACGGCGCGGGCATCGTGTTCGTGGACAACGGTGCCATTGCCACGAACGCCTCGTTCACCAGCCTGCCGGCGCTTTCGAACCAGACCGAGAATCTGCGCCTGTCCTCCTGGGTGGTGACGAATACAACTCGCCTGGGCCTGACGACGAATTGCACCATCGCGAGCCTGAACCTGAGCACCGCCAACAGTACGTTGGAACTGGGCGGCTGGACGCTGACCGTGGGTGCGCTGACGGTGACGAATACGGTGTACAGCACTGGCACCTATACCCCAAGCGAGATCAGCCGGCTTACCGATGCCGTCGGCGGCGGCAAGGTGGTCGTCACGGGACCGCCGGCCGGCACGATGTTCTTGTTCCGGTAGCATTGTTGCATGGTGCGCACAACAGTGCACAGACGGTGGCACATCAGCAGATCGAAACCCTGGCTTACATCTTCTTAATACTTTCCCGCATAGGGTGTTGCGAAATCTCTTGTTGGAGGCCCAGAGTTGGGCATGCTTGCTGCTTCCAATGGAAATCAATGCAATCTTCATGTTGAAGAATGCAATGCGGAGGATAGGATGAAAGACGCTGGCATGAATCCGAACCGTTACCTTGCCGCCGCCGCACTTGCCGTTGCGGCATGGCTGTCGGCCCCTGCGGCCCACGCCCTGATCAATCCGCGCTTCACACCGATCCATCTCGTCAAGCAATCCAAACTGGTCGTGTCGGTGGATTTGCGGGAGGGAGCGTCGAAGGACCAGTATGACGCCGGCGTCCGCGAAGTGCTCAAGGGGGAGACGGAGAGGAAATCGTTTCACTTCGATCTCTCCAAGGCCCGCAACGCGGAGTTCGCCGACACCTTTCGCGGCCTTGCCGCGGCGAAGAAGCCGGCGCTGTTCTTCGTGGGCGAGTTCGGCGAAGACGAAGGACGGGAGGAGACCATCGGCTACCTGCACGTGTCCGGAAAATGGGCGTTGCTGGTCGGCGCGGAGGATGGCAACTGGCTCTTCGATAACATCGACAAGGCGATGCAAGCCACGTGGGCCGGCGGCACCGACATGCTCCGGCGGGCCGTGGACTACGTCCTCCACGACGACGACCCTGACGTGCCGGCGACCGACGGCGTCGCCTGGTCTGCCGGTCCCGTGAAAATGGCCGTTCTCCAAGGCGCGATCCGGGCCGTGCGGCCGGTGGACCTGGCCGGTGACGGCAAGTTGGCGCTGTACGTCGCACGCGACCAGGGTGACCGCCTGCTGGCCTGCGACGCCAAGAGCAGGAAATGGACAGATACCACCGCCAGCCGCGCCCTGCAGGCAAAGTCGCTGGCGTTCGCCTGGGGTGATTTCTCCGGGCAGGGGCGCCTGGACTTGATCTCCTTCGACGGCAAGGCGTTCTCGCTCCACGCGCAGCAGGCCGACGGCAGGTTCGTGGCCAGACCGCTGGACCTGGGCACCGCGGCGGCCGACGGTTGTCTCGGCCTGACGGCCGTGGATGCGGGGGTCAAGGGACGTTCCGGCCTGATCGTCAGCGGCAACGCCTGGCCCGTGCTCGTGGCGCTGGACGCCGAGGGCAAGCCCGCGGCGGCTCCCCTCACCGCCGCCGGCAGCGACTCGGCGAAACTCGGCAAGGCCGGCCCGTGCCTGGTGGCCGATTTCGACGGCGACGGCCTGGCCGACGTGCTGGCGCTGCGCGAGGCCGGGAGCGTGTTGTTCCGCGGCACGGCCGCCGGCAAATTCGGCCCGGGTTCGGCGTGCGCGGTGAGTCTCGGCCCGGGACTGACCGGAGCATGCCTTGGCGACTTCGACGGCGACGGCCGGCTGGACGTGCTCACCTTCAATTCGAAGGACTGGTCCGTCTGGGAGAATGAGGGCGATGGCAAGTTCGCCAACCAGGTCGGGCTGACCGGTGAGTTCGCCTATTCCTGCGTGGCGGTCGGCTCCGACTGCATGACGGGCGACATAAACAACGACGGCCGGCAGGACATCCTGGCCGCTTATCGCGGAGGGAGTCCCTATCTGTATTTCAACCGCGGCTTCCGCAGTTTCGGGCTGGCCAACACGGTCGACATCGGCGCGCACCACCTGCTCCCCGAGGCGGACGATGCCAAGGGCGGGCAGCAGTCGGCCTGCCTCGCCGATTTCGATGGCGACGGCGCGCAGGACATGGCGCTGGCCTTGAACAACGGCGAGATTTGGGTCTTCTTCCGGGAGAACAGCGACCACGAGGCGCGCATGGCGGTCGCCGCCCTGCCCGTTGCCGGCCCGTGCAAGGGGCCGGTGACCGTCACGGGCTGGATCGGCAAACGCGGCCTGGGCGCGTGGAACGTATCGCCCGGCGTCAGCCAGGCGTGCTTCGGCCGCCGGGACGCCGGCCCGGTGACGCTCCAATGGCGTCTGCCCGGCGGCGACCGGCAGCAGAAGGAGATCGTGTTGGAGAGCGGCGGGTCAGTGAGGGTGGAGGTGAGGTAGGGATTAGGCGCTAGGCGCTAGGGGCTAGGCGTTAGCGCCTTCCGGAATCGTCAACACCAACAAAGTGCCTAACGCCTAATGCCTAATGCCTAACGCCTAATGCCTAGCGCCTAATGCCTAACGCCTAATGCCTGACACGAACAAGCAGTGCGACAATGAATAGAGCAATGAGTTGGTTGGCGATGGCGGTTGCGGCCGTACTGGCGGCGGGGTGGGTGAATGCGGCGGAACCGGCTAAACCGGCGGTACCCCCCGCGCCGGTAACGGCCCCCGCGGCCGATGAAACGGAACTGCTGGGCGAGAACACCCTTTGGTCGCATTTCCGCGTGACCGGCCCGAACCACGTGCGCAATGAAGACGGTTCGCTGACCCGTGTGAAGATCAAAACCGAAGAGGTGGGAGCGCTTTTGCAGCGGGGCTATTGGTCGCTCACTAGCGATTGGAACGTCGCGGATGCCATGCCGGCACCCGCGGCGGATTGGGCCGGCCCGGCGTTCGACGATAGCGCCTGGCCCCGTGAGCGGCTGCCCCAGCCCTCGACGCCGCTTTTCAATATTGGAATCACCGAGATTTCATCCATTTTTGGCTACACAGGGAATTTTAACCAGTTCGATACGACCAAATTGCTGACCCGCGCCACGTTCACGGTCAAGGATCCGGCGCAGATGAAGGCGTGCCAGCTTTCCCTGGATTACTGGGGCGGGGTCGTGGTCTATGTCAACGGCAAGGAAGCGGTGCGCGCGAATACGGCCGACGCCCGGAAGGATCAGGCGGAGATCGTGGCCAAGGACTACCCGGTGGAGGCGTTCCTGATGCCGGCGGGCAAACCCCTGCAGTACGCCGACGAAAAGAGCCGGGAGCGCCTGGCGCTGCGCGACCGCCAGTTGCGTGAGTTTACAATTCCCGCCGCGCTTTTGCGGCCGGGCGTCAACGTCCTCGCCCTCGAGTGTCACGCCGCGCCGCTGCCTAGCCAGGCCGTGAAGGTGAAGGGCCCTGGGGCGGAATGGCCTCCAATCGGGATTCTGAGCGCACGGCTGACTGCAGCGCCGTCCGGCGCGGCGACGGGCCCGCGGCCGGCCGGTATTCATGTGTGGAACGTCATGCCCTACGACACGGTCACCGCCTTCGACTATGGCGACCCCGCCCGGCCGCTGCGGCCGATCGTCATCCGCGCCGCGCGGAACAGCGTGTTTTCCGGGCGGCTGATGGTCAGTTCCGACCAGCCGATCAGGGGGCTGAAGGTGACGGTGACGGATCTGGTCTGGCATTCCCAATCGTCCTCGTCCTCAGTGAAACGGTCCTCGCTCCCGACAGGTCGAATCGAGGACGAGAACGATGCTTCAAACCATCCCTCCGCCGCCAGGATCCCATCCGCGGCCGTCCGCGTTCGCTATGCCGTGCCGGCCACCGAGGCGAAGTGTTACGTGCCCACGTTTCGTTTCGACGGCCTGCTCGACGCCATTCCGGCGGAGATCCCCGTTGTCGAGGCATCGTTGCCGAAGAGCGAGTTTTACAGCCTGAAGACGGAGCGCCGGAAACTGCCGGCCGCAGCCATGGCGCCGCTCTGGTTCACCGTGAAGGTCCCGCGCGACCTACCGGCGGGTGAGTACGAGGGGCAGGTGCGCGTGGCGGCGGAGGGGTTGGCGGAAACCAAGGTGCCGCTGCGGGTGAAGGTGTGCGCCTGGACGACGCCCGACCCCAAGGACTTCCGGATCCAGAACGGCATTTACGAAGCCGAGGAAGTGGTGGCCAAGCACTACGGAGTGACCAACTACTCCGACAAGCATTTTGAACTGGTGGGTAAGTCGCTGGCCCTGCTGGCTGAGGTGAACTCGCGCCAGGTCCATGCCCATTTGACGATCAATTTCTGCGGCCGGGACAACCCGGAAACGATCGTGCGCTGGGTCAAGCAGCCGGACGGGACGTTCACACACGACTTCACGGCCTTCGAGAAATACCTGGAGATGATCGTGAAGTCCATCCAGACGCCCAACACCTTGCGGTTGAACTGCTGGCCGGGGGATGGCAACAACGTCCCCATTGGTTACAGCGACAACCTTTTCGAACGGGATGGCTGGGGCGGCACGACGGTGTCCGTCCTCGATCCGGCGACTGGCAAGCTGGAGACGATGCCGCAGCCCAAGCCCGGCACGCCTGAGAGTTACACCTTCTGGAAACCGGTCTTCGACGGCGTCCTCGCGCGGGTCAAGAAGCACGGCTGGCTGAGCCAGATGACCATTGGCTTCAACCGGGACTACGGCCCGCCCGCGATCGCCGTGGTGGAAAACGCGCACAAGCTCTGGCCGGAGGGCGAATGGACCTGGATTGCGCACTTCACGTGCGAGAACGCCAAGTTCAAGGGAATCTATGAAGGCGCCATTGACGATGATGCCTGGTATCGCGCCGCGGAACTCCCGGCCGGCGTTGATCCGAGCAAAGTCGTACAGATGCCTGTCCGCCATGCCTTCAGCGTGAAGTCGCAGCCGAGCGGCAAGATCCCGCCGCTCTGGACGCTCGACGCTCCGCGGCGCAACATCTTCGGCAGCACGGTCCGGGTTGCTATTGACAGACGCTCGGCGCTTCGGGAATGGCGCCGGCTGGTCGAGATCAACACCCTGCAGCGCGGCTTTGACGGGATTGGTGAGTTCGGCGCGGATGTCTTCCCCGTGAAGGGCAAGACCGGCCGTTGGGTGATTCCGCCGGTCGCCGGCGGGGCAAACTGGCAGGCGAATTGGGGGAATCCGTATTGCACCCACGCGCTGCTGTATCCCGGCCCCGACGGTGCGGTGGCCACCGAGCGCTTCGAGAACTTTCGCGAGGGGCTGGAGTTGGCCGAGGCGGTCATCTTCGTGCGCCATGCGCTGCACAAGGGGCTGCTCAGCGGCGAACTCAAGGCACGGGCCGAGGCCTACCTCGCGCCGGTCACCGGCGAGCGGGATCGGAGCCTCTCGAAAGGCCTCTTCATGCCCCGTTACATGCAGGACCTGGAAGACGCCAAGCTGCTCGATCTGGCCGGGGAGGTGGCAGTGAACAGTGAGAAGTGAGCAGTGAGCAGTGAACAGTGAACAGTGGGCAGTGAACAGTGAACAGGAACCATACCTCGTCTATCTGCTTCGTCTTTCTACCTCGTCTCCGGCGCCCGCCAAGCGCGAGGGGAGGGGAAGACGAAGTAGATAGACAAAGAAGGTAGGTCTCAATGAGAAAGACAATGAGTTGGTTGGCAAGGACGGCGGCCGCCGTGCTGGCGGCGGGGTGGGTGCAGGCGGCGGAGCCGGCGGCGGCGAAATCGCCATGGCCGCTGTGGGACGGCAAGGAGTCGGTGGCGGACTACGCCAAGCGCGCGGGGATCAAGGACGTGGAGATGACGTTGGATCTCGGCCGTTGCATCGTGAGTCCGGAGAATATCCAGGCGGGGACGCTGCGGGTGAAACTGGGAGAGCCCGCCAACACCAACGTCACGATGAAACTGACCCTCGTTCCCGCGGGCAAGTTCAGGATGGGTGCGCGCGAACCGGTCTATGCTGTGGTCGAAGGGATGCGCCAACTCCTCCGCGACTGGGAGGCCGGTGTCCAATGTCATGAAGCCCCCCAGCGGGAGGTGACGATCAGCAAGCCGTTTTACATGGGCGCCTATGAAGTGACGCAGGAGCAGTACCTGCAGATCATGAAAGAGATCCAGTTTGCCCACTACGGCTCGCTCCAATCCCGGGGGAGGACCCTTCCCGTTGACGGGAACCGCTGGGAAGACACGGTGGAATTTTGCAGACGGGTCTCAACGCTGACCGGTCAAACCGTCACCCTGCCGACCGAGGCGCAGTGGGAATATGCCTGCCGGGCGGGGAGCACCGAGCGGTTCTGCTTCGGGGACGAAGAGGAAAAGCTCTGTCAGTACGCCAACTATGACAGCAAGAATCACAAGACCTTGAACGAGGAAGGAAAGGATGTGACCTACGACGACGGCTTCGACGGCTACGCGCCGGTCGGGTCATTCAAACCCAGCAAGTTCGGTCTGTACGACATGCACGGCAACGTGAGCGAGTGGGTCAACGACTGGATGGGCAATGACGATGTCAATCGCAAACGGGGGCGTCCGTATCATAAAGAGGGCACACTGGATCCGACCGGTCCGGACGGGACGTGGCCTGAGGGTGTTGGTTCCTACAAGATCAGTCGAGGCGGAAGTTTCAAATCGTCTCCGGCATTCTGCCGGGCCGCGACACGTCCGCTGCATGGGCATTCTGAAGGGGGCTTTCGCGTCGTCATGACCGTGAACCGGTAGGATGAAGTGATCAGTGATCCTAGAAAGAGCAGATCAGAAGGAGTAGACAGGATAACAGGATCGGCGGAATGGATTTACGTCGGAAAGACCTTTCACCAAACTGGTGAAAGGTCTTTCCGACATATCCTGTTGATCTTCTGGATGTAGCATCCTGTACATCCTGTCAACTGCTCCGTTTGGGGTGATCAGTTATCAGCGACAGGCTGTTCCGTTTAGACATGTGACGCAGATGCGTCAGATCTTTGTCGCGAGTTTTCGCGTAAGCCCTGTCGACGAAGTTTACGCCAAAGCTTACGACGAAGATTGGGTTGCGAGCGATAGCCCGCCTTGGCGAGTGTGAAAAGCATGAAAAACACGTGGTTCGAGAAACACCTGATGAATGGCAAGTCCAGCCTGCCGTTTTCCTTCACCTATGATGGGCGGCCCTCCGCGCCGTTGCTGGCGAAGTGGCCGTCGAAAGTGGCCGACGAACGGTTCGACGCCAGCCGTACCCAGCACACGCTGACGTGGACCGATCCCCAAACCGGTCTGGAGGTGCGCTGCGTGGCGGTGGATTACGCCGACTCGCCGGCGGTCGAGTGGACGGTGTGGTTCAAGAACACCGGCACGGCGGACACGCCGATCCTGGAGAATGTCCTCGCCTTGGACATGGCCAACGAGGTTGCCCAGAATGCCCAACCGCGCATCTCTTATTCCAAGGGCACCAAAGCCGTGATAGACGACTTTGCGCTGGAGGAGCGCCTGTTGCCGGCGGGGCAGGCGACCGAATTGGCCTCCTGCGGCTCCCGCCAGGTGCTGCCTTTCTTCAACCTGGATCTCGGCGGGCGCGGCGTCATCGGGGCCGTCGGCTGGACTGGAAACTGGAAATGCACGATCCAGCGTTCCGGGGACGGCGCCGGCGTCCGCCTGTGTGCCGGCATGAGCAGGACGCACCTCCGGCTGCATCCCGGCGAGGAGATCCGCACACCGCGCATTCTTATTCTCTCCTGGGAAGGGGAACGCGAGCGCGGGCACCACCTGCTGCGCCGGCACCTGGTGACGCACCACCTCCCGAAGGTGAACGGCCGCACGGTCGAACCGCCCATCTGTAGCACATCGTGGGGCGGCATGAAGACGCATAACCATCTCAAGAATATCCAATTCATCCGGGAGCATCGTCTGCCCTTTAACTGCTACTGGATTGACGCTTGCTGGTACGGCCCCGACCACGAAACGGATGAGTTCCAAAACCTTTGCAACGATGTCTTTCCCCACCACATCGGGAACTGGCGGGTGAACCGCACGGTGCATCCGCGGGGGCTGAAGCCCATTGCGGACGCCGCGCATGCCGCGGGCATGAAGTTGTTGCTGTGGTTTGCGCCGTACGGCGCCGTGGCCGATTCGCCGCTGGTGAAAGAGCACCCCGAGTGGCTGGAAGGCCTGTCCGCATCGTTCAACTCCGCCGTCCTGCGCGAGAAGCCGCATGCGCCGCAGAACATCAACATCGGGATTCCCGAGGCGCGCCAATACCTGCTTGATTACATCTCGGCGACGCTGGCGGAAAACGGCGTGGATTACTTCCGGGATGACTGGGTGGTTCCCATCGGCGACGGCAGCGGGGATGCGCCGGATCGGCAAGGGATGACGGAAATCCGCGGCGTCGAGGGCTTCTACGCCTTCTGGGACGAGCTGCTCCGGCGGCACCCGGGCATGTTGATTGACAACTGCGGCGGCGGCGGCACGCGCATTGATCTGGAGACGATCAGCCGCAGCCTGGTCCTGTGGCGCAGCGACTACAACTGCCATCCCCACGCCGACCCCATCGGGATGCAGGCCGGCACGCACGGTCTGGCGCACTGGGTCCCCCTGGTGGGCGGCGGGGCGCCGGCCCGTCCGGGCGACACCTACAATTTTCGCAGCAGTTGGAGCGGCGGCATTCCCTTCGGTCTTTTTCATCCCGTTGGTTTGGGCCATGCGCCGTTGGCGCCCGCCCCGGACTATCCGGTCGAGTGGCACCGGCGGATGATCAAGGAATACCGCCGGGCACTGCCGTACTACACCGGTGACTACTACGCGCTGACAAGTTGCTCGACCGCACCGAAAGACTGGTTCGCCTACCAACTCGACCGCCCGGATCTTGGCGGCGGCCTGATCCTGGCCTTCCGGCGCGCCCAGTGCGTGGAGGCGGCGCAAACCTTCTTCCTGCGCGGCCTCGATCCGGCGGCGCGGTACGAGGTCACGAACCTCGACGCCGGCGGTTCGCCCATGTCCGTCTCCGGGCGCGATTTGATGGCGAAGGGGATGACGGTGGAAATTCGCGACCAGGCGTTCGAGAAGATGCCGCCGGACGACTGTCTGGACATCGCCTTGCCGGGGGAAGGCGTGGCCTTCGGGCCGTTTACGCGCGAGGCGGGCGTCCCGTCCACCGAGGCGCTGCGTCAGGTGCCGGCGGAGGTCGCATTGGGCGGTGTCCGTGCCCGGGGCCGAACCTTTGCCTTCCGGGATCGTGTGATGGATCTGGCCAGCCTGCTCAAGGCCGATGGCGAGGTGGCGTTTGTGTATCTGCCGTTTAACGCGCCGGAAAGCGGCCGGGCGGTGTTTGGTGTCGGTGCGGACTGGTGGTATGAGGCGTACTTGGACGGCGTCGTGATCAGCGAGACGTTCTCGAACGGCATCTTGGGGAACGTGACCAATCCGCCCACCATCCGGGACCGTATGGTGCTGAGGGAGTTGTCGAAGGGCGAGCATTTGTTGGTGCTGCGCTTCGTGCGGGGGCACGACTCGGCGTTGCTCGCGGTCGGCGCCGGCCCGCGCGATCTCAGGGACGAACGTATCACCGCGCCGGGTTCGGCGCTGATCCAGTATAGGCGGGAGGAGAAAAAGAAATAGGTGCCTCGTCTCCGGCGACTGGCAGGCGCAGGGGATGCGGAAGACGAAGTAGAAAGACGATGTGAAAAACGAAATAGACGGACGAAGAATGAGTATCTCAATGAAGAAGACAATGAGCTGGTTGGCAATGTCGGTGGCCGCCGTGTTGGCGGCGGGGTGGGTGCAGGCGGCGGAACCGGCAAGGCCGGCGGCACCCGCGGTTGATGAAACGGTGTTGCTGGGCGAAAACACGCTCTGGGCACAGTTCCGCGTCGCCGGCCCGAACTATGTCCGCAACGCGGACGGCTCGTTGAGCCGGGTGAAAATAAAGATCAACAGCTTTGAGCTCAGCCGTGTGGAAAGTGTTGATCAGAGAGGTTCCTGGAATCTGACCGGTGATTGGGACGCCGCAGATGCCACGCCGGCGCCGGCGCCGGATTGGGCCAGCCCGACCTTCGACGCTGGCGCCTGGCCCCGCGAGCGGTTGCCCCTGCCTTCGGGTTCGTTGTGGCTTCCTGCCCATCAGACGGGGAATCTCTTCGGCAGCACCGGGACCTTCAACCAATTCGACACGACCAAGTTGCTGACGCGCGCCACGTTCACGGTGAAGGACCCGGCGCAGGTGAAGTCGCTCCGGCTTTCCCTGGACTACTGGGGCGGGGTGGTGGTTTATGTCAACGGCAAGGAAGCGATGCGCGCCGATCTGGCCGACGCCCAGAAGGATCAGGCGGAGATCGTGGCCAAGGACTATCCGCTGGAGGCGTTCCTGATGCCGGATGGAAAGCCGCTCCCGGCCGATGACGACAAGAACAAGGAACGCCTCGTGCTGCGCGACCGCCAGTTGAGAGATTTCGCGATTCCCGCTGCGCTCCTGCGCCCTGGCGTCAACGTGCTCGCCATCGAATGTCGCGCCGCCCCGTTTCCCAGCCAGGCGGTGCAGGCCAAGGGCTCCGGGGCTGACTGGCCCCCGATCGGCATCCTGAAAGCACGACTGACGGTCTCGCCGGGAACTTCGGCAACGGGGCCTAGGCCGGTAGGCATTCAGGTCTGGAACGTCATGCCCTACGACACCGTCACCACCTTCGACTACGGCGATACCACCCGGCCGCTGCGGCCGATCGAAATTCGCGCCGCCCGCAACAGCGTCTTCTCCGGCCGGCTGATGGTCAGCTCCGATCAGCCGATCAAGGGGTTGAAGGTCACGGTGACGGATCTCCAGGCGAAGGCGGGGGTGAAATTGCCCGCCGCGGCCGTGCGGGTACGCTATGCAGTGCCGGCGACCACGGCGAAGAGTTATGCGCCGCCGGCGTATCGGTTCGACGGACTGCTCGATGCCATTCCGGCGGAGATCCCCGTCATCGAGGCATCCTTGCCGAAGGGTAGCTTCTACCACCAGAAGCTGGAGCGCCGGGCCCTGCCGACGGTGGCGATGGCGCCGCTGTGGTTCACCGTGAAGGTGCCGCGCGACCTCCCGGCGGGCGAGTACGAGGGGCAGGTGCGCGTGGTGGCCGAGGGGCTGGCGGAAACCAAGGCGCCGCTGCGGGTGAAGGTGTCCGCGTGGACGATGCCCGACCCCAAGGACTTCCGGATTCAGAACGGTCTCTATGAAGCTGAGGAAGTGGTGGCCCGGCACTATGACGTGCCCAATTACTCCGACCGGCACCTCGAGCTGGTGGGCAAGTCGCTGGCCTTGTTGGCGGAGTTGAACTCGCGTCAGGTTCAGGCCAACCTGACCATCAATTTCTGCGGGCGGGACAACCCGGAAACGATCGTGCGCTGGATCAAGCAGCCGGACGGGTCGTTCAAACACGACTTCACGGTCTTCGACAAGTACCTGGACATGGTCGCAAAGTCCGTCGGGACCCCCAATACTTTGCGGCTAAACTGCTGGCCGGGGGCTCAATCCACCCTTGGCGACCGGAATGTGCCTGAATGGGGCGGCACGATGGTTTCCGTACTCGATCCGGCCACCGGCAAGTTGGACAAGATGCCCCAACCCGCGCCCGGCACGCCCGAGAGCTACGCCTTCTGGAAGCCGGTCTTCGATGAAATGCTCCTGCGGCTCAAGAATCGCGGCTGGCTGAGCCAGACGACCCTGGGATACAACCGGGAATTCGGCACGCCACAACCCGCCATGGTGGAGAACGCCCACAAGCTCTGGCCGGAGGGCCAGTGGACGTGGATCAGCCACTGGACCTTTGAAGGCGCCCGCTTCGTGGGCATGTTCAAAGGCGCCGACGATGGTTCCACGATGGGGACGGCTTTTGGTTTCGCCAACCCCGGTGGTCTTGAGGCCTGGGTGAAGCAGAACCCGCAAGCGGGAGTTGATCCGGAGAAGATCGTGCGGATGACCGTCCGCCACTCCTACAGCGTGAAGGCGACCCCGACCGGCAAGCTTCCGCCGCTCTGGACGCTCGATGGCCCCCGGCGCAATTCCTATGGCACGACGGCCCGTGGCGCCATCATGGACAAGTCAGCGCTGCGGGAAGTGCGTCGGATGATCGAGATCAACACCCTGCACCGGGGCTTTGACGGAGTCGGCGAGTTCGGGGCGGATGTCTTCAAGGTGAAATCACCGACCGGCCGGTATGACGTTCCGCCGGTTGCCGGCGGGGCAGGTTGGGGGGGTATGGATCGGACCACCATGTCGCTGCTCTATCCCGCCCCCGACGGTCCGGTGGCGACCGAACGGTTTGAGATGTTCCGCGAAGGGTTGGAGCTGGCCGAGGCGGTCATCTTCGTGCGCCACGCGCTGCACAAGGGGCTGCTCAGCGGCGAGTTGAAAGAGCGGGCGGAGCGCTACCTCGCGCCGAAGACCGGCGAACGGGACCGGACCTTCTGGAATGGCGCGTTCATGCCCCGCTACATGCAGGACATGGAAGACGCCAAGCTGTTGGACCTGGCTGGCGCGGTGGCGCAGGTGGCAGGGGGGGGTGGGCGCCAGGGAAGAAGGGATTAGGCGTTAGGCGTTGGGAAGAAATGCGTGGGAGAGTGAGAACGTGGGAGGGGCGCTACCCGGGCTGCGTAGCCTTGGCGTAGTAGCCTGCGCCGCGACGTGACTGGACAGGCGTTTGTGACGCGAGGTCGCGGCGCGTAGCGCCCCTCCCACAAAGCGCAATACGAGGTTGAATGGAAACCGAACAGGGAGTGCGATAATGAAAAGAGCAATGAGTTGGCTGGCCAGGTCGGCGGCCGCCGTATTGGCGGTGGGGTTAGTGAACGCGGCGGAACCGGCGGCGGCGACGAAGTCGCCATGGCCGTTGTGGGACGGCAAGGAATCGGTGGCGGATTACGCCAAGCGCGCCGGGATCAAGGACGCGGAATTGACGCTGGATCTCGGAGGGGGCATCGTGATGAAGACGACCCTTGTCCCAGCCGGCAAGTTTAACATGGGCGGGCGCGACGAGTTACGCGAGAATATTGAAGGGGTCGATGTCGTCATCCAGGAGGGCTGGGGGCCGCATTGGGTTCAGCCAGGGCGTGAGGTCACAATCAGCCAGCCCTTCTACATGGGGGTGCACGAGGTGACGCAGGAGCAGTACGACCAGGTCATGGGCGCCGACCCCGGTCGCGAAGCCCGGTACGACAAGAACTCGCCCAATGCCCGCGACCACAGTTTCCGCTATGGCTACGGAGACGACGTGCTGACCCGCGGCAAGAACTATCCCGAAGGCACGCTTGCCTGGGAGGAAGCCGCGGAGTTCTGTGAGAAACTCTCCGCCAAGAGCGGCATGCCGGTCTGGCTGCCGACCGAAGCGCAGTGGGAACACGCCTGCAAGGCGGGAACGAAGACGGCGTGTCCCTGGGGGGATGACCCCACCCAATGGAAGCAGTACATGAATTACACCCAGGTAAAGGAAGGGGAGACCGCGGAAACGGCCAAGGAAACCAGCGGCTTCCACGGCAAACTGGCGCCCGTGGGATCATTCAAGCCCAACAACTGGGGGCTCTATGACATGCTCGGCAACGTCAACGAGTGGTGTCATGACTGGTACACGCAGAATTACCTGGGCGCGCCGACCCTCGACCCGGTCGGGCCGGGGATCACCATGCCCAACGGCGGCTGGTGTCATGTTGGCCGCAGCGGCAAGTACAAGTCGCAGTATGGGATCCCCGATAGTACCGGTCGCTGGTCGCACCACATGAGCCCGCGGAGCGGGTTCCGGATCGTCGTGGCCCTGAAGTCCACCACCTCGACGCCGCAGGGGGCGGTGGTCTCTTGGGTCCTGGGCAAGGGCGAGCGCTTCCTCAAGGCGCCGGCCAAGGCGGAGAATCCGCCCAAGGCGGTGGCAGGCCCGGTGGATCCGAAGTTGCGCGTGCCGGCGGGGTGCCGCGCGGCGTCCGGGGCGCAGGCGGAGCCCTACACCAAGTCCGGTTGGGCGCAGGCGGTCATCCATGAGGCCAGCGGCATGGAGATGGTCTATGTCCCGGCGGGAAGATTTCTCATGGGTACCCCGATTGAGTTCCTGCCGTCCCAGACGGAGCGGGGATTCCTGGCCGGGGAGAAGCCGCATCAGGTGACCTTGACCCGTGGCTTCTACATGGGCAAGACCGAGGTGACCCAGACGCAGTGGGAGCAGGTGATAGGCTACAACCCGTCGCTGTTCAAGAACGTTGGCCCGGAGGCGCCGGTGGACACCGTCTCCTGGGATGATTGCCAGGAGTTCTGCAAGAAAGCCGGCGGCGGGTTGCGTTTGCCGACCGAAGCGGAATGGGAATACGCCTGCCGCGCGGGGACGGAAGGCCGCTATGCCGGGGAACTGGAGGAAACGGGGTGGTACCTCGGCAACAGCGACGGCACCACGCACCCCGTGGGCAAGAAGAAACCCAACGCCTGGGGACTCTATGACATGCATGGCAACGTGCGGGAGTGGTGTCAGGACGTGCATGCGTCTGGGTACCCCGACGGCGCGGCGACGGATCCGGTCGGCCCGGCGAAAGAGGGTGAATACCGGGTCGTCCGCGGCGGCAGTTGGGCGGACTACGCATTCTTCTGCCGTTCGGCAGTCCGCGACGGAATAGCCACGGCGTTGTTCAGCAAAGGCAAGAAGAACATATGGGAAGACCCCAAGAAGGCAGGCTCCTATGGGCATCGTCCCAATTTCGGCTGCCGGTTCGTGATCACCGCCGCCGGGGCGCCGTGAGGGAGAGGGGGCAGAAGTCAGGAGGCAAGGGGAGAAGGCAGAATCATTCAGATTTCTTTGTAAGAAGACGAAGTAGAAAGACAAAGAAGAAACGGGGTATCCACTTCACTGGCGTGACCACAACATGTAGCGTGGACTCTGTCATCCCGAGCTTGTCGAGGGATCTCCGTCGTTGTCGCAACGCGTTTAGTAGGAGATGCTTCGACTCCGCTACGCTTCGCTCAGCATGACAAAAGGCGCCTTTTTTGTGTGGCAGGCATGGTGTGAACGCCAGTCAAAGGGATACCCCATAAGAAGAAAGACAAAGAAGGAAGGTCTCAATGAGGAAAACAACGAGTTGGCTGGCGAGATCGGCGGCGGCCGTGTTGGCGGCAGGTGTGGTGAACGCAGCGGAACCGGCGGCGGCGAAGTCGCCATGGCCGTTGTGGGACGGCAAGGAGTCGGTGGCCGACTACGCCAAGCGCGCGGGGATCAAGGACGTGGAGACGAGTTTGGATCTCGGCGGCGGCGTTAAACTCAAGATGACGCTCATCCCGGCCGGCAAGTATCTCCGCGGATTGCGTGAAGAAGAAGTCGAAACCATCGAAGGTGTCCGCGTGCTGGTGCGCGAGGCCGACAAGGGCTGGAGCCCAAGTGTTGGCCCCCAGCGGGAGGTGACGATCTCGAAGCCGTTCTACATGGGCGTTTACGAAGTGACGCAGGAGCAGTTCGAGCAGGTCATGGGGTTCAACCCCAGCGCCGTGGAGGACAATATCTGGCCCGCCACGGACTTCAAACCCGAAATGTTTGTGGGCAAGAATCGGGCCGTGAATAATATACGCAATACCGGCGCGAGTATGTCGGTCAATCCCAAGGATGGCTGGGCCGACGCGTTCTGCGAGAAAGTCTCGGCCAAGGCCGGGATGAAGGTTTCTTTGCCCACAGCGGCGCAGTGGGAATACGCCTGCCGGGCGGGGACCACGACAACTTTCTACTGGGGAGATGACCCCGCCGAGGCCAGCAAGTACGAAAACCTCGGCGACAAGTCCTTCACGAAGGCCGGGTTGTGCAAATACACGCAGCAATTCACATATCGCAACGAGAACCAGGACGACGGGTTTGACAAGATGGCGCCGGTGGGGTCATTCAAGCCCAATCCCTGGGGTCTGTATGACATGCTCGGCAATGTCTTTGAGTGGGTCAGCGACTGGGCCCCGTCTTACTACTTTGGCGCGCCTACGATTGACCCGGCGGGACCGGCGTACACGGTCGGCGGTGCATGGCGCATTTGGAAAGGTGGTTGTTTTTCTTCCGGTCCTGGCGGGGCGTTTGGGCATCCCGTGCATGGCCCGCCCATTTTTGTGCAATTCGGGTTCCGGGTCGTGGCGGCCCTGCCATCTGTCGGCGCACCGGTTCAGGCGGCCAAGGCCGCGAGCGTTGCCGCATCGGCCAAGGACAAGAAGGCGCCCAAGGCGGCGGGTCCAGCGGATCCGCAGGCGCGGGTGCCGGCGGGCTGCCGCGCCGCGCCCGGGACGCAGGCGGAGCCTTACACGAAATCCGGTTGGGCGCAGGCGATCGTGCATGAGGCCAGCGGCCTGGAAATGGTCTATGTCCCGGCGGGAAGTTTTCTAATGGGCACCTCAAAAGAGGCCAAGGAGAGTCCGTACGTTCACGATGGAGCCCAACGCCGGGTGACGTTGACCAAGGGGTTCTACATGGGTAAGACCGAGGTGACGCAGGCGCAGTGGGAAAAGGTGATGGGCCAGAACCCGTCGCACTTCAAGAACGTGGGTCCGGAGGCGCCGGTGGAGTCGGTGACCTGGGGGGACTGTCAAGCCTTCGTCCAGAAAGCTGGCAGTGGGCTGCGCCTGCCGACCGAAACGGAGTGGGAATACGCGTGCCGGGCGGGGACGGAAGGTATGTATGCCGAGGAGCTGAATGAAATGGGGTGGTACCGCGAGAACAGCGATGACACGACGCACACGGTTGGTACAATGAAGCCGAACGCCTGGGGGCTCTATGACATGCACGGCAATGTGTGGGAGTGGTGCCAGGATTACTATAGTTCTCTCTCGGAGGATGAGGTGACGGATCCGACCGGCCCGAAGGAATTGGGTGGCATGAGACCGCGGGTAATCCGCGGCGGCGGTTGGGGCGACTATTCCTCCTTCTGCCGTTCCGCGACGCGCACGGCGATCGACACCACGGACTATAGCGGGAAACCTGGTGTTTCAGGGACAACCCACATCGGTTGCCGTGTCGTGCTCACGGCCGCCGGAGCACCCTGAGGGAGGAAGGCGTTAGGGGCTACCCGCCTTCGCGAGTACGCTTCGGCGCGGCACGGCAGCCACAGACAAACGTTTTTGCGCGAAAAGTGGGCGAAGAGTCTAGCGCCTAACACGAACAGGGAGTGCGACCATGAAAAGAGCAATGAGTTGGTTGGCAAGGACGGCGGCCGCCGCACTGGCGGCGGGGTTGGGACTCTGGCTGGCGCCGCGGGCGGAGGCGGTGTCCGCTACGGGCGGGACGGTGACGAACTACACGGTGGGCCGCGCGCACTTCGCGGCGCACATCTTCACGGGCACCGTGGCCACCAACCTCCATGTCATACGCGGCGGCAACGCGGAGGTGCTGGTCGTGGCGGGTGGCGGCGGCGGCGGCATGTTCGGCGGGGGGGGCGGCGCCGGCGGACTTGTCTACAGCAACGGCTTCACCCTTGTTGCCGGAAGCAACTACGCGGTGATGGTGGGCGGCGGGGGTTGGGGGGATACGAATGTCGGCGGGACCGGCGGTAGCGGCGCCAATTCCTCCTTTGGTAACATCGTTGCCTACGGCGGCGGCGGAGGAGGCTCGCGCGACGATACCGTCAGTTACCAAGACGGCGTAAAGGGGGCGGACGGCGCCTGTGGCGGTGGCGGCAGCCCGGCGGATCGTTATGGCGGCGCGGGCGGCATGGCAACGAATAGCGAAGCCCAGGGGCGCAACGGTGCTCCCGGCGGCGTCAATCTGGCCGGCGCCGGCGGCGGGGCTGGCACCGCGGGCAGCAATGCCGTGGGCGCCGTTGCCGGAAAGGGAGGCGACGGGTTGCCGTTCAATCTCCGGACTGGCACGAACGAGTACTATGCCGGCGGCGGCGGCGGGGCCGCGTTTGGTCAAGGAAATCTCCCGGGTGACGGTGGAGTTGGCGGCGGCGGGGCGGGTGGTAATGGCGTAAATGGCGTTGCCGGCACAAATGGATTGGGCGGCGGAGGTGGTGGAGGCGGTTGTGGGCTTGCCGGCGGCAACGGCGGATCGGGCATCGTGATTGTGCGGTACGTGGCGTTGACCGGCATCGCGAACGCGCCCGCGACCGATGTGAGGACGAGCGGCGCCACGTTCAACAGCTGGCTGGTGAACACCGGGACTTTGGCCACGACAGTGTACGTGCTGTGGGGCGAGGAGAACGGCGCCGCCACCGGCGCGTGGGCCCATACCAACCGGTGGAAGGAGGGGGCCTGGAAGAACGACTCGCGGCCGGCCACCAACATCAGCCTCACGCCGGACCGGATGTACTACTACACCTTCGGCGTCGCGGACGCGAAGACCAACGTGGTGGCGGCTGATCCGGTGAGTCTTCTCTCCGGCGCGGTCGGGGTCAAGGCCAGCCGGCGCGAGAGTTCGGAAGACAAGCCGGCGGACTTCGTCATCTTCCGGCCAGCCACGGCCACCGACGGCGCGCTGGCGGTGAACTTCACCCTCGGCGGCACGGGGGGCAACGACCGCGACTACGATCTGATCGAAAGCCCGGTGGTCATTCCCGCCGGTGCGTCCGAGGCACGTTTGACGGTGGTTCCCAGCTTCCGCTTTGGCGACCAGGTCCCCAAGTCGGTAACGCTGTCGATCGCGCCGGGCAACTATGTGATTGGTGTACAGAGTAACGCGAGCATTCTCACCCGCGCGCCAAAGGAACCGTGAAGGCATTTATCATAGGAGAGCGACGATGAAGAAGACAACGAGTTGGAGGGTGCTGTCGGCCGCCGCCGTGCTGGCGGCGGCGTGGGTGAACGCGGCGGAACCCGGCGGGGGCGTTCCGGATGCGGTGGACGCGCTTCTCGGCGACATCGACAAAGCGGAAACGGCGGAAAAGGCCGAGCAGGCCAGGAAGGCCGAGGCGACGCGCTGGCCTCGCTGGGACGGCAAGGAGTCGGTGGCCGACTACGCGAAGCGCGCGGGGATCAAGGATGTGGAGATGAGCCTGGATCTCGGCGGTGGCGTTTCACTGAAACTGACCCTCGTCCCCGCCGGCACGTTCATGATGGGCGCGCGCGAAGCGGAGTTTGCCCTGATTGACGGGGTGCGAACGATGGTGCGGGGACCCGAGGAGGGCGCCATGGCGACCGAATTCCCCCGGCACGAGGTGACGCTTAGCAAGCCCTTCTACATGGGAGTCTTCGAGGTGACGCAGGAGCAGTACCTGCAGGTCATGAAAGAGATCAAGCTTTTCGGTCATAGGAAGCTCCAAGCCCAAGGCAAGACGTTGCCTGTTGACGGAATAGGGTGGACCGATGCCACGGAGTTCTGCAAGCGGGTGTCCGGCTTGACCGGCAAGCAGGTGACGCTGCCGACCGAGGCGCAGTGGGAATACGCCTGCCGGGCGGGAACCACGACGCGGTTCTGGTTCGGGGATGACGAAGAAGACCTATACCTGTACGCCAACTATGGAAGGCGGTACCAGAGCAAGGAATACCACGATCCCTTCGATGGTTTGGCCCCGGTCGGTTCCTTCAAGCCCAATCCCTGGGGGCTGTATGACACGCATGGCAATGTTGTCGAGCATTGCAGCGATTGGATGGGCGACGATATGGTCAGCGGCGGAAAGAGAGGAGGGTCTTATGCCAATGCCGGTTCACTGGATCCGGCCGGAGCGCCTCAAACTCCCGACTGGTATCACGTCTTTCGCGGAGGATCGTGGGGGGACTCTCCGCAGGGGTGCCGGTCCGCCGGATGTCGCCCCTATCACAGCGGCAACGGTTACGGGTTCCGGGTTGTCGTGAGCCTGAAGCAGGCGGAAGCAAAGGAGATCTCGCAATGACCGCAGAAACGCGAAAGCTGTGTCTCTCCCGGTTTTTGAGTTCGCTGCTCTGCGGCTTCGGGCCGATCGCCGTACTGGCCCCGGCCTGGGGGGCAGACAGTCCCGCACCGAGCGAGACGCCGATTCCGGTCGTAGCGAGCGCCGCGGCGGCCCAGTCGGCGCTGGACAAGGCGCGGGAATCGGGACAGGCGCTGGTGGCCGATCTGACGCTCCGTAACAACAAGGGTGCCCCAGCCAAATGCCTTCTGGTGCATGCGAAACCTGCTGAATCGCTGCCTCCCGGCCGCTACCGGTTGCACGCCCTGGTCGGGAGCACTTCGCATGACAACATCGTCGGCGAGGCGGTCCTGTTGTGGGTGGCGGTTCGCGGTCGCGGTCAGGCTTTCGAGCGAGTCTACTTCTTTCCCCAGCCGGGGAAATTGGCGTCGATCGATTTCGATTTTACGCTGGAGAAACCCGACGACTTCAACGTCGATATGGAGTGGGTCGTGGGCGACTCCTATGCGAGCGGTTTTTCTGGCAGCCCGGATGACAAGCGTATGGCCTACGATAAGAAGCGTGAGGAGTTCATTAAGAAGTTTCGCGATCGTTTGAGCCTGAAGGACCTGAAGGACAGTTCTCAAGTGAGTCTGGATGCCCCGGCGCCTGTGGACAATGGCCTGGATGAGTTGGTCGATCCGCAGGCCAAGAAGCTCCTGCGTTTGGCCCCTGTCGCGTTGAACAGCGATAAGCTTCCCGTACACCGCATGATGCTCGCAGGTCTGACGATCGAGCGGATGTGCCCGGTTGCCATTGTGGCGGCGCGCACGGTCCCGACCCTCTACAAGCCTGGCGTCACCGGGCGCGTGACGGTGGACCTGTGCAATGTGGAGGCAAAGCCGGTGACGGTGAAACTGACATGGACGGTCGAAGCGACCAAGGCCCCGAAGGAGACCGGGTTGCGGCATGAACAGGCCGTGTCCTTGGCGGCGGGCGAACAGCGCACGGTGGAACTGGTTGATCCGCTGACCACCGCCGGGATCGCGGGTGGGGTCGGGCATGCGTGCGTGGAGGCCACGGTCGGGGCGTTCCGTCCGAGCATGAGCAAAGCGCGGTTTATCGTCTCCAGCCTGGAGGGAGACAAGCCCGGCGAGTCGCGAACCTTCGCGACGGATCTTGGACTGGCGATGCAGTGGTGCCCGCCCGGAGAGTTCCTAATGGGCTCGGAAAACGGCGATGAGGACGAGAAACCGGTGCATCGGGTCCGGTTGACGAAGGGGTTCTGGATGGGCCGGACCGAGGTGACGCAGGCGCAGTGGGAAGCGGTTATGGGAAAAGAGGCCTTGCGGATCACCAACCCGAGCAAATTCAAGGGCCCGGATCGTCCGGTGGAGCGGGTTGGCGTCGCTCCGCCAGGAGGAGACACGTTTTGGCATTGCGCCGTATTCTGTCGCAAGTTGACGGAGCGGGAGCGTGCTGCCGGGCGTCTGCAGGAGGGGTTCTCCTATCGTTTACCCACGGAAGCGCAATGGGAATATGCCTGCCGGGCGGGGAGCAAGGAGGACTATGCCGGAGATCTGGACGCCATGGCCTGGTACAAGGCCAATAGCGGCGGACAGACGCACGGAGTCGCGCAGAAGCAGGCCAACGCCTGGGGGCTTTATGACATGCACGGGAATGTCTGGGAGTGGTGCGCGGATGGGTACGGCAAGTATCCAACCGATCTGGTCGTTGATCCCGCCGGTCCCGGTGAAACTCCGGACAAGGTCATTCGCGGCGGGAGCTGGCGTAACGGCGCGGCCTACTGTCGTTCCACAGTTCGGGAGAAGGCCGATTTCCTTTATCCCCTCAATAGCACCATTGGTTTTCGGGTTGTGCTGTGCGCGGACTGAATAGCCATGAAAGACGAAGAAGGAAGGTCTCAATGAGAAAGACAATGAGTTGGCTAGCGAGTGTGGCGGCTGCCGTGTTGGCGGCGGGCGTAGTGAACGCGGCGGAACCGGCGACGGCGAAGTCGCCGTGGCCGTTGTGGGATGGCAAGGAGTCGGTGGCGGACTACGCCAAGCGCGCAGGGATTGCGGAGGTGCAGAAGGAACTGGATCTTGGCGGGGGGGTCTCGCTGAAACTGACGCTCATCCCGGCCGGCAAGTTCAAGATGGGGGCTCCTGATGAACGGCGCGAGGTGGTCGAAGGCGTCGAAGTGGTCGTACAGGGAATGGAGTTTACAAACGGGGACTGGATGATGCCTGACCACGAGGTGACGCTCAGCAGGCCTTTTTATATGGGCATCTACGAGGTGACCCAGGAGCAGTACGCGCAGATCATGGGTGACACATGGGACAGTCGCTACAAAATGGGCTGGCAAAGTCAGGTATGTAATAACATTGCTTCTCCTGAGGGGTACACCAAAGGTAAGACATACCCCGAGTGTCTCCTGCTATGGGAGGAAGCGGCGGAGTTCTGCGACAAAGTTTCGGCCAAGACCGGCAGTAAGGTGTGGTTGCCCACCGAGGCGCAATGGGAATGGGCTTGCAAGGCTGGGAGCAAGCCGAACGACTCTTGGTACGGCGGGCCTAAGGACAAGGCCGACTTCCACAACTACGAAAACTTCGTCTATATAAATACCCAGAAGAAAGAAACCCTGGCCACCGCCAAGGCCACCAGCGGGTTCCGCGGAATCGCGCCCGTGGGGTCATTCAAACCCAACCCCTGGGGTCTCTACGACATGATTTGCAATGTCAGAGAATGGTGTCACGACTGGTACTGGCGTTATCATGATGATGCGCCCGCGCTTGATCCGACGGGCCCGGGGATCTCCCCGCCCGATCATTGGCATACTGGCCTGATGCATGTGTGGCGCAGCGATATATTCAGTTCGCATTATGGATACCCCGGATCCGTCGGTCGCCCGTTCGAATGGGATGGCTCAAAGCATCGCGGTCCAGGGTTCCGGGTGGTCGTAGCCATGAAGTCCACCGATGAAAGGGCGCTGGGAACGAAGGCCGAAAATCCATCCAAGGCGTCGGTCGCGACGGCCGCGGCCAAGGACAAGATTCTCCCCAAGGCGCCCGCGACGACAGGCCCCGCGGATCCGAACGTGCGCGTGCCGGCCGGTTGTCGCGCGGCGGCCGGGACAAAGGCGGAGTCCTACACGAAGTCCGGCTGGGCGCAGGCGATCGTGCATGAGGCCACCGGCATGGAGATGGTTTATATTCCGGCGGGGAAGTTTCTCATGGGCACCCCGCCTGACACGACCCCTCTGCAGCCGCAATCCCTGCTGAGGCGCAGGGCCATTGAGGAGAAGCCGCACCGGGTGACGCTGACCAAGGGGTTCTACATGGGCAAGTACGAGGTGACGCAGGCGCAGTGGGAGAAAATAATGGGGCACAATCCGTCGCTCTTCAAGAACGTGGGGCCGGAGGCGCCGGTGGACACGGTGTTTTGGGCTAAGTGCCAGGAGTTCTGTAAGAAGGCCGGCGGTGGCCTGCGCCTGCCGACCGAGGCGGAGTGGGAATATGCCTGCCGCGCAGGGACCAAGGAGCCATATGCCGGGGATCTGGCGCAAATGGGATGGTACTTTGAAAACAGCAACGGCACCACGCATCCCGTGGGCACGAAAAAGCCGAACGCTTGGGGGCTCCATGACATGCATGGTAATGTCTGGGAGTGGTGCCAGGACTATTGGGGCACGGCGTCGCGGGAGGCGGTGACGGATCCGTCTGGACCGGCAACGGGAGGTTACGGTAATCCGCATGTGATCCGCGGCGGCGGCTGGGGTGACTATGGCCCCCACTGCATTTCTGCAATTCGCGGTGGGTTCACGACCGATAGAAATCAGACGTTCTTGGCCGTGGGCTGCCGCTTCGTGATCCCCGCGGGCGGGGCGCAGTAGGGGGAGGCGTCAGGCTTAGAGAGAATCGAGATGACGGAATTTTCAACGACTGGCATAAAGGAAGAGCAATCCATGCAACAGACAGAGAAGAGGATGGGGATGGACAGCCAACGTGCGCAGGCGGAAACCCCGGCGCTGCCGTTTTCGGTCAAGGTGACGCCGCTGGAGAAACTTGATCCACTGCCGGACTATCTGGGCGGGCGGTACACCGGGGATTTTCCACCGTGCGGCGTGAAGATCGGGGATGAGTTCTGGATGATCGACCGGCCGGCGGGGACGCGCACGCACCGGTTCAAGGGGACGAACATTGAGAACGCCGTGATGCAGCCCGACGGCGACGCGCCGCCGTTTCCCGTCGAGCGGCCCTACATGCTTGGCGGAGCGATGTGGTACGACGAGGACGGGAAGCGGCTCTACACGGCGATGCATTGCGAGACGCCGGGGTACCCGACGGTGGAGGTTCCGAACGCCTCGCATCCGACCATCAACCGCCAGATCCACCTGGCCTCGAGCGGCGACAAGGGCCTGTCGTGGCGGTACGAGGGGCCGATCGTGACGCGGGATGTGCCGGAGCGGATGCGCCGGGGGGCGGAGTTCTCCGGTCTCTACTGGGACGGGGGCGATGGGGATTTCATGCTCTACGTGGACGAACGCGGCGGGTACATCTACCTGTTCACGTCGCATTACACCTGGTTCAAGCCGGGCGTGCGGCGGCCGGGTTTGCTCCGCTACCGGGTGGCGCGCTGCGCGATCCGGGACAAGATGGCGCCGGGCAAGTGGAAACGGTTCTACAACGGGGCCTGGGAGGAGCCGGGCCTCGGCGGCAAGGGCTCCTACGTGAACGGATTTCGTGTCATCTACAACACGGCGCTCGGCAAGTATCTGGCCTTCACCTACGGCAGCGGCTTGACCGTTTGCCGCGATCTGTCCAAGCAGGACTGGGGGCCGATCGTTCCCCTGGGCGAGGACTTGTGGGGCGGGCCGCGAAACGAGACCATCGGCTTCCACGTGGTGGATGAGGGCAAGACCAACCTGTTCGTTGCCGGCAAGACCATGTTCCTTTATACTTGTTTCAACCAAAAGTTTGGCGGCGCCTATCGGATAGAGGTTGCGCCCGGCATGAACACGTCGCCGGCCACGGGGTGCCTGGCGCCGGCCTTCAATCCCATGGGTTCGCAGTCGCATCCGTGGCGCATCGTCAGCACGGAGTCGGCGCAATGGTATCCCCTGGAGCCCGTTTTCGACTCGTCGGACCCGATCGAGAGCCGGCGGACGCGGCGGGTGGGCTGCCTCAGCGCCGAAACGGTGTACGCGGGCGACTGGCGGCAAGAGAACGGCGAACTGTATTATGAGAACGCGGCGCGGACGAGCGACGTGAAGGGCGCCAGTGCGGGGCTGGTTTTCCGTTCGGACGCGATCTACTGGCGCGTGTTCAAGGGGCCGGACGCGGGCAAGGCGGACGTCTATCTGGACGGCAAACTGGAAAAGACGGTGGACTGCTGGGCGGCGGCCGGCACGCCGTTCCAGTTCGGTTTTATCAAGACCGGCCTGGATCCGAAGCAAGAGCATACGATCAAGGTGGTCGTGCGCGGGGAGAAGAACGCGGCGGCGACGGGAACGGCGATCCGGCACCTGCTGTTCGAGTACGGAGCGGAGAGTTACCGGGCGTCGGACTGCTTCTCCGGCGTGGTGGGCAAGCACGGCTGGTTCAACCAGGAGCGGGAGCCGGCGCGGGAAACGCCGTACCGGAATGAGACGCGGGTGACCGGGCCGTGGTACATGAACATGCGGTTCGAGCATCCGAATTGGGTGCGGACCGATATCTGGGACCAAAGGGGCCACGGTCCGGAAGTGGGGCACTTCCATATGCGGCCGGGTCCCGTCTGCGCGGCGGTGCGCGCCTGGGTGGCGCCGCATGACGGGAAAGTCCGGATCGAAGGTCCGATTGAGATTGCGGACACGGGCGGCGAGGCGATGGTCGAAATCCTGCATCGCCACGCCGGAGCCGTATCGCCGCTGCGGGCACGCCGCAAGTTGGAGCATGGCAAGGCCGAGTCGCCGGACTTCACCGTAGAACTGGCGGCGGGCGACGTGTTGTATTTCGTCGTCGAAAAGAGCCGGGAGCAGCCCACGCCGGCGGACCGCGTGGTGTGGGATCCGGTCGTGACGTATGTGGACTAGTCGATGACAGCATCGGACGGAACAAACTCATGACAACACGTATTACCGAACTGAACGAACCCCAGCGCGGGTGGCGCTACCACTCGGGCACCACCCTCTACACCGAGCGCCTGATTGACGGGCGGCTTATCGCCGCCTCCTTGCAGGATACCGGCGTTCCCTACTACGCCAACGACGAAGGCAAGGAACTGATCGCCTTCGATCTGCAAATCGACGGCGAATCGCTCTCCTTTGACTGGGCCTTGGCCGAGGCCGAGACCCTTGGCGCGGACACGGCGGCGCCCAGCGTGCGCCTGGTGCTGCGGCATGCCCGCAAGCCGGTGGAACTGGAGATTGTCACTCTCGCCGCCGGGGACGGCTTTTTCCGCCGGCGGATGCGGTTACGGAACACCTCGGCCTCGACCGCGCTGGGTCTGACCTCGGTCACGCCGTTGTCCGGCGCCGTCTGGGCCATGTCGGACAACGTGCGCGAGAACCTGCACGATACGGGGGACGTGCCGTACCGGGTCGGCTGGCTGCAGGACACGGAGTGGGGCAACGAAGGCAACTTCCAGTGGCAGCCGGTTCCGCTCAACACCGAGCTGGTTTTCGGGTCGCGCCACGGCCGCAGTGGCCATACGACGCCGTTCGCGGTGGCGCACAACAACCTCTGTGGCGGATTCATGGTCGCCGGCCTGTCTTGGTCGGCGAACTGGCGCATGAGTTTCTACTGTGACTACTCGCGCGGCGGAAACTGCAAGCTGCAGTTTGCGCTGCGTCCGGATGCGCTTGCGCCCATGCGCGTCATCGCCCCCGGCGAGTGTGTGGACCTGCCCGAGGTCCACTTCGGTCTCAACCATGTGAGTTTCGACGATGCCGTGCAGTGCTGGCATGCGTATCTGCGGCGGCATGTTCTCTACCGTGTCGGCGACGGCGTCCAGCCGGTGATCTACAACCACTGGGGCTACATGCAGCATGAGATGTCCGAGCCGGGCCTGCGGCGCGAGATCGACATCGCCGCGGAGGTCGGCGCCGATCTGTTCATGGTCGATGCCGGCTGGTTTGCCGACGCCAACACGCCCTGGTTCGACACGAGCGGCGACTGGCAGACCGGCAACCGTCTCCCGAACGATCTCTTCCCCGCCTTCGACTATGCCCGGAGCAAGGGGCTGCGCTGCGGCCTGTGGGTGGAGATCGAGAGCGCCGGCAAGGCTTCGAAGCTGGCGGCCGAGCACCCGGACTGGTTCATCACGCGCTACGGCAAGCCGGTGGACCGCGTCCTCGACCTCGCCAAGCCGGTGGTGCGGGAGTATGTCGAAAGCACCATCCTGCGCCTGATCGAGCGGTACCGGCTCGACATGTTCCGGCTCGACTACAATCTCGACGCCTGGGAGGGCGGCTTCAACCCGCGCGACGGTCGCCAGGAGAACACCCTCTGGCGGCATGTCGAGGCCATGTATGCCATCTTCGACACCGTGCGCGCCCGCTACCCGGCGCTGCAACTCGAGAACTGCTCCAGCGGCGGCGGCCGCACGGACCTGGGCATGAACAGCCGCTTCACCACGGCCTGGATCTCCGACTGGATGCGGATGCCGCGCACGGTGCGGATCCTCAACGGTATGTCCATGGCCATGCCCCCGGACATGCTTGACCGGATCTTCGGTGTCTGCATGAACGGCAGTTACCGCGGCAACCTCGAAACCCAGTTGCACGTCATCGTGCTCTGCCATCCGACGGTCAGCGGACTGACGCCGAGCCTGGGCGAGATCAACCCCGAAGTGCTGCGCGCCACCAAGAAATACCTCGGCATCTACAAGGAGTTCATTCGGCCTTTCCACCGGGAGGCCCGTGTCTACCACCACACCCCGGTCATACCCGGAGCCGACGGCAGCGGTTGGTGCGCCCTGGAACTGGCCGCCGTTGACCGGAGCCGTGTCGCGGCCGGCGTGTTCCGGCTGGTCAATGCCGAGACGGACGAGTACTGTCTGCGTTTCCGGGGCGTTGATCCCGCGCGGCGCTATCGCGTGACCACCGAGCCCGACGGCAGGGTTCGCATCCTTGACGGACAGGCGTTGTGCGATGCTGGCTTGCGCCTGCGCCTCGACACGCCGCTGACCTCGTTCCTGGTGCTGGGCGAGGCAATCGAGTGAGGGCCTAACCACCACTAGAAAGTAGCAACGCAATGCATAAGACAAGAAGTTGGCTGGCGCTGTCGGCGGCCGTGTTGTCGGCGGGCATGGTGAATGCCGCGGAACCGTCGGTGATGGCGAAGTCGCCATGGCCCCTATGGGATGGCAAAGAGTCGGTGGCAGATTACGCCAAGCGCGCGGGGCTCAAGGATGTGCAGACCGATCTGGATCTCGGCGGCGGCGTCTTGATGAAGTTGACCCTCATCCCCGCCGGCACGTTCATCATGGGCGTGCCGATGCACGAGGTGGCATCCGTTGAAGGGGGCACCGTGCTGGTTCGGAAGGATGGGGCGAATGTTCCCGTCGCCACCTATTTGCAGCAGGTTCACACCATGAAAGATCCGCGCGAGTATGAAGGCCCTCCGCGCGAGGTGACGATCAGTCAGCCGTTCTACATGGGCGTCTACGAGGTGACGCAGGAGCAGTACGAGCAGGTGATGGGCAACAACCCCAGCAAGTACAAGGGCAAGACGCGGCCCGTGGAGCAGGTATGGCCGTGGGAGTTGGCCGTGGCGTTCTGCGAGAAGATGTCGGTCAAGATCGGCAGGAAGGTTTCGTTGCCCACCGAGGCGCAGTGGGAATATGCCTGCCGTGCCGGGAGCCAGACGTTGTTCTTCTTCGGGAATGACGAGAAGGAGATGCACAAGTACGCCAATGTGCCGGACGTTGTGCCCGGCGATCCAGCAGGGCAGAAGCCTTGTTCGGCTTGTCAGGGAACCGGTCGGGACGACGTGTCGTCCGGAGAGACTGCGGGTGTCTGTGCTCGCTGCAACGGAACGGGTAAAGAGCCGAGATCCGAGGCGAAGACCGGCGGATTTGACGGAACGGCGCCCGTTGGGTCATTCAAGCCCAACGCCTGGGGCTTGTATGACATGATCGGGAATGTTGCCGAGTGGTGTTGGGATTGGTGCGCGGAGTCTTTCGCAAGCGCGCCCACGATCGACCCGGTGGGGCCCGGCTTCAGTCCGCCCGGCACCTGTGGCGGGCCGTATCACATTATGCGCAGCGGCCCCAAACCCACCTCCCGTCCGTTGCACGCTCCCACCCGCATCCCGCCGCAAGTTGGGATTCGCGTGGCCGTGGCCTTGACGCCGTTGACGGTTCCGGCCAGCACAGGCCCCGCGCCGGCAAAGGAGGGGACTTCATTCCAGGCGCCGGCCGCGACGGGCTCTTCGGCGGCGGCGCCGAGGGATCTGACCTTGCGCGTGCCGCCGGGCTGCCGCGCGGCAGCCGGGACGCAGGCCGAGCCCTACACGCAGTCCGGTTGGGCGCAGGCGATCGTGCACGAGGCTACCGGTATGGAAATGGTCTACGTCCCGGCGGGATACTTTTTCATGGGCAGCCCCGAAGACGAGACGTGGGCGACGCCTTTCGAGTGGCCGCAGCACCGGGTGACGCTGACGAAAGGGTTCTACATGGCGAAGACCGAGGTGACGCAGGCGCAATGGGAAAAGGTGATGGCAAGCAACCCCTCTCGTTTCAAGAACGCGGGTTCGGCCGCGCCGGTGGAGATGGTGTCGTGGGAGGATTGCCAGACCTTCTCCCAGAAGGCCGGCGCCGGACTGCGTCTGCCAACCGAGGCGGAATGGGAATACGCCTGCCGGGCGGGAACCAAAGGCCCGTATGCCGGGGCGTTGG
Organism: Lentisphaerota bacterium; assembly: GCA_016873635.1. Taxonomy (GTDB): domain Bacteria; phylum Verrucomicrobiota; class Kiritimatiellia; order UBA8416; family VGWJ01; genus VGWJ01. The sequence goes on along the minus strand of VGWJ01000007.1, from coordinate 45,403 downwards.
ACGAGATGGGCTGGTACCTTGGCAACAGCGAAGGCAGCACGCACGCCGTCGGCACAAAGAAGCCCAATGCCTGGGGGTTGTACGACATGCACGGCAATGTGTGGGAGTGGTGCCTCGACCGGCAAGCCGGCGGATTTACGGGCGTCGCGGCCGCGGATGCCAGGGGAAGGGCGGCCAGATACCCGAATGTGGCCGTGACGGATCCGGCAGGCCCGCGGTCGGGCGGCAACCGGATCCTCCGCGGCGGCAGTTGGGCCGACTATCCCAAATACTGCCGTTCCGCGGAACGCGGCCAGTGGATTCCGGATTCACGCCTGCCCAATACGGGTTGTCGCCTGGTGAGGGACGCAACCGGCGCGCCATGAGAGAAGCGGGCGAACGAGGTAAATAGACGGAATAGGACGGCCTCAATGAAAAAGACAACAAGTTGGTTAGCGCTGGCGGCAGTCGCTCTGGCGGCAGCGGCGCAGGCAGCCAAGGCCCCGGCGCCGCGCCCTGGTGAAGTCCCAGTGGCTGTGGCGGCTGATGCCGCTTCGGTCCGAACGGCGCTCGACAAGGCGCGGGCCTCGGGGCAGGCGCTCGTCGCCGATCTGACGCTCGGCCATGAAGGACAAATCGTCCGCGCGAAGACCTCGGAATCCCTGTCACCCGGCCGCTACCGGTTGCACGCGCTGGTGGGCAGCACGGGGCAGGATCAGGTGCTGGGCAAGGCGGTCGTTTTGCGGGTGGTGGCGGGAGGAAGCAAATGTGTCTTTGCAGCCGCGTCCTGGTTTCCCGAGCAAGGGAAACTGGCGCCGGTGTATTTCGATTTCGTTGTGGACAAGCCCGGCCAGCTTCCAATCGCCGTCGATTGGGGCGTTGGCGAATCGGAAACCGCCGCGTCGCTTCCTGCCTATCTTGCCCAGCGGCAAAACGCCATCAACAAGTTGAGCCTGAATGACGGGCCTGACACGCCGCGCGATTCGGCGCCCGATGAATCGGGCCTCGGCGGCATGGGCGATTTGCTGGGCAAAGACAAGGAGACGCGGCTGGCGCCCCGCGCGCTGGCCGGGGCGGGCCTGCCTCCGTACCGCCTGATGGTCGCCGGCCTGACGCTCGAACGCCTGTCCCCGGTGACGAAGGTCAGCTTCGATGGGCGCGAGTGTGCTGTCCGCTACACGCGTGTTGGCCAGCCGGACCCGCCGATGGGACTGACCCGCATCGATGGGCGCGAACGCGTGGTCTATTACACCCCGGGCGCGGCGTTCGCCGGATTCGACCTGGCGCAGGCGGGGAATGTCGAAATCGAGTGCGCGGGGGCGATTCAAAGTGTGGACGTACGGCCCAAGGCCTTGGGCATTCGCCCCCAAATCGCCGGCAATAAGATCACGTTCCCGCTCAGTGCTCCCGCCTCTCTGAGCGTGGAGATCAACGGCGATCCCAGTGAGCCATTGTTCCTGTTCGCCGACCCGCCCGAGCAGGACGTCCCCAAACCCGACACGCCGGGCGTGAAGTTCTATGCCGCGGGCAAGGTCCACGAGGTCGGGAAAGTCACGGTCAAGTCGGGCGAGACGGTCTATATCGAACGGGGCGCGGTGGTTCGGGGGGCGTTCTTCATGGACGAGGTCAAGAACGTGAAGATCCGGGGGCGGGGCATTCTCGACGGCGGGGTGTTCGGACCCGCGCAGTCCCGGATGATCGAGATCAATCGCGCCGAGGATGTCGTGGTGGAAGGCCTCACCATCCTGGACAGCCGGCATTGGGCGGTGGCGATCCTGGGCTCCGATCGTGTGACCGTCCGCCGGGTCAAGATCGTCAGCGGTAACCCGTGGGACGACGGCGTGGTCGCGGTGGGCAGTCGGGAGATAACCGTCGAGCAGTGTTTCATCCGTACGCAAGACTCCTGCGTGGCGGTCAAGTCGGGGGGCGTGACCTACTTTACCCAGTTCGATTGCCAGCGGGACACGGAGAACGTGATCGTGCGGGATTGCGTCCTGTGGAACGGCGTCCGTGGGAACGGGCTGGAGATCCTGACCCAAGGCTGGGCGCCGGATTGGGTCGGGAAGAAGGCGGGGTTTGAGCCGCGCGCCGCCAATATCCGCAAGATCCGCTTCACCCATAACGACCTCATTCACGGTGAAGGCCCCGGGGGTGTCGTCGCCATTCATCATGGCGACCAGGCCGCAGTCAGCGACGTGATCTGTGAAGACCTCCGCGTGGAAGGCGCGGAAGGCATGCTGGCTGATGTCAGGATCCTCCCGTCGCGCTTCGGTCGCGACGCGGAGCGCGGCCACGTCCGTGACATTGTGTTCCGTAACATCCGTATCGAAGGGAACGCTATTCCTCCGTCGGAACTGTCGGGTTTTGACGAGTCGCACCGGGTTGAAGGGGTGGCCTTCGAGAACGTTCAATCGGGTGGCCGGAAATGGGCCAAACCGCAAGACGGACTGGTCGCGACGAAGTTTGCGACGGGAGTGGAGTTTCGTTAAGGCGGAACGATTCAGTATGTGTAATGAACTGACACGGGAGATGCGGGAGGGTCGCGTTCCGGCCGACGGCATCCGGTTCTATTGGCTGGGTCAGGCGGGGTTCGCCTTCTGCACCGCCTCCGGCAAGCGGATCTTTCTCGATCCATACCTCTCCGACGCCTGCGAGCGGCTGTTCGGCTTCAAGCGACTTTCGCTGCCGGCACTGCGGCCGGACGACGTCGAGGCCGACTGGGTAATCCTGACCCATGAGCATGCCGACCACCAGGATCCGGACGCCCTGCCGGTGATCGCCCGCAACAATCCGAACTGCCGCTTCGCCGGCCCCGCCGGCTGTGTGCCGGGGCTGGATGCGGCGGGTGTGCCGGCGGAACGGCGTGTGCTGCTGGAACCGAATCGGCGACATGACCTGGGCGATCTGGCCGTGCACACCGTTCCCGCCGACCATGGCGACATCTCGGCCAGCGCGTTGGCGCTGGTCCTGGAATTCGGCGGCGTGCGCGTGATGGCGACCGGAGACACGTCGTGGCGGCCCGCGCTGTTCAAGCCGCTCTACGACCTGCAGCCGGACGTGGTTCTGCCGGCGATCAACGGCGTCTTCGGCAACATGAACCACATCGACGCCGCCCGGCTGGTGTCGGAAGCGAAACCGCGGTTCGCGATTCCCTGTCACTTCTGGACCCTGGCCGAGCAGGGCGCGGGCGATCCCGCCGGTTTCCTCAACGCCTGCGCCGTGATGTGCCCCGGTGTGAAGGCCATGCTGCTCCGGCCGGGCGAAGGGTTCACGGTGGAGCGCAGGGGTGGCACGAACAAGTAGCGCGCGGAGACATACGATGAACGATATGAAAGGCAAGCGGGTATTGGTGACGGGGGCGGGGACCGGTCTGGGGCAGGGAATGGCGTTGGAATTCGCGCGGCAGGGGGCGGCTGTGGCCGTCCACTATTCGCACAGCGCGACAGGGGCGGAGGCGACGGTCAAGCAGATCTTGGCCGCCGGCGGCAAGGCCGCGGCGTTCAAGGCCGATTTCCGCGAGACGGCGCCGATTCCGGTGCTGGCGCGGGAAGCGGTGGCGTTTCTGGGCGGCTTGGACGTTCTGGTCAACAACGCCGGGATCACCATGAACCGGCCGTTCGAGAAGACCACGGTCGAGCAGTTCGATACGCTCTACGCGGTGAACGTCCGTGCGCCCTACTTCATGAGCCAGGCGGTGGTGCCGGATCTCGAGAAGTCGAAGGGGGTCATCATCAACATCGCCTCGATCCACGCCTTCCGGGCGTATGTGGAGCACACGGTCTATGCCGGCACCCGCGGCGCGATCGTCACGTTCACGCGGAACCTGGCCATCGAGTTGGCGCCGCGCGGCATCCGGGTGGTGGGGCTTGCACCCGGCGCGGTGCCCATTCCCAGCCACTACAAGGGCACGCCGGCTGTTGACATGGGAAAGGCCATCCGCGAGATCGGCAAGTGCATCCCCAGCGGTTTCGCGGGCACGCCCCGCGATATCGGCGAAATCGCGGTCTTCCTGGCCTCGCCATCGGCGCGGTATATCGTCGGGCAGACGCTGGTGGCCGACGGCGGCACGGTGTCGCTGATGCATTTTGGCGAGGATTTCAAGGAGCCCATGACCACCCAGTTCGGCCAGGGCTACGTGCCGGGAGTGTAGTGTCAGGGGGCTGGAGGCAGGTGTCAGGTGAGGAGGCCGGTGGCGTGAAACTGTTGCATGACAATCTGGCGCGGGCCGGAAAACCGACGGTCATTCTCAACGCGCCCGGCGGCGGGCGGCTGTTGGTGCTGCCGTCCGGCGGGCGCGTCCTTGCGCTCTATCCGCCGAACTCAGACGAGAGCTTCCTATGGCTCAATCCCACGCTGACCACGGTAGAGTCCGCCGCCGCCTACTTACGCCGCGACGGCTGGCCGAATCCCGGCGGCGATCGTACCTGGCTGGCTCCGGAGATCGAGCTGTTCATCGGCGACCCGGCGCGGCCGTTCGAGACCTACTCCGTTCAGCGCGCCCTCGACCCGGGTCGATGGGCGCTGGTTTCCGCCACTGACGGCGAGATGCGTCTCGCCCAGACGACCCGCCTCAAGTTGCATCGTTCGAAGCGCGATATCGGGGTGCGCATGGGGAAGGTTCTGCGGCCCGCCGTCAATCCGCTCCCTGACGCCGGTCTAAGGTTTGCCGGCTACAGCCAGACCACGACGTTGGAGATGATGGCGCCAACCGGTGTTCCGGTTCGGTTGGGCCTCTGGAGCCTTCTGCAATTGCCTTCGCCCGGAACCATGCTGGTTCCCACCCGCGGCGCGACCGCTCCGCAAAAAGTCTTTGGCGCTTTTGCCGAAGGCGAGTTAACGGCCTCGGCCCGCGGCGTGCGTTGGCGGATGGCGTCGCCCGGCCCTGACACCAAGATATCGCTGAAAGCCGGCGCACTGACCGGCCGGGCGGGATACCTGCGCCGCGACGCCGCCAGCGGCACGGCCGACCTCGTGGTGCGCGAGTTCACGGTCGTTCCGGGCGGGGACTACGTCGACGCGCTCTGGGAGCCGCCGCACGAGACGGGCTGGGGGTTCCAGGCTTGTTGCGTCCGCAACGGCGCCGAGCTGTTTAACGAACTGGAGTATCACGCGCCGGCGGGTTGTCGTCAGGACGAGTCGCGCGTCTGGGCGTTCCGCGGCTCCGCCGATGCGGTCCAGGGAATCGCGGCGATTCTGCTCGGTCCGGGCCTCGCGTGAGAGGAGCAGGCAGGCTCAGCGCGCGGCCGCGCCGGCGGGGAAGAAGCGGCGGCGGTATTGCGCGGGTGTGCCTTCGGCATAGCGGCGGAAGGCGGCATAGAAGCGGGTCGGCGACTTGAAGCCGCACTCCCCCATGATATCCAGCACGCCGCGATTGGTGGTGGCCAGCAGGCGCTGGGCATGCGAGATGCGCTGGCGCGTGATGTACTCGAGCATGGTCATGCCGGTCTCGCGCCGGAACAGGCGGGCCGCATAGGCGCGGGTCAAGCCGGCCTCCCGGGCCACTTCCTCGGCCCTGGGCGCACTCAGACAACGCCGGGCGATGGTTTCCACCATGCGTTCGAGCCGGCCGGCGCCGGCGGCGCGCGGCGCCAGCACGGAGGCGGCGTGGCGGTCGAGCGCCATCCGGCGCAGCCGCGCCTCCACCTCGAGCAGTACAATCCGGTCGGCCTCGACCGAGCGCCGCCCCAGCATCCGGATCCAATGCTTCACACAGTCGAGGTCGCCCGCCGGCGCTCCCGGGGCCGCTTCGATCAGCACCTCGAAGTCCAGCAGGGAGCGCATGAACCCCGCCGGCAGTTGCCAGTGCATCAGCATCGGCACCGGCAGGTACACGACGTGCGATACGGCGCGCGGATCGGCATCCAGCGCCTGATGCGGCATGGCACCCCAGAAGAGCGCCAGGCGTTCCGGCGGAACTTCCAGGGAGCGCCCGCCGTAGAGCATGGTCACGGCGCCGTGCTCGAAGACCAGCAGTTCCACCTCGGGGTGCTGATGCACGCCGCGGTCGCCCGCCGAGCGGCCCTTGGGACCGGGCATGGGCGCCTGCGAGCGCGCGATGAGGCGGATGGGACTCGATGACAACGGCATGGAACCTCCCGGAAGGCCACCTGGAGCACAAAGGGATAAATATACGGGCACAAACAGCGGATGTCTATCGAATCGCGTATGCTACAGTAGCCCGTGTCCGAAGAAGGATGAGGTCGGTTGCGAGGAGCCAGACATGTCCAACATGAAACGAGTCGAGATCGTTGCGGCATTGGGGCCGGGCATGAAGATCGAGAGCCAGGTCCGCGGCCACCGTGTGATCGTTGACCAGCCTAGACCGGCCGGCGGTACGGATGCCGGCCCGACTCCGCTGGAGTACCAGATGGTTGCGCTGGCTGGGTGCATCGGGTCCATCGGCCGCATTGTGGCGCACCAGAAGAAGATCGCGCTGCGCGGCATGGAGATCGCCGTCGGCGGCGAACTGGACACGGACGTGCTGCTGGGAAAATCCCAGGCGAACCGCGCCGGTTTCGGCGGCTTCGTCGTGCGCGTGAAGATCGATGCGGATCTCACGGAGGAACAGAAGCGCGAATTCCTGAAGGAAGTGGACGAACGTTGTCCCGTATCGGACAACCTGAGGCAGATGACGAGCGTGGTGGCGGAAGTGGAGTGAAGAGAGGCTAGGACATGAACGTAGACCTGAATGGCAAGACGGCCCTGGTCACCGGCGCGGCGCGGGGCATTGGCAAGGCGATTGCCGACATGCTGGCGGCGAACGGGGCGCGGGTGGCGTACACCGACATCGTCGAGGAAGGCGTCCGGCAGGGAGCGGCCGCCAGGGCCGGCTGCGCGGCGCGGCGGCTGGACGTCACGAGCCAGGCGGACATCGAGGCCGCGGTGGGATGGGTGCGCGAGACCTTCGGCGGACTCGACATCCTGATCAACAACGCCGGGGTGAACACGATGAAGCACCGCGTCACGCTGGAGCAGTTCCCGCAGGAGGAGTGGGACTGGATCGTGAACACCGACCTGACCGGCTGCTACCGCATGACGAAGGCGTTCGTTCCGCTGCTCTTCGAGCGCGGCGGGGGCCGGATCGTCAACATCGCCTCGGTGTTCGGCCTGGTGCCGGCGCGGCTGCAGTGCGCCTTTGTTGCGGCCAAGGCCGGCGTGGTGAACCTGACCAAGGCCATGGCGCTGGAGTTTGCCGAACGTGGCGTGCTGGTCAATGCCATTGCTCCGGGCTCGATCCCGATCGAAGGCGCGACGGGGCTCTTCACCGGTGCGAACCCGATCATGAAGGCCCGGCTGGAGGCCATGCTGTCGCACATACCTCTCCACCGCTTCGGCAAGGTTACGGACATCGCGACTGCCGCGCTGTTCCTGGTGGCGCCGGAGAACGAGTACATGACCGGTTCGGTGGTGACCGTGGACGGCGGCTGGACCGCCGGGTATTCGAGGGATTTCTGACACTCGGTGGAGAAAAGGGTGAACTATGAAGTGCCTGGTTGATGATCCGCGGCCTCCCGGTTTCATCAACGCCTGCGCCGCGATGTGCCGGCGTCAAGGCCATACTGCTCCGGCCAGGCGAGGGTCTTACGGTAGGGCGAGTCTAGGAACATGAACTCACGCGAACGTGTACGCAAGGCGATCAATCACGAGGAACCGGACCGGGTGCCGATCGATATCGGCGGCACGAAGGTCACCGGAGTGCACGTGGATCATTGCGTTGCGCTGGGCAGGTATCTCGGTCTGGACGTCGAACCGCCGAAAGTCTATGAGCAGTTTCAGATGCTGGCGCGTCTGAACGACGACATGCGGCGCTGGTTTCACTCCGACGTCATCGAGCTGGAGAACCCCGTGGAGACGTGGGGGTTGGAAAACAAGGATTGGAAACTCTGGCAAACGAATGTGGGATCGAGCGTCCTCATGCCCGGCGGGTTCCGGCCGGTCAAGGACGAGCGGGGCTACTTGCGCCTTTATGACGCGCGAGGCGTGTCGCTGGCGGTGATGGCGCCGACGGCGCTGTACTTCGATCGCGACTGCGCGACCGGGATGTCGGCGGGCGATATTCCGCGAACCGACCCGGAGGCGTGGAAACGATCCATTCCCTTGTACACCGACGAGGAGCTTCGCAAACTGGAAACGCGCGCGCGGTTTCTGCACGACAACACCGAATATTCGGTCCACGGCGGCTTCCTGAAGGGCGGGTTGGGCACCAACGGCATTTTCGCCGGTCATACCATCGGCGACTGGCTCTGCCTCCTGGCCTCGGACGAGGATTATGTCTCCGGCATCCTGGCCGCCACGGCCGAGCGGACCATCGAGAACCTGCGGCTGTATCTCCAGGCCGTGGGGCCGCATATCGACACGATCCTGATCTCGGGCACCGACTTCGGGACGCAGAACGGCGAGTTGTTCAGCCCGGATACGTTCGCGCGCCTTTATCTGCCGCGGTACCGGCGCATGAACGATTATGTGCATGGCCACAGCCGGGCCAAGACCATGTTCCACTCTTGCGGCTCAAACTGGAATCTGATCGAACATTTCATCGCGGCGGGGGTGGATATTCTGAATCCCGTGCAAACCAGTTGTGTGCGCATGGAGCCAGCCAGACTCAAGGAACGATTTGGCGGACGGATCGTGTTTTGGGGAGGCGGAGCCGATACGCAGAGGGTACTGCCCGGCGGCACGGTCCGGGAGGTGGCCGCGCACGTCAGGGAACGGCTGCGCGTCTTCGCGCCGGGCGGCGGATTCGTGTTTGCCGCCGTTCACAATCTTCAGCACGGGGTGCCGCCTCAGAACGTCGAAGCGATGATCCGCACCGTTTTGGAATGCGGGACGTATCCGCTGACATGAAAGGCGGTGCCTGAGCCTTGTCCGTGCCAGAGATCGAACTGAAGGAAGACGCCATGACAACCAAACAACACAAGCCTGGGGCGGCGGCCGGCGTTGACCGTGAGCGGGCGCTCGCCCTTTACCGGACCATGCTGACGATCCGGTTGACGGAGGAGCAACTGCTGCGGGCGCACCAGCGCGGGCTTATTCACGGAGCGTGCCACACGTACATTGGTGAAGAGGCGGTCGCTGCCGGTGTTTGCGCTCACCTGCGGCCTCAGGATCCGATTTTCAGTACGCATCGCGGTCACGGGCATGCGTTGGCCAAGGGGCTGGAACCGCGCGCGCTGATCGCCGAACTTCTGGGCCGCGCGACGGGCTGCTCGAGCGGGCGCGGCGGCAGTATGCACCTGTTCGCGCCGGAAATCGGGCTCATGGGAACGACCGGCATTGTCGGTCCGTGCATCCTGCAGGCCGCGGGCGCGGGGTACGCCGCGAAGGTGCTCAAGGATGGACGGGTGGCTGTCGCCTTCTTCGGCGATGGAGCGTCGAACAACGGAGCGTTCCACGAGGGCCTGAACATGGCCGCCATCTGGAAACTGCCGGTACTGTTCGTCTGCGAGAACAACCAATACGCGACGGAGATTCCGATCGGCTATTCCGGCGGTAATCCCGAGATCGCCGAGCGCGCGGCCGCCTACAGCATTCCCGGCATCGCCGTGGACGGCAACGACGTGCTCGCGGTGTCGGCTGCGGCGAAGGAGGCCGTGGAGCGGGCGCGCTCCGGAAACGGCCCGACGCTGATCGAGTGCCGCACCTACCGCACACGCCCCCACGCCGAAGGGATGGGCGACTACACCTACCGCACCCGCGAGGAGGTGGAGGCGTGGCGCGCCAAGTGTCCGATCCAGGCCCTGCGCAAGCGGCTGCTCCAGGGCAAGGTCGCCGCGGAGGTTGAACTGGTTGCCATCGAGAAGGAGATCGGCGAAAAGGCGGCGGCCGCGCTCAAGACGGCGGAGGCCGAGCCTTGGCCGGCGGAGGCAACCGCCACACAGCACGTGTTTGACGAAACGCCGCCCGGGCCCGCGCCGGAACGGCCGGCCGGCACGCGCGAGATCAACGTGATCCGCGGCACGCTGGAAGCGCTGGACGCGGAAATGGCGCGTCAGCCGGGAATCTTCGTGATGGGCGAAGGCATCGGCGTGCGCGGCGGCAACTTCGCCACGACGGCCGGGCTCTTCCAGAAGTATGGCGCGGACCGGCTGTGCGATACGCCGATCTGCGAGCGCGGTTTCGTGGGGCTCGCCTGCGGCGCGGCCATGGCCGGCGCGCGGCCGGTCATCGACTTCATGTTCGCCGACTTCGTGCTGGATGGCGTCGGCGAGATCATCAACCAGATCGCCAAGATGCGCTACATGAGCAACGGGCGGCTGAACATGCCGGTACTCTTGCGGGGCTGCATCGGCATCGGGCATTCGGCGGCCACCCACCACTCGGGAAACTACGGATCCCTGTTCGCGCATTTTCCCGGTTTGAAGGTGGCCATGCCGTCCAACGCCTACGACGCCAAGGGGCTGTTCATGCGGGCGCTGCGGGGCAACGATCCCGTCCTGTTCCTGGAACACCGGGAGTTGATCGGGTTCAAATGCCCGGTGCCGGAGGCGGATTACGAGATCGAGTTCGGGAAGGCCGCTGTGGTGCGCGAAGGCCGCGACGTGACCGTCGTGGCGCTGGCGATGATGGTCCACCACGCGAAAAAGGCGGCGGACGCACTGGCGACGGAAGGCGTTGACGTCGAGTTGATCGATCCGCGCACCCTCGCGCCACTGGACACGGCGACGGTGCTGGAGTCGGTGCGCAAGACCGGGCGGCTTTTGATTGTGGACGAGGATTTCGCACCCTACAGCGTGGCCAGCGAGATCGCGACGGCCGTCGCCTCGGAAGGATTCGACGATCTGGACGCGCCGGTGAAACGGCTGCACGGCGCGTTCGCGCCGGTGCCGTACAGTCCGCCCCTGGAGAAGCAGTTGGTGCCCGATGCGGCGGCCATCGCGCAGGCCGTGCGGGAACTGATGGAGGAGTAGACATGGCCATTGAAATCACATTGCCCCGCCAGGGTTGGTCCATGGAAGAGGCCGTCTTCGTCGAGTGGCTCAAGAAGGACGGCGACCCGGTGAAGGCCGGCGAGCCGTTGTTCGCGGTGGAGACCGACAAGGCCGTGCAGGAGATCGAATCGCTGGATGAGGGCATTTTGCGCCTGACGCCCAACTCGCCCCGTAAGGACGACAAGGTGCGGGTGGCCGATGTGCTGGGCTACCTGGTGGCGCCGGGCGAGGCGACGCCGACGGGGAAGGCGGTTGTGCCGGCTGCCGGCAAAGATGTTACGCCGCCGACCGGAGGGCATGTAGGGCCGCCGCTTACCGGAGAGCCGCTTCAAAGACGGCCTTCGACTAGCGAAGGCCCTGCGGGGGATCTACGTTCCACGCGGTTTCTCCCAGAGCCTACCCCCGCTCGGCCCGTGTCCCCGCGCGCCGCGCGGCGTGCCGTGCTGGAGGGCGTGGATTTGCGAGCGGTGCCGGGCACGGGCCGCGGCGGACGTATCCGCGAACGCGATGTTCTGGCGGCGACTCAGTGCGGGGGAGCGGCAGCGGTGACGGCGCCCGTTGCGGCGGCGCAGTCCGTCCCGCCGGTCCCCGGACGCGACGAGAAGATCTCGACGCTGCGCCGGACCGTGGCCGACCGCATGCACCGCAGCAAGACCATCACAGCCCCTGTGACGTTGACGACACGGGTGGATGCCGGCGCGCTGGTGTCGCTGCGCGAAAGACTCAAGGCAAAGACCAAGGGGAAAGGAACGGTTCCGGCCTACGGCGATATCATCATGCGCGAGGTGGCGCAGGCCCTGCTGGAGCATCCGGCGCTCAACGCCCGCTGGGAGAACGACCACATCCGGCATCCCGATTCCGTGAACATCGGGTTCGCGGTGGATACGGAAGCGGGGCTGGTGGTGCCGGTGGTGCGCGACGCGCCGAAGTATGACCTGCCGAAGCTGGCTGATCTGACGCGCGAACTGGCCGAGCGGGCGCGGGCGCGCCGCCTGGCGGCCGAGGAGATGAGCGGCGGGACGTTCACAATCACCAACCTGGGCATGGCCGGCATTGATGCCTTTACGCCGATCATCAACTGGCCGGAGTGCGCGGTGCTCGGTGTGGGGCGGATCACGAAGGAGCCTGTGGTGAAGGGTGCCAGGGTAGTTGCCGGCGACCGCCTGTGGCTGAGCCTGACCTTCGACCACCGCCTCGTGGACGGCGCGCCCGCGGCGCGGTTCCTGGAGGCGCTGCGACAACGGATCGAAGCGGTCGGGGGTATTCCGCAAACCCCGGCCCGTTGACAGGGGAACATCGCGTACACGACCGACTTGGGAAGGGTGAGCGCTTTGAACAGCAAAGAGTTAATGAGCAGGATTCTAAGACACCAGCCGGTGGATCGGATCGGGCTATTTGAGGTGTTCTGGCGGGAAACGGCCGTGAAGTGGGCGGCTGAGGGGCACTTTGCCAGGCCGGAGGACATCAGCGACCACTTCGGGCTGGACGTGCGCCGTACCGGCGGCGAGATCACGCCGGGCAACTACAAGCTGATCAACCTGGTGGGCGATGTGGAGACGGCTGATGTTGTGGTCGAGGAAACGGAAACCACCAAGTTGGTGCGGGATGGCAATGGAGCGTTGCTGCGCTGGATCAAGAACGGGGCCGGTGCACCGGAACACGTCGGGTTTGGCGTTGCAGAGCGGCAGGACTGGGAGGACAAGATCCTGCCGCGTCTGCTCGATGAAAGGACCCATGAGAAGCGGATCAACTTCGCGGTCTACCGTGAAACGCGGCAGAAGTGCGCCCGCGACCAGACGTTCATGACCTGCGGTGTGATGGGCGCGTTCGACGTCATGTCGCCCATGTGCGGGCACGAAAACCTGCTGATGGGCATGGCCGCGGATCCCGATTGGGTGCGCCGTATGGCCGGCCTGTATGCCGACCTGTCGGTGCGTCTGCTGGAAACGCTCTTCGCGCGCGAGGGACTGCCGGACGGCCTGTGGGTCTGGGACGATCTCGGCTACAAGCACACGCCGTTCATGTCGCCGGCCATGTACCGCGAGCTGATCATGCCCGCGCACAAGAAACTCTTCGACTTCGCGCACAGCCGCGGGTTGCCGGTGGTGCTGCACTGCGACGGCTTTGTCGAGGCGCTGATCCCGTCGCTCATCGAGGCGGGGATCAACTGTCTGCAGCCGATCGAGATCAAGGCGGGCATGGACTTGCTGCGCATCAAGAAGAACTTCGGCGACCAGATCGCCCTGATCGGCGGCATGGACGAGCGGGTACTGGAGACCAACGATCTCAAGGCCGTGGAGCGCGAGCTTGCCGCCAAGTTGCCGGGCGCCATGGCCGGCGGCGGCTACGTGCTGCAGGTTGACCACAGCGTGAGTCACCTGGTCGAGTACGGCACGTACCGGTTCTTCGTCGAACGCGGATTGGAGATGGGGCGGTATTGGTAAGAATCGGTGGCAATCGACTCCAGTCGACTCCAGTCGAGTGGAGTCAGGAAAAGAAGAAACGGAATGAACCAGACAGAAACACGACGACCGCTGGCCTCCCTGGCTCTGGCCACCTTCTGGCTTGCCGTGACGGCGGCGTGGGCGGAACCCGGCACACCGGCGACTCGTTCGCCCGCGGTGTACGTGTCCGACCGCAACGCGGAGGATCCGGAGTACAACCTGTCAGGAGGAAAGAAGTCGATGCTTGAGAGCAGTACTGCACAGTTTAAGCAGGACGAAACGCTGACCCCGGAACGGTTGTTGCGCCAGGTCGGTCAGGAGCAGCCGGCGACGTTCACGAACGTCAATCCGCCGTACGAGCGCATTGACGGCATGAAGCCGGAGAATAACCGCTACAACGCGTCGATCGGCCCGCTCATGGGCATGGGCCGGCCGGCGACGGTTCTTGCTCTCGACGTGAGCGTTGCATTGGATGCGAGGCGATGAGTGTGCGCCAATAATGGCGCACCGCGGTGACAGACGCACCGCGATGACAGCGGGCGGCCGTTCTTGGCCGCCAGATGTTGTGGTTAGTGTAAATCAAGAAAGGACAGACTATGCAGACCGTATCGAAAACACTGGTGACTGATTTTGCCACCCCGCCGATCGATATCGAGGAATCCATCCTTAAACCGCTCGGCTCCGAGGTGACGCTCAGCACCGACAAGACCGAGGACGGCCTCGCGGCGAGAGTCGGCGACGCCGACTACATCATCACCCAGTTCGCGCCGGTTACCGCCAAGGTCATCGGGGCCATGAAAAAAGCGCGGATCATCGTGCGCTACGGGATCGGCGTGGACAACGTGGACCTCAAGGCCGCCGCCGCCAAGGGCATTCCGGTCTGCAACGTGCCGGACTACTGTATTGACGAGGTGGCGGACCACACGCTGGCGCTGATCCTGGCGGCGACGCGGCAGACCGTTCCCTGCGCCAACGTCATCAAGGCCGGCCAGTGGAAACTGCCGGTGCCCCTGACGGCGCTGCACGCCCTCAAGCACATGACGGTGGGCATCGTGGCGCTCGGCCGCATCGGCCGCGAGGTGGTCAACCGGCTGAAGCCGTTCAAGTGCCGCGTGGTGGGGTTCGATCCGGCGCTGAGCGCTGACAAAATCCGCGCCGCGGGCTGCGAGCCGGTGACGCTGGACAGCCTTTACGCGCAAAGCGACCTGATCTCCCTTCACTGCCCGAGCACCGAGCAGACGAAGTACATGATCAACGCCGGAAGCATCGCCAAGATGAAGAAGGGCGTGATCTTCGTGAACGCCTCGCGCGGCACGCTCTGCAAGACGCCGGACCTGGTCGCCGCGCTCCAGAGCGGGCACATCTCCGCCGCGGCGCTGGACGTGTGCGATCCCGAGCCGATCAACACCGACAGCCCGCTTTTGAAGATGGATAACGTCATCATCACCAGCCATATCGCCTCGGTCTCGCCGCAGGCGGTGAAAAAGCTCCGCGAAGACGTGGCTCACGCCGTGGCCCGCCGCATCAAGGGAGAGCCGCTGGTGAATGTGGTGAATGGGGTTTTGGTGTGATGAGCGGAACGAACGGAACACATTGCGCGCTGCGACAAACGAGGGCGGCCGGCTTCGGCCGCCAATGGCCAAGCATAAAGGCACGTCAGTTCCCGTTCGATGCCGCGCGCAACCCGGCGGTGCTCGACACCGCGACCTGGGACCGTGCCGCTGCGTGGCGGGCGGTGCGCGGCAAGGGCGAGCAATGGGCCAAACACTGCGCCAGCTCGGGCGCGGGGGTCCGGCGCGGCGCGGCGGTTTTCGATCTCGTTCGTCTGCCGGACGGTCAGCAGGTGTTCGTGGAACTCGGCCGCGGGGGCGCGGCGCTTGGCGAGCCGCTGGGCGAAATGACGCTGAAGAGCGGTTTGCGCGTGGCAGCGTATCCGACCGATGCGGCGATCCTTGACCGCTATTGCCGGGTGCTGCGCCCGCTCAACCGCCCGCGCGCGCTGGGGGCGACGCCCCGCCTCGGTATTGGTTCGCGTATGACCACGCTACTGTGGCCCGGCGCGTTTGAGGCGATGCGGCGAGGCGGGTTTGCGGCGAACACGATCCAGAACTCGGTGCGGGAGTTGAATCTGCTGGCCGATATTCTGGCGGGGCGGCCGGCACCGAAGAATTATGCCTGCGGCTTCGGGACGATCGAAACCGGGTATACCGGCAGCACCTGGGAGGGCCTCTGGGTATCCGGTGTGCTGGCCGCGCTCCATTCGGAACACGCCCTGCGCTATGGCGCCGATGCCGATCACCTGCAAGTCAAGCGCGGCGCAAGCGGGTTGGCCCGCGCACGGCGTTTGGCGCAGGCGGCGCGCTACTATACGTTCTTCACGCTCGACATGGCGGATGTGCTGGACTACAGCGGGCGCGAACGCCGCTTGTCCAACGCCGCCGAGCGGCGGATGGTGCTGGCGTACCACCGGGAACCGGTGCGGATGGGAAAGCACCGGTATGTCCTCGCTGACCGGACCATCGGGCGGCTGATCGCCAAGTACTGGGATGCGCTGGACGCGCTGGCGGAGCTGGCGGACAGCATCAGCGGGCTCAAAGGCGGCGAAACGTTCGATCTTGAGTTCACGATTGATGAGCATCCGCCGGAAGTGGCCGCGTTCGACTGTCTGACGACCGCAGAGGAACTCCTGTTTGTCCTGCGCGAGATCCGGCGGCGGGGACTGCCCGTAACGTACGTGGCTCCGAATTTCGGCCAGGAAAAGGGCTGGGACTACCGCTGCCCCGACGGGTTGAACGGCCTTGAGAAACGCATGCGGGAACAGATCGCCATCGCCGACGGGTTCGGCGTGATGCTCGATGTCCATTCCGCCGACGATCTTTCCCGCCCGGTGCGGCAGGCGATCCGCCGCGCGACCGGCGGCCGGCTGCACTACAAGATCTCGCCGTCGCTGCAATTGCTGTTCGCGGATACGTTGGCGGATCACGATGCGCGGCTCTTCCGGGAATGGTGCGAGGATGCGCAAGCCTACGCGCGGCGGGAAGCGACTGCAGGCTCTGTGTTCGCGGCGGACTGTCTTCGCACGGATGCGGCGGCAGGCGGGAAGCCGTCGGCGCGCGGTCAGGTGTTTCATCACTATAGTTTCGCCTTCGTGGGGCGGCGGGCCCCGAACGGGCGTTTCCTGCACCGCGACCGCTTCTACGCCCTGCCGGGCGCGTTCCAGCGGGATTACGAACGGCGCGTGGCGGCGCGCCTGTGCGAACTGGCGAAGGACTTGTTCTAAAGGAGTCGGAGATGATCGCAGTTGTGCTGAAGAACTTCATCAACGGTGAGTGGGTCACCGCCGCGACGGGCGCCGACGCGGAACAGCGCAATCCGGTGGACCTGACGCAGGTGACGTGCCGGTTCCAGCAGTCCGGCCGGGAGGATGCCCGCGCGGCGATTGCGGCGGCGGAAGCAGCGCAGGCGGGCTGGGCGGCAACGACGGCGCCCAGGCGGGCCGAGTTCCTGATTCGCGCGCAGGCGGTGTTGATACGCCGCCAGGAGGAAATCGCCGCATCCATCACGCGGGAGAACGGGAAGACCCTGGCCGAATCCCGGATCGAGGTGGCGGCGGCGATCAAGGAAATGGACTGGCAGATCGGCGAAGGGCGGCGCCTGTACGGCGAAACTGTTCCGGCGGAACGCGACGGCGTGTTTGCCTATTCGATTCGCCAGCCGCTGGGCGTCGTGAGCGTGATCAGCCCCTGGAACTTTCCCTTCAATGTCATCTGCCGCAAGTGTGTGCCGGCGCTTATCACCGGCAACACGGTCGTGCTCAAGCCGGCCAGCCTCACGCCGCGCACCGCCGCCCTCTTCGTGGAAGCGTTGGCCGAAGCCGGACTGCCGCGCGGGGTGCTCAACTTCATCACCGGCCCGGGAAGCACGGCGGGCGACGAACTGGTCGTCAATCCGCACATCAAGGCGATTTCCTTCACGGGTTCCACGCCGGTGGGCATGGGAATCCATCAGAAGGCGGCGGCCACGCTGGCGCGCACCCAGCTTGAAATGGGCGGCAAGAACCCGGCGGTGGTTCTGACCGACGCGGACCTGGCGGCGGCGGCGGATGCCGTGGTGCTGGCAGCGTACGCGTGCGCCGGGCAATGGTGCACCTCCACAAGCCGCGCAATCGTCGAGGCGCCGGTGTATGAGCGCTTTCAGCAGGAGGTGCTCCGCCGCGTTGAGAGGGTGAAGGTCGGCGACGGCGCGGATCCGGCGACGACGATGGGCCCGGTCTGCGGCGAACAGCAGGTGCGTGACATACTTAAGTACATCGAGATCGGAAAGCGCGAGGGTGCGACCCTGGTTGCCGGCGGGCGCCGGCAAGAGGGGCCGGGGTGCTTCATTGAACCCACTGTGTTCACCGGGGTCAGACCGGAGATGGTCATTGCCCGCGAGGAGATCTTCGGGCCGGTACTTTGCCTGATGAAGGTCGATGGCTTCGAGGAGGCGGTGCGCCTGGCGAACGCCGTGGCGTTCGGCCTGAGTTCGTCGGTGTTTACAACTTCGCTGGAGAAGGCGCTGCGGTTTGTCGAGGCGACCGACGTGGGGTTGACGCATGTGAACCTGCCGACGGCGTTCAAGGAACCCCAGCTTCCCTTTGGCGGCATCAAGCAGTCCGGCGTCGGATTGCCGGAGGCGGGGAAGATGGGGGTCGAGTTCTTCACCCGGCACAAGGCCGTGTACGTGAAGTTTCGCTAGCGGAGAGGAAAGGAAGGTTGGCATGCAGGTGTTCATTGACAGTTCGAGCCCGGACGAAATCCGGCAGGCGCGCGAGTGGGGATTGATTGACGGCGTCACGACAAATCCGACGCTCATCAGCAAGGGCGGGCCGGACATGCAGGCGACCCTGCGGAGGGTGGTTGACGCGTCGCCGGGCGTCGTGCTTTGTCAGGCCATCGGGGCGCGCGAGGCGGAGCCGCTGAAGGCGCAGGCGCGCTGGCTGCACAAGGTCTCGGAGAAGATCGTCGCCAAACTGCCGCCGAGCCCGGCTGGCTTCCGCGCGCTGCGGGAACTCAAGCGCGAGACTCCGAATATGAAGGTAGCCATCACACTTGTGTGTTCCTTGTCCCAGGCGTACCTGGCGGGGAAGTTCGGGGCCGACATTGTGGCGCTCTTCAACGGCCCCCTTGACTTGGCGCAGGACCAGGAAGTGGATATGGTGGGTCCGGTGAAACGGATCTATGCCAACTACGGGTTCAAGACCAAGGTCCTGTCGTGCGGCCGGTTTCCCCGCGCCTTTGGCCAGTTTGCGGTGGCGGGCACGGATATCTGCACCCTGCGGTTCGAGTTCATGAAACTGCTTTTCGATCATCCCTACACCGAGCAGCGACTGAATGGTTTCATGGCCGACTGGAAGGGCGTGTTCGGGGAGAAGACTTGGCCGGAGTAGAAATGAGGTGTCGGGTGTCAGGTTTCAGGTTTCAGGAAACCTCTGGGGAGAAAACATGAACGTACTGGATGCCTTCAGTCTGAAGGGCCGTGTGGCGATCGTCACGGGCGGCGCGCGCGGGCTGGGACGCCAGCACGCACTGGCGCTGGCCGAAGCCGGGGCCGACGTTGCGATCTGCGATCTGCTGGAGGCCGAGGGCGGGCAGACGCGGCGGGAGCTGGAATCTCTGGGAGTAAAGGCGTTGTTCGGCAAGGTCAATGTGACCGCCGCTGACGAGATCGACGGGTTCATCCGAGACGTCGAGGCCAATCTGGGGCCGGTTCGCATCCTTGTCAACAACGCCGCGCGGCCGTCGGAGGGGTGCGCCCTGGCCGACCTGGACGACAGGCTCTGGCGGGAGATCCTGGAGACGAACCTGGCGAGCGTCTTCTACGTCGCCAAGCGGGCGGCGGCGCGGATGGCGGCAGCCGGCGCGGGCGGCAGCATCATCAACATCGCCTCGATCAACGCGCACGTCATCAGCAACATCGCCCCGCGCTACAACGCGGCGTACTGCGCCGCCAAGGCGGCCGTCGAGAATCTGAGCAAGAGCATGGCCGCCCAGTGGGCGCCGCGGAACATTCGTGTGAACACGCTGGCGCCCGGCTATATTCACACGCAGCAGACCGCGGCCACAGCGGCGATTCCCGAGGCGCTCAAGCGCAATATCGAGAACACGCCGATGAAGCGCTACGGCCGTATTGACGAGTTGAAGGGCGCCATCGTTTTCCTGGCGTCCGACGCCTCGTCGTTCATGACGGGCGGCACGCTGGTGATGGATGGCGGATACACCGTGTGGTGAGCTTGAAAGACAAGAGGAAAGGAACAACCACGCCAACGATGAAAATACCCTTCCGCTACGGCAAGGGAGAGATCAGTGTCACGTGCCGAAAGGCGAACGTGCTGGCCGTCGTGGAGCCCGGCGACATCCCCGAGGCCGGCGACGAGATGGAGATGGTGCGCCAGGCGGTGCACAACCCCATCGGATCGAAACGCCTGAGCAAGATCGCCAGACCGGGCGATACCGTGGCGATCGTGACCGACGACTACGCCCGACCGACCATCGGCTACAAGGTTGTGCCGGCGGTCCTGTCGGAACTTGCGGAAGCCGGCGTCCGCGACGAGGATATCACCATCATCATGGGCTGCGGCACCCACCGGCCCTGCACGCGGGAGGAAATGGACCGCCTGCTGGGAAAGGACATCACGGCGCGGTACCGGGTGGTCAACCACAACATGGACGACAAGGACAATCTGGTGTTCCTGGGGATGACGTCGCGCGGCAACGCGGTCTGGGTCAACCGGATCTTCGCGCAGGCGGATGTCAGGGTGCTGACCGGCCAGATCGGGATCATCGGCTTCGGCTTCTCGGGCGGACGGAAGAGCGTGCTGCCGGCGGTGGCCGGCCGGAACACGATCTACTTCAACCACCGGCACGCGTGGATCACCAAGGCCAACTTCGGGAACATCGAGCACAACGTGATGCACGACGACGCCCTGGAGGCGGCGCACCTGGCCAAGGTGCATTTCATCGCGAACGTGGTGCTGAACCTGAAACTCCAGATCATCAAGGCCGTGGCCGGCGACCTGGTCCAGGCGTGGATGGAGGGGGTTCGGTTTGCGCAGAAGCATTACACGGTTCCGCTGGCCCGCCGGCCGGAAATCGTCATCACATCGGCCGGGGGAAGCCCCGCTGACGACACCGTGTTCCAGTCGCTCAAGGCGTACCAGCAGTCGTATCTGGTGATGAAGCGCGGGGGGTGCGTGATCCTGGTGGCGGACTGCAAGGACGGCGTCGGCGACAAGGAGCTGGATCATTTCCTGCGGATGGATTCCGACGAGTTCTTCAAGCGGGTGGAGGCGGGCGAGAGCGTTCACTTCATGGCCGACATCCTGCATTCCGGGATGGAGAAGGCCTCGGAGATATTCCTGAAGTCGTCGTTGCCGCCGGATCAGGTGAAGGAGTTCGGCTTCGTGCCCGTGAAGAGCGTGGAGGAGGCGATCGAAAAGGCCATGGCGATCCACGGGAAGGACGCCGGCATCCTGTGTCTGCCCAAGGGCGCGTACATCGCGCCGGTGGTAAACGACGGCGGGCAGGGGTAGGGGGAAGGTGTCGGGTTTCAGGTTTCAGCGAGGCAGCGAGTCGTGCTTGTTTCTGAGCAAGTGACACCTGAAACCTGAAGAAGGAGAATCAAAATGACAAAAAACGGATTGCGCAACGCACTGGAGGCGCGGACGTTTGTGGTGGCGCCGGGCTGCTACGACGCGCTGAGTGCGCGTATCGCGGAGCAGCACGGGTTCGGCGCCGTCTACATGAGCGGGCTGGCGGTCACGGCTTCGCTGCTCGCGCGGCCCGACCTGGAACTCCTGGGCATGGCCGAAATGGTCCGGCAGGCGGATCTGATCGTCTCCGCCGTGAAGATTCCCGTGATCGCCGACGCCGACACCGGCTACGGCGGGCTGTCCAATGTGGATCGTACCGTGCAGGCCTACCAGCAGGCCGGCGTGGCGGCCATCCATCTGGAGGATCAGGCCAGTCCGAAGCGTTGCGGGCAGACGAGCGGCGTGCGCCTGATCGAGGCCGAAGCCATGGCCTCGAAACTCCGCGTGGCCGTGAACACGCGGGGCGCGGGCGACATGCTGATTATCGGACGTACCGACGCGTTCCGGGTGAACGGTGTGGACGAGGCAATCCGGCGCGCCAACCTCTATGCTGAAACCGGCGTGGATCTCCTGTTTGTGGACGGAGTCAGCCTGCCGGAGGATTTCCGCCGCATCCGGGAAGGCGTTCGCGGCAAGCTCGTCGGCAGCATCGTGGAAGTCAATGCCCCGGCGCGCACGCGCGCGGAGGATTTGAAGGCCATGGGCTACTCCGTGGCGATTCATCCCATTTCCAGCATTCTGGCGACGGCGGGCACTCTTGATCGGCTTATGGCGGACCTGCGGGAAAGCGGCGATACCGGCAAGGAATTTCGCAACATGATGACGTATCGCTCGCTGAACGAACTGCTTGGAATCGAGCGGTATCACCGGATGTGGGACGGGACGAATTGAGCGGGCACACGATTGGGCAGGCAATAAACAAAAGCAGGAGACGGAATGAAAATCGTACGGTTCAAGAAGGGGACGGGCGCGACGCGGTATGGAATGATCGAAGGCGAGGCGATCGCGGTGGCCGCGGGTGATCCGATCAGGGGTTTGAAGCGGACGGACGCCACCGTGCCGCTGGCGGGCGTGAAGCTGTTGGCGCCGGTCGAGCCGGTGAACGTGTTGTGCATCGGCCAGAACTACAAGGCGCATGTCGAAGAGGGCGGCGCCAATCTGCCCAAGGCGCCGATCCTGTTCATGAAGACCACCACGGCGGTCATCGGGCCGGACGAACCCGTGCTGATCCCGAAGATCGCCCCGGCCGAGGTGGACTACGAGGCTGAACTGGCCCTGGTGATCGGCAAGACGGCCCGGCATGTGCCGGAGAGCGAAGCGCTGAAATATGTGCTCGGCTACACCTGCGCCCACGACGTCAGCGCCCGGGATTGCCAGCGCGGCGACGGCCAATGGTGCCGCGCCAAGTCGTTCGAGACCTTCTGTCCGATCGGACCGTGGCTGGAGACGGATCTGAATCCGCTCAACGTGCGGGTCCAGGGCCGGCTGAACGGCCAGACCATGCAGGATGCTTCCACCTCGCTGATGATCTTCAGCATCCCGTTCCTGATCAGCCACCTCTCGCGCGGCATGACGCTGCTGCCGGGCACGCTGCTGCTGACCGGGACGCCGGCCGGAGTCGGGTTTGCCCGCAAGCCTCCGGTATACCTCAAGCCCGGCGATGTGTTCGAGGTGGAGGTGGAAGGGATCGGCGTCCTGCGCAACCCGATTCGGGGAGAGGCATGAAGGCGCCGAACGCCTCACCCGCGGCTACGTCCCGCAGGTGGACTACAGCGTGAGCCATTTGGTCGAGTATGATTCATACCGCTGCTTTTCTTATCAAGCGAACATCCGAGGAGACGTAACATGACAAAGACAGGATTGTTGAGCGGTTGGCGGTTCGGCCTGGTTGCGGGTCTTGCCGTTTTTGCGTCCGGAGCAGCGGCGCTGGCGGCAACGAACGCGGCGCCGGCCCCGAATGAAACTCCGATTGCTGTGGTGGCGGAGGCTGCTTCGGTCCAGGCGGCGTTCGACAAGGCGCGGGCTTCGGGGCTGGCGCTGGTCGCCGATCTGACGCTCGGCCATGAAGGCCAACTGGTCCGCGCGATGACCGCGGAGCCCCTGGCGCCCGGCCAGTACCGGCTGCACGCGCTGGTCGCCTGCGTGGCACCGGATGAGAATGGGTACAATCAGTTGTTGGGAGGGAGCATCGCGCTGCGCCTGGTGTTCGGCGGAGGCGGGGAGGTCCTGCTCCCAAGTCGCGCGCCGAAGACGGAATCCGGCGGACTGCGTCTGGCGGCCGGCGGAATCCAGGGCATTGTGCAGCCCAAGCGCTGGGATCCCAAGCAGGAACCGGCTCCCGTGCATTTCGATTTCATGGTGGATAGATCCGGCCAGATGCCGGTCGCCATCGACTGGTTCGTCAGAGACGTCTCCGTGAATCACGAGATCCGCCCGGCCAAGGGCTACGAACTCACCGGCCGGCAGAATGCCATCGACAAGTTGAGCCTGCCGGGCGGGCCGGATAAGCCCGTGCCGGCACCGGATGACGCCGGACTCGGCGTTGCCTTGGACGATGGACAGGCCAAGGCATTGCCGCGGCTGGCGCCGCGTGCGCTGGCCGGGGAGGGGTTGCCCCCGTACCGCCTGCTGCTCGCGGGCCTGGTGATCGAGCGGTTGTCCCCGGTGGTGAAGGTGAGCGTCCAAGGGCGCGAGTGTTTTACCTATCACACCCCGATCGCCGCGTTCGCCGGATTCGACCTTGCGCAGGCGGGGAGAGTCGAGATCGAATGCGCGCGGGCGATTCAGAGCGTGGACGTGCGGCCCAAGTCCCTGGGCATTCGGCCGGAAATCAGCGGCAAGAAGGTTTCCTTCCAACTCCAGGCGCCTGCCTATCTGAGCGTGGAGTTCGGTGGCGAATCCATGCAGCCGTTGTTCCTGTGCGCCGATCCGCCCGAGCAGGACGCCCCCAAACCCGGCACGCCGGGTGTGAAGTTTTTTGCGGCGGGTAAGGTTCATGAGGTCGGGAAAGTGACGCTCAAGTCGGGCGAGACGGTTTACATCGAGCGGGGCGCGGTGGTGCGCGGGTCGTTCTTCATGGATGAGGTCAAGAACGTGAAGATCCTGGGCCGGGGCGTTCTCGACGGCGGGATGTTCAATCCCGTGGAGTCCCGGAAGATCGAGATGCGTCGTGCCGAGGACGTCGTGGTCGAGGGGGTCACCCTCCTGGACAGCCGGCATTGGGCGGTGCCGATCCTGGGTTCCGACCGCGTGACCGTCCGTCGGGTCAAGATCGTCAGCGGTAACGACTGGGATGACGGTGTGGTGGTGGTGGGCAGCCGTGACGTGACCGTCGAAAAGTGTTTCATCCGCACCAAGGACTCCTGCGTGGCGATCAAGGCGGGGGGGGTAACCTACTTCACCCAACTCGATTGCCAACGGGATGTTGAGAACGTGGTGGTGCGGGATTGTGTTCTGTGGAGCGGGATGAGGGGGAACGGGCTGGAGATCCTGACGCAAGGATGGCCGCCGGATTGGGTGGGGAAGAAGGCCGGGTTTGAGCCGCGCGCCGCCAACATCCGCAAGATTCGTTTTACCAACAACGATCTCATCCACAGCGAGGGACCGGGAGGTGTTCTCGCCATTCACACGGGCGATCCGGCCACGGTGAGCGACGTAATCTATGAAGACCTCCGCGTGGAGGACGCGCTGGGCTTTCTGGCCGATCTCAAGATCCGGCCGTCGCCCTACAACCGCGACGCCGAATGCGGCCATATCCGCGACATCGTGGTTCGCAACATCCGCGTCGAAGGGAAGGATATTCCCCCGTCGGTGCTGTCGGGCTTCGACGGGACGCACCCCATTGAAGGTGTGGTTTTCGAGAATGTTCAGGCCGGGGGCCGGAAATGGACCAAACTGGAAGACGGCCCCCTCCAGACGAAGTTCGCGACAGGCGTCGAGTTTCGCTGATGGGGGTGGCCGCGACCCAATGGAGAGAGACTTATGGATTGCACCGGCGGTAATTGGATTCTGACGCAGGAGGGCTTCGACATCGCCACCGCGCAGGCCTTCGAAGGCTTGTTCACCGTGGGCAGCGGCACTCTGCATACCCGCGCCTCGCTGGAGGAGCATTTCGCGGACTGCCCCCAGGACAGCCGCGAACTGCGTCGGCCGGCCAATGTGACGGCCGAGAAGTTCGTGCATGCGCCGGGCCGCTGGGGCACCTTCGTCCCGGGGGTTTTCGGCCATCACCCGCTCCTGCTGCAGGAGATGATCAACCTGCCCTGGTTCCTGGAACTGACGCCGGTGGTGGACGGCGAGCGGCTGGACCTGACGGCCAGCAACGTCCAGGGATTCAGGCGGACGCTGAACATGCGGACCGCGACCCTCAGCCGGGAGCTCGCATGGCAGACAAAGTCCGGCAAGACGCTGCGGGTGCTTCACGAGCGTTTCATCAGCGGCTGCGCCACCAACTTATCCGTTCAGCGGATGCGCATCGAATGCGATCAGGCCGTGGAACTGACCATCCTGGGCGGCATCGACGCCCGGGTTACAACCAACGGCTTCGACCATTTCCGGCTCGTTGAGATCCGGGAAACCGCGGGGGGAGTCACCTGCCGGGTGGTTACCGACGCGGAGGACACGATTGGCATGGAGACGCGCTTGACCGCCGACGGAGCGGTCTGGACGTACGGCAACGCGGAGCGTCACGGCTGGCGGCAAGCCGTGGTCACGGTGCAACCCGGCCGGCCCCTGGTGGTGGAGAAGCGCACGGCGGTGACGACCAGCCGAGACCCGGCTTCCACGACGCCGGCGGCGGTCCTGGATTGTCACGCCGGTGCGAGTTGGGACGATCTGCGCCGGCGGCATTGCGCCCACTGGGCCGGCGAATGGGAGCGGGCTGACATCCGTATCGAGGGCGACGATGAATCCCAGATCATCCTCCGTTCCTCCATCTACC
The DNA here is from genome assembly GCA_016873635.1 of Lentisphaerota bacterium. Taxonomy (GTDB): domain Bacteria; phylum Verrucomicrobiota; class Kiritimatiellia; order UBA8416; family VGWJ01; genus VGWJ01. The sequence goes on along the minus strand of VGWJ01000007.1, from coordinate 19,483 downwards.
ACCTGCTCCGGGCTCACGTGCCCGGCGACGGCCGCGTTGCCATTTGCGCCAAGGGCTATGCCGGCGACGCCTACAAGGGGCACTTCTTCTGGGACACCGAGGCCTACCTGCTGCCCTTCTTCCTCTACACCGCCCCCGAAAAGGCCAGGACGTTCATCGACTTCCGTATCGGCAATCTTGCCGAAGCCCAGAAGATCGCGGCGAGCTATGGCTGCCGCGGCGCCCGTTTCCCCTGGGAATCGGATGCCGACGGGCGCGAATGCTGCTGCGAATTCCAGTATCGCGACCACGAGATCCACGTCACCGGGGCCGTGGCGCACGGCGTGGCGCACTACTTCAGCGCCGTCGGCGGAGTGGCCCAGGCGTCCGACGCGGCCGCGCGGCTGGCCGTCGAGACCGCCCGCTACTGGATGGACCGCATTGACTACCGCAAGGGCGAAACGTCGCCCTCCATCCTCGGGGTCATGGGGCCGGACGAGTATGCCCCGATCACCCACAACAACGCCTACACCAACCGTATGGCCGCCTTCAACCTCGCCTTTGCCGCCCGCGTCGGAAGGCGGGGCGGGGCCACGGACGAGGAGTGCGCGGCGTTCGCCCGCACGGCGGCGGCGCTGCCGATCCTCCGCAGCAGGAAGAATCCGGAGCTGGTGCTGCAATGCGAGGGGTTCGAAAGCCTGGCCGAATCGCGCTTCGACGAATTCTGGGCCGACCGCAAGGGCTGCTACGCCGCCCGGGTATCGCAGGAGCGCCTCTACCGCAGCAAGAACCTGAAGCAGGCCGATGTCATATTGCTGATGGCCATGTTCCCGGACGAATTCACCGACGCGGAAGTGAAGGCCGCCTGGGAGACCTACCTGCCGGTCACGACCCACGACTCGTCGCTGTCCGCGGCGATTCACGCCATCGTCGCCCTTCGTCTCGGCTTGTTCGACGAAGCCTGGACGTTTTTCAGGAAGTCGGCCGCGATCGACCTGGACACCGACCACGGCGGCGCGGCCCAGGGCATACACATCGCCGGCGCCGCGGGGAATTGGCAAGTGCTGGTTCTCGGTTTCGCCGGCATGCGCACGGCCCTGCAGTCGAACGTGCTCAGTTTCAATCCGAAATTGCCCGCGCACTGGACGAAACTGGCGTTCCCGATCGTGTGGAAAGGAACGCCCGTCCATGTGGAGATGGAGCGCGGCCGGACGAAGGTGACGAACCGCGGTTCGCAGACGCTGGACATCTCGGTCGCGGGCCGGATTGCGAGGGTGGCCCCGGGCGAGTGCGGGGAGTGGTGACGATGAGCTTGCGTTGGAAGCCGAACTGGGAGGAAACCAAGGGGCACCTCGTCGAGTGGTGGCACGGACGGGGTCTGGCCATCGGCGCCTGGGGGGCGCCCCGGGCCGATACGCCGCACGAAGCCGTGATGCCGCCGTCGCCTCCCGGCGACGACCCGCGCACCTGGTATGAGGATACCGAGTGGCGGGCGCACTCGAACCACGCCCGGCTGGCCCGGTCGCATTTCGGGGCCGAGATCCTGCCGATGGCCGAAAGCGATATCGGGCCCGGGTCGCTGGCCCTGGCGCTGGGCAGCGCGCCCGGCTTTTCACGCGAGACCGTCTGGTCCGAGCCGGCCTTCCGGGACGCGCCGGATGTCAACGCCCTGCCGCCGCTGCGGTTCAACCCCGACGCGTACTGGTGGCAGGTTCACGAGCGGCAACTCCGCCGGAACCGGGAACTGGGCCGGGGGCGCTACCTGACGGCGCTGCCGGACCTGGTCGAGAACATCGACATCCTGTCGGCGCTGCGCGATCCGCAGACGCTGATGATGGATATGGCCGAGAACCCCGCGTGGGTCCTCCGCTCGGTCCGCGAGATCAACCAGGCCTTCTTCGAGGGCTACTCGCGCCTCTATGAGATTGCCAAGGAACCCGATGGCAGTTCCGCCTTCGGCGCCTTCCGGCTCTGGGGACCGGGCAAGACCGCCAAGGTGCAGTGCGACGCCTGCGCCATGTTCTCGCCGGAGATGTTCCGCGACTTCGTCAAGCCGGCGTTGGCCGAACAATGCGCGTGGCTGGATCATGCCCTCTACCACCTGGACGGCACCCAGTGCATCTGTCATCTCGACCACCTGCTGTCCATCGACTCCCTGCGGGCCATCGAGTGGACGCCGCAGGCCGGCATCGAGCCCGGCACGCACGAACGCTGGTTCCCGCTCTACAAGCGCATCCTCGACGCCGGAAAGTCGGTGCAGATCATGGGCGGCGGGGTGGGGGAGATCGAGCCGTTGCTCAAGGCCATCGGAGGCAAGGGCGTGTATATCCTGGCCTGGTTCAACAGCCAGCAGGAGGTCGAGCAGGCCCGGCGCCTGGCCGACAGATGGCGGTAGCGGAGAGGGCAATGAAGGGTGTCATTTTCGACCTGGACGGAGTGCTGGTCAGCACCGATGAGTTTCATTACCGCGCCTGGGTCAGGCTGGCCGGGGAAGAAGGCATTCCCTTCACGCGGGAGGACAACCACCGGCTGCGCGGCGTCAGCCGCATGGAGAGCCTCGACATCCTCCTGGAAAAGAGCGCCAGGCCCTACGCGCCGGCGGAGAAACTCGAGATGGCGGCGCGCAAGAACGGCTACTATGTGGATTTCCTGCAGGATCTCACACCGGCTGATGTGCTGTCCGGCGCCCGTGAAATCCTGACGGCGCTGCGCGCCGCCGGCATCAAACTGGCGGTGGGGTCGTCGAGTCGCAACACGCCGTTGATCATGGAGAAGACGGATCTCCGCCGCTATTTCGATGCCGTTGCGGACGGCAACGACATCACGAAATCCAAGCCGGATCCGGAAGTGTTCCTGCTGGCGGCCAGGCGTCTGGGGCTGAAGCCGCGGGAGTGCGTCGTGGTTGAGGATGCCGAAGCCGGGGTGGAAGCCGCCCGGCGCGCCGGCATGCGCGTGGTCGGCGTCGGCCCCGCCGACGTGGGGCCATGCGATGCCCGCGTCAACTGCGCCGCCGATTTGTCGGTGGCGCTCTTGACCCGCTGCGGGTGAGAGGCTGTTCGATCGCAAGGTGTTCCTATGCCGATAAATCGATTTCCTTTTCGTGCTTTCGCCAACCCTGGCAAGGAGTTCCGGGGCAAGCCCTTCTGGTCCTGGAACGGGAAGCTGGAGCCGGACGAACTCCGCTGGCAGGTGCGCGTGATGAAGCGCATGGGCCTGGGCGGGTTCTTCATGCACTCGCGCGTGGGCCTGGACACCGCCTACCTCGGCAAGGACTGGTTCGCTTGCGTGGACGCCTGCGTGGACGAGGCGAAGCAGCAGGACATGGAAGCCTGGCTCTACGACGAGGACCGCTGGCCCTCGGGCGCGGCCGGCGGGTTGGTGACGAAAGACCGCCGCCACCGCCAGCGCGCCCTGGCTGTGGACCTGCTGGAGAAACCCGGCGACCTGCGCTGGACCGCGGACACGGTCGCCGCGTTTGCGGCGGCCATCGAGGGCACGAACGCCCGCGGCGTGCGGCCCCTGGCCCGTGGAAAAAAGCCGCGTCTCGCACCAGGCGAGTGTATCGTCCGCTTCCGTCTCTGGGTGGCTCCGGACAGCCCCGGCTTCAATGGCCAGGCGTACCTCGACACCCTCTCCCACTCGGCCGTGCGCGCCTTCATCCGCCGCACGCATGAGGCCTACCGCAAACATTGCGGCGACGAATTCGGCAAAGCCATCCCCGGCATCTTCAGCGACGAACCCAGCTACGGCGGGATTCTGGATGGCCGTTGGGGTACGGAGAAGAACCTGCTGCCCTGGACCGGCGCGCTGCCCAGGGTCTTCCGGGCGCGCCACGGCTACGACCTCCTGCCGCGCCTGATGGAACTGGCCTTCGACGTGGAAGGGGCGAACGCGGCCCGCACCCGCTGGCACTACGGCGACTGCCTGACCCACCTGTACGTGGACTCTTTCTGCCGCCAGATCGGCGAATGGTGCGCCAAGCACAAACTACTCTTCACCGGACACCAACTGGAGGAAGCCACTCCCTCCAGCCAGACCAACATGGTCGGCTCCTGCCTGCGCACTTACGAATACATGCAGGCCCCGGGCATGGACAGCCTGACCGAACGCCGGAACGAGTTCGCCACCGCCAAACAGGTCAGTTCCGCGGCGCGGCAGTTCGGCTGGAAGTGGCGCCTGACCGAAACCTACGGCTGCACGGGCTGGGACTTCCCCTTCGCCGGCCACAAGGCCGTCGGCGACTGGCAGGTCGCGCTCGGCATCAACCAGCGTTGCCAGCACCTCTCCTGGTACACCATGCTCGGCGAGGCCAAGCGTGACTTTCCAGCCAGTCTCCTCCACCAGTCGCCCTGGTGGGAACTCTACCCGGCGGTCGAGGACTACTTCGCGCGCGTCCACGCGGCCATGACCCGCGGCGGGGAAGTCCGCGACCTGCTGGTGATCCATCCCGTGGAAAGCATCTGGACAACCATCCGTACCGGCTGGCGCTGGGCACCGGCCGCCCAAACTCTGGATCGAAACTTTGCCCGCCTGACGGACCACCTGCTGGCCAGACACCTGGACTTCGACTACGGCGATGAGGAGTTGCTTTCCCGCCACGGCAAGGTCGCCCGCGAAGCCGGTGCGCCCGTCCTGCGCCTGGCCAAAGGCGTGTACCGGGCCGTGCTCGTGCCGCCACTCCTCACCCTGCGGCGCAGCACGCTGAAACTGCTGAAGAAGTTCAAGGCCGCGGGCGGCACCGTGGTCTTCGCGGGCGAACCGTCGCCGGCCGTGGACGCGGAACCCAGCGGCGACGTGGCCGCCTTCGCCGCCGGTTGCCCGCGCACGGACGCGGAATGTTCCGTGGCCGGCCCGGAGTTGGAGCGGACCTGCCGCCGCGTCTCCATCCTGGACGGCGCGGGCGCGGAAATCACCCCGGCCCTGTACCTGCTGCGCGAGGACAAGGACTTCTGCTATCTGTTTGTGTGCAACACGGGGTTCGACTTCCTGGCCGCCAAGGAGGGGCGCACCTTCGATTTCATGGCGATCCCGCCCATGGCGCGCGATCGGAACCTGACCTTCCCGGAGGTGACGATCCGTGGATTCGCCGGTTGCGCCGGCCGACCGGTGGAACTCGACCCCGCGAGCGGTCGGGTGTTGGCCGCGGATGCCGAGCGCCGGGACGGCGGCTGGCACATCCGCACCAGCCTGGGCGTGCTGGGCAGCCGTATCTTTGTGGCGCCGAAGAAGGCGGGATTGAAATTGCCGGCCGAAGCCCGGCCCGTCCTGCGCGAGGTGCGCTCGGAACCCCTGCGGTCAGAGTCCTGGACGATCTCCCTTTCGGAAGCCAACAACCTTGTGCTGGATCGGCCCGCCCTGCGAATCGGCGACGGAGCCTGGCGGGATGTCGGCGACATCCTGCGCGCGGATGGTACGGTGCGCGACCTCTTGGGATTACCGCGGCGAGGCGGCGAGATGGTACAGCCCTGGGCACGCGAACACTCGCCTTTCTCAAAGTCCGCACACGTCACCCTGCGCTACACCTTCGAGGTGCAGGAGGCCGTGTCCGGCGACCTGCACCTGGCCCTGGAGCGGCCGGACCTCTTCCGCATCGCCGTCAACGGGCACGGGATTTCCTCCGACACGGACGGCGGCTGGTGGGTGGACAAGAGCCTGCGCCGGTTGCCCCTGGACCCGTCGCTCCTGCGCCCGGGCGCGAACGAACTCATCCTGGAATGCGACTACAACGAGAACCACCCGGGCTTGGAGATCGTCTACCTGCTCGGGACCTTCGGCGTCGCGGTGGCCGGCACGGCCGTGTCCGTCACGGCGCCGCCCGCCTCGCTCACGATCGGCGACTGGTGCGGGCAGGGGCTGGCCTTCTACTCCGGCTCGGTGGGCTACGGCATGCGCGTCCGGCCGCAACGGGCGGCGGGGGAGCGGCTCATCGTGCGCGTGCCGGAATACCGTGGCGTGGCGCTGCGCGTGCTCGTGGACGGCAAGGTGGCGGGTACCGTGGGCTGGGAGCCGAACGAGGTGGACATCACGGATCTGCTCTCCGGCGGCGAGGCCCACCTGGTCATCCAGGTCGTGGGCAGCCGCCGCAACTCGCACGGCCCGTTCCATATCAACGAGAAATGGCCGATCTGGACCGGGCCGGGCGAATTCACGCGCGAAGGCGACACGTGGCTGGACGGCTACCAGCTCGTGCCCTGCGGCCTGCTCAAGGATCCGGAACTGGTGGTGAAGACGGAATGAGGAGTAGGAGAAGGCCGCCTCACCGCCCGGCTGGAAGCGGCGCAGGTCAACGAGCCTCCGGCGCCTTGCTCGATCCTTCCTGTTCGACCAGTTCGTGGAGCTTGCCGCGCGAATATCTTCCCCAGTTCGTATCGGGAGACTCCGCCTTCAGTTGATCCCAGGCCCGTCGCCGTTGTGCATTCGACCCGTTATCTTGTTCTCTTCGAACAGGTTTCTACCTTGCCCCCCATGAAAGCGCTCATTTATTCCGACGTCGGCGGGCATGTGCCAACGCCGCCTGAAAAGCGATTTCTTATCAGTTATGCGGGCAAGGAATGGATGGCCAAGGTGAAGCGGGACTTGACGCTCGCCGGGTTCGATCCGGAGGTGACCTGGAATGACCGTAAGGTTGTGCACACCGGCTGGGTTCGCATAGCCGGCGTCCTCCGCGAGGCGGGTCTATCGGCCATGCCGGCGGAGAAACTGGCCATCAAGGTGGAAATCGACACCCGGCCGCCGCCGGGCGGACACTGCGAACGACGGCTCGTTACGCGCTACGTGACCTTCCTGCTGAAGCATTACGATTTGCCCTCGCTGCTGGCCGGGAAACTACACGCTGTCATCACCCGTAAGTATGCCAAGGGGCGGGACTGGTACGATCTCATGTGGTATCTCTCGCAACGGCCGCCGGTGGCCCCGAACCTGCCTTTGTTGCAGGCGGCGCTGGACCAGACGCAAGGAACTGTCCGTCTCGACGCCTTCGCCTGGAAGGAACTGGTACAGGCGTGGTTGACTGCCTTGAACCTGCGGACGATCAGCGAGGATGTCAGCCCCTTTCTCGAACGGCCTCAGGACGCGGCGTTGCTGACGCGCGAAAACCTGGCGGCGCTGTTGGGGTGAGTGTTCCAGCCAAGGCCCCGAATCGCCGGAGATTCCAATGGATCCCAAGGAGGCTTGCCAGCGTGAAAGCCACCGCGGGGCGCAGGCGACGTACCGTGCCTCGCTGTCCGCAACCAATTTTCGGGATTGCGCTGTCATCAGCGCACGCTTCATAGGTGGGGTAACTGGTGACTTCCCTGAACTCTTGACAGCGTCGTCAGGCTTCATATATTCTGTGCGGTGTAGATGACAAAAGAGAGAGTTGCCGCATGCGTAAAGACTCGAATCAACTCAGCCAATGCGGCCGCTTCTCCGAAGATGGCGAAGAGTTCATCCTTGACCGTCGCGATCTGGAGCCGCGGGAGTGGCATAATTGCCTCTGGAACGACCGGTTCATCGCCCAGATCACCTCCGGCGGCGGGGGGCAAAGTTTCTTCCGTCATGTCGGCGGCATCCGCACCATGCTCAATCGCGGGCCGCGCCGCATTTACCTGCGGGACAGCGCCAGCAAAGATTTACTGGTCTTTCCCACCGCCTCCGCCGAGGCGGTCTTCGGCCAGGGCTACATGACCTGGCGCGGCGACTGGCGGGGCATCCGGATCGAACTCCAGATTTCGGTGACCGATGAACTGCCGGCTGAGCTCTGGACGGTCCGCCTGACCGACACCACGGGCAAGGACCGCAGGCTGGATCTGGTCGGGGCCATGCAGATGGATCTCTCCGGTTATCCCACCGTGTTCCACATTACCGGCATCCGCAGCGAATACGATGGCGGGCGCAATCTCCTCAAGTTCATCAACATCGATGTTGAATGCGAGTTCCCCTTCTTCAACGGGTTCGCGGCCTGCGACCGGCAAGTGGAGCACTACAGCGCATCGGCCGTGATGTTCTATGGCGCGCACGGCAAGGGCAGCGTGGACGATCCTCTGTGCCTCCGAAACGGCGGCTCGCTGACCGACACCCCCTATGGCGGTTACGGCACGCTCGCAGCGTTGCAGACTTCCGTGGGTCTGGCCGGCCGCCAGCAGGCCGAGGTGCGCTTCGTCTTTGGCTCGTACGACCAACTTCCTGAACTCCACCAAGGGATTGAGCGGATGTTTGCCAGCCCCGTGGCGTTGCGCCGCGGGACCACGCCGGAGGAACGGGCCCAGAACGAACGGTTCATGATGACGACCCCGGATGCGGAACTCGACCGCCTCTTCAACAGTTGGGCCAAGCACAACCTGCGCTTCAACATCCACTGGACCCGCATCTACAGCCGCGGATTCCGCGACGTCCTGCAGGATGCCATGGGGGCGAGCAGCCTCGATCCCGAGCAGGCGGGGGAAAAGATCCGGGCGGCACTGGGACATGTGTACCGGAGCGGCCGCTGCGTCCGGGCCTGGGACGCGGTGAACACCCTGCAGGATCAGCTTTACACCGACGGGCCGATCTGGATTCCGCTGGCCCTCAATGCCTATCTAGCCGAGACCGGCGATCTCGCGCTGCTGGACGAGGTCGTCCCCTGGCACGACGGCGGCGAGGCGACGATCTGGGAGCACCTGCTGGCCGCCCTGGGCTTCCTCTACGGCGACCGCGACGCGCGCGGACTGTGCCGCATCCACGACGGCGACTGGGCCGACATGTGCCAGACCCTGGGCCGGGAGGGCAGGGGAGTGGGAGTTTGGCTTACCATCGCCCTTTATCATGCCTTTAACGAGACCGGCCGGCTTGCCGCCCACCTGGGCAAGTCGGAGGTCTTCACGCAGATGCGGCAACGGGCGGACGAGGTGAAGGAGGCCGTGAACCGGCACGGCTGGGACGGCCAGTGGTACCGGTTCGCCTACAACGACGATAACCGCGCTGTCGGGACGGCCACGGCCAAGGAGGGGCGCATCTACCTCAATCCGCAATCCTGGGCGGTCCTCTCCGGATTGGCGGAGGGCGAGCGCAAGGCCGCCTGCCTCAAGTCCATTGATGAGGAGCTGGACTCGCGGGTCGGCCCCTATCTCATGGCGCCGGCCTATACCGACGTCGACCGCGGCGTGGGCTCGGTCACCGGCAACCCCTCGGGCCTGTTCGAGAACGGTTCCTGCTACTGCCATGCGGCTCTGTTCAAGGTCGTCGCCGATTGCGTTGCCGGGCGGGGCGAGCGCGCCTATCGGACCTTGCGCGCCGTCATGCCCGGCGGCGACGCCGACCAACAGAACGAGAACGCCGACTGCCCTCCCTTCGCCTTCACGAACTCCCGCGCCGCCATGTGCCACCCCTACCTGGCGGGCCGCTCGGTCGGCCTCTGGACCACGGGCACCGTGGCCTGGAGCTGGCTGGCGGTCAGCGAGTGGATTCTGGGCGTGCGCAAGACCTTCGACGGGCTGATCATTGACCCGTGCATTCCGGCCGCCTGGCCGGGATTCAGCGTGCGCCGCCGCTTCCGGGGTTGCGAGTATGCGATCCGGGTCGAGAACCCCGACCGCGTCGAACACGGCGTGCGCGAGGTGCGGGTGGACGGCCAGCCCTTGGCTGGCCGCGTGCTGCCCGTCCGGCCCGGAAAGACTGTGAACGTGCTGGCGATCATGGGCAATGCTTGAAGTTGAATGTGAACGGCCACCGCTACGAAGGCGAAAACCTGGTGCTGGAGGTGGTTGTGTCGCGTTGTCTGGTCCGGGTGGCGTTTTTCGAGGATTGACGAGGAGAACCAGGATGAGTCATCAACCCGACTACCGGAACTTCGAGGCCGTGATGCGGAATGAGCGGCCGGCGCGTCTGCCGCTGTACGAGCACGTCGTCTGCACATCGATCATGGAGAAGATCCTGGATGTGCGATTTGCCGATTTGGCTGATGGCGCCGCCGGGGAACAGGCCGAGTTCTTCCGCCACGTCTGCCGTTTCCATCGCGAAATGACCTACGATACCGTCTCGTACGAGGTCTGCATCAGTTCCCACCTGCCCGGGGAGACCGCGCTCTGTGGCGGACGCGGCCCGATTCAATCCCGCTCGGATTTCGAGGGTTATCCCTGGCGGGAACTTCCAGCCATATTCTGGAGGTCAGCCCATCCGCGGTTCAGCGCTTTGGTGCCGTCGTTACCACCCGGCATGAAGGCGGTCGGAGGGATCGGCAATGGTGTGTTTGAACTGGCGGAGGCCCTCGTTGGCCTGGAATACCTCCCGTTTATGGAAGCGGATGATCCGGAACTTTACGCCGACGTGTTCCGGGCCATCGGCGATCTGATGTGTGCCATCTGGAAGGAATTCCTGCCGCGCTATGGATCATACTTTGCCGCCTGCCGCTTTGGGGACGATCTCGGCTTCAAGTCATCGCTGCTGACTCACCCGGCAACGGTTCGCAGGCACATCCTGCCGCAGTATCGTCGCGTGATCGACCAGGTTCATGCTTCGGGCGGACGTTTCCTCTGGCATTCATGCGGGTGTATTTTCGAGATCATGGAGGAGGTGATCGCCCTGGGGATCGACGCGAAGCACTCGAATGAGGATGCGATCGCCCCGTTCGATCGGTGGATCACGGATTATGGCGACAGGATTGGATTGTTGGGTGGTTTTGATATGGATTTCCTGTGCGGGAATCCGCCGGACGTCATCTACGACAAGGTGCGTGAAGCGGGCCGACGATTCCGGAGGTCGGCGCGCGGATATGCCCTGGGTTCCGGGAACTCTATTCCCTACTACGTCCCGATTGACAACTACCTGGCCATGATCCGAGCGGCACAGGCGTTACGGCAGGAGGAAGCCACCTGAATCACGACGTTGTTCAGGGCGCATGGCAGCGCACCGCCCATCATACACTGGCTCAACAACCCTTGTCTTTGCATGTGGTGCAGTCCTTTCCATCGCGAAGGGTTGGCTATACAGCGTAACTCTCTTTTGTATAGTCTTGTCTGTACAGATGACAAAAACAGGAAGCGCGACTCCCGAGGACCCGCAGTTATACAACGAGGCGTATCAGAAACAAGGAGCCAAACATGCGACACGATAACTCTCCATCACCATTGCGCCGGTACGCCGGCAATCCGATCCTGCGCCACACCGACCTGCCGGTCGAGGCCTCGGCGGTTTTCAATGCGGGGGCGACGCTCTTCGAGGGCAAGCCGCTGCTGGTGCTGCGCGTCGAGGATTACGAGCGGCGCAGTCATTTCTTCACGGCGCGCAGCGACGACGGCATTCACTTCACTCTCGACCCGCGCGAGATTGACTATCCCCTGCGGCCGCTGGAGAAGGAGCGCGGCGTTATACGCTTCGACATGCGGATCACCGCGATGGAGGGGACGTTCTACGGCTACCATTGTTCCTGGGTGCATGGATTGGGCAGCACGGTGGCGCTGGCCAGGACCGATGACTTTGTGCGGTTCACGCCCATCGGCAGTTGCTCGACGCCGACCAACCGCAACGCGCTGCTCTTCCCCGGGAAGATCGGCGGCCGCTATTGCCGGCTGGAGCGGCCCGAGGGGCAGGCGCAGATCATGTGGATTTCTTATTCGCCGGACCTGGTCCACTGGGGCGACAGCCGTCCGATCTCGATCCCGGAGACGAGTTGGAACTTCGCCAAGAACGGCGCCGGCATGGTGCCGATCCGCACCCCGCACGGCTGGCTGGAGGTCTACCACGCGGTCTCGACGCCGCCGCCGGCCGGCAATTACTACCTCGGGGTGGCGCTGCTCGATCTCGACGATCCGTCGCGCGTCGTCGCCGCGCCGCGCAAGTTCCTGCTCGCGCCGGTGCACGACTACGAATGCCGGGGGCAGGTGCCTAACGTTGTTTTCACCAGTGGCGCGGTGCAGTTCCCGGACGGCCGGCTCAACGTCTACTATGGCGGCGCGGATCAATGCGTCGCCCTCGCGACGACGACGATTGACGAACTGGTGGAGTTTTGCCGCAAGCATGGCGGCGTGTGATCGACGGAGATAGACATGACAAAGAAAGATCTTGGACATACCGAGCACAGCCGACCCGTGGAGCTTGCGTTCGGGACGAAGTGGACCGTTTTCGGTCCTGTTGAACGAGAAGCGCAGGAACCGGACTTCGCCCGTCTGGCCGGTTGCCCGGCAACGCTGACGGTCGGCAAGCGCCAACTCTCGCCCCGGAAGATCAACGTGGCCTATGAGAAACTGGACCTCACCCAGTTGCACGGCCCGGCGCGGGAGGGGCGGACGGCGTACGTGTTCATCCCGGTCCATGCCCCGAAGACGGGCGAATACCGCATCGGCATCGGCGCCGACTGGTGGTTCAGTGCGTGGGTGGACGGCAAGGCGGTCGGCGACACGCTCGCCCAAGGCAACGGCTTCCAGCCGCCAAGAAAGGATGATCACGAGTTTTCCGTCTGCCTCGATGCGGGCGAGCATACCCTGGCGGTCAAGGTGATCAGCGGCAGCGTGGGCGCCGTGCTGGCGGTCGGCACGCCGGTGCAGACGGGATTGAGCAAGGCAGAAACCACCCGGGCGCGGAACCTCGGCATTGCCAGCCATGTGTTTCGTCCGCTCAAGGTGGTGTTCCTGGGGGCGGGGAGCGGGTTCCTGCAGACGCTGGCCACGGATGTGATGAGCATTCCCGGCGCGGACCGCGGTGAATTCGCGCTGGTGGACATCGATCCCGTACGGCTGGAACTGGCGGAGAAGGTTTGCCGGAAGATCGTGGAGGCCATGGGCACGAAGTGGAGAATCACCGCCACGGCCGACCGGCGCAAGGTGCTCAAGGGCGCCGACTATGTCATCAACTGCATCGAAGTCAGCGGCGTGGACTGTGTCGCCTTCGACAATGACATTCCGTTCAAGTACGGGATTGACCAGTGCATTGGCGATACGATGGGGCCGGGCGGCCTGTTCAAGGGGATGCGCACGGTACCGGTGTTTGTGGAGGTGCTGCGCGACGTGGAGAAGCTCTGCCCGCAAGCGTGGGTGCTCAACTACACGAATCCGATGAGCATCATGTGCCTGTCGGCGGCGCGGGCCAGCAGGGCCAAGGTGGTCGGTCTCTGCCACAGTGTCCAGGGTGGCAGCCACCAGTTAGCCGCCTGGGCGGGAGTGGCCTATGACCGGATCAAGTGGACTTGCGCCGGCGTCAATCACCTGGCGTGGTTCACGGAACTGAGCCTCGACGGTGTGGACCTGTATCCGCGCCTCAAGGAGCGGGTGCTGACGGAGAAGAATTTCAACGACGGGAAGGACAAGGTGCGGCTGGACCTGATGATGCACTTCGGGTTCTACTGTACGGAAATGAGCGGGCACGACAGCGAGTACGTGCCCTACTACCGCAAGACCCCGGCCATGCTCAAGCGCTACTGCGGCAAGGACTGGGAAGGCGGCAGCCGCTTCTACGCGTCCGCCTGGCCGGGATTCCGCAAGAACACCGACCAGCACCGGCGTGATGTGATCTCGGGCAAGGCGCCGCTCAAGCTGGAGCGGAGCTGGGAGTACGCCAGCTACATCATCCAGGCCATGGAGACCAACGCCAGTTTTGTGATCTACGGGAACATGCCCAACCACGGGGTGATCAGCAACCTTCCCCAGGACGGCGTCGTGGAAGTGGCGTGCCTAGTGGACCGGTTCGGCATCCGGCCGTCGCACTACGGGCGGCTCCCGTCCCAGTGCGCGGCCCTGTGCGACTGGAACATGCGTTTCTTCGACCTGGCCGCCGACGCGTGCCTCACAAAGTCCGTCGAGACCGCGGCCCAGGCCCTGATGCTGGACCCGTTGACGGCGGCCGTGAGTTGTCCCGCGGACATCCGGAAGATGACGTTCGAGCTCTTCGAAGCCGAGAAGAAGTTCCTGCCGGGATTCAGGCCGTAGAGGTGAGCGGATATGACGATCGGCCAAGAGACGGACGGAGTGATGTGCGCGTTGCGTGGCGACGGGACCATGGCGTCCTTGAGGGTGCGCCGCGCTGAGGGTTGGGAGGAGATCGGCTTCAGATCGGACGCGTGGGCGGGTCCGCGTTTCGGCAGCGGCGTCATTCTGCGGCAGGAGGAGCCGGGAGAGCCGGTGTTCGCCGGGACGGTGGACGGCGTGCACCACCGGCTTGGATACGCGGTCGAGGGCGGGCGCCTACGGATCGCGGTTGCCGTGGAGAACCGCGGGGCTCGTCCTTTCGCCCCCGGGCGTTTGCCCCTGGTCCTGGGCCTCGACACCTACATGGCGGCGTATCCCGACTGGAACGACCGTTATTTCCCGACGCTTCTGCGTTGCGAGAAGACGCATTTCTGGGGGTACGCCATGAGTCCCCGCGGCCGCATCCTCGGAATCAGTTCGCCGGATCCTGTGGCGTCCTGGCATCTTGAGTACAAGCCCGGGCAGCACCGTATCTACACCTTGTGCCTGGACCTTTTGCATCGAGGCCCCTTGCCCAAGCGCCATCCGCGCGGACTCGACGTCCTGCGGCCCGGCGAGCGGCGGCAGTGGACGATCTTCCTGGAGGACATTCCCTCGCTGGATCAGGTGAAGCCGCGCCTCGCCGCGACCACGGGCGCGCCGATGATCGCGTGCGACCGCCACACCGTGGAGCCCGGCGCCGCCGTGGGCGTTACCGTGTTCGGTGCGGCGGAAACTCGCAAGACATTCTGTCCGGGCGGCAACATCGGTGTCCACACCTTCTCGGAGAACGGCGCCGGCGGCAAGATCGCCGAGGCGAAGATCCATGTGCGCCGCCCCTGGTCCTGGTATCTCCAACGGGCGCGCGCGGAAGCCTTGGACAAAGCCCAGATCGGCTCCTCGCACGTCGAGGGCTGGATGGGCTTCTTCTCCTGCTTCCTGGCCAAACGCCACTTCCCCGACGCCGCCCTGGACATCCGGGCCGAGCAGAAGTTCCGGGAGATATGGCCGCTCATGTACGACATGGAGCGGATGAGGCCCACCTCCTGGGAGGACCGCATCCAGAACCACGCCTGCGCCGCCAGCCTGATGGTGGATCGTTACCAGGCCTCCGGCGACCTCCGTGATCTCGAGTTCGCCGCCGCGCTGGCCGACCTGATGCTCGCCAAGCAATCGGCCGACGGCGCCTATCGTAACGGCGAGATTCACTACACCTCGGTCATCTATATCGGCAAATCCATCATGGAGGTGATGGAGGAGGAGCGGAAGCTTGCCGTATCCGACCGGCGCTGGCGGGAGCGCTACGACCGCCATCTGGATTCCGTTCGTCGTGCCATGGATGAGCTGGCCCGGAGCCTCGACAACATCCAGACGGAAGGGGAGATGACCTACGAGGACGGCATGATCTCCTGCAGTTACACCCAGTTGGCGATGTTCGCCCTTCTGCAGGACGAGCCGGCGGCCCGGCGGAAATATCTCGATGCCGCCCTGCATTTCGCCGGGGGGCACCGCTGTCTGTCGCAGTTGCTGGTGCCGGACTGCCGCATGAACGGCGGCAGCCTGCGCTTCTGGGAGGCGCAATATGACATCCTGGCCTCGCCGAACATGATGAACTCGCCCCATGGCTGGAGCGCCTGGCGGATTTACGGCCTCTACTATCTCTACCTGCTGACGGGCGAGCCGGACTGGCTGCGGCAGGCGATGGACGCCCTGGGCGCCTGCGTCCAGCTCATTGACGCCGACAGCGGCACGCTGCGCTGGAGCTTCGTCAGCGACCCTTTTATCGCCGCCCGGATCTTCAAGGAGTTTCCGGACAACCCCGGGAAAGGACGCTGCGTAGAGGAGGTTGTCGGGGAGCAGTACCTGCCCATGATCTCGGATTGGTACAAGGCGCCGCCGCGTACGCTCGTTACCGGCTATTGGGGCGGCGACCCGCAGGCCGGCGGGCTGGGGCCTGGCGAATCGTGGCCTGACACCTGGGTGAACAGCGCCTTTGGCGGCCAGGCGCCCTTTCCCCCGGCGGATGGCCGCTGGCCGCGCGGCGGCGACGGCGGCTGTTGCGACAACGATGTCCACGAGATCTTCAAGTGCCTGGAGGAAGTGGCGCTGACCCAGGCGTTTGTCGTGGAAGGCGAAGACGGGTCCATTGAGTCATGGAACTGCGCGGCCGAGCGCGTGGGGGATGCGCTGCGTGTGACCCCGGCGGAGGCCATCGTCTCCCGGGTTCACTGCAACACCCGGACGACGCTGGCGATCAACGTGGAGTTTCGGAGCGGAGCGGTCACGCGCAGGGTCTCGGGCATGGCGTGGGTGGGCGCGGGCGATTCCAGGGAGAGCCCTGGCCCGCAGTGCCCATGATCTGCTGATGGCGTTGGACGCCAGCGGCGGGCGGGGGTGGGGCATCGGCCTCCAGTCCGAGGCACTGGAGGCCGGACGGTTGGTCTGAGGCCCCATTCAGCGATTGAGGTTTCAAGTCGGGCTAAGGCTCGCCTTCTTTTTCGGGCAGTACTGATCCATTGCGCAGGAGTTGACATCTGTCTGGCGCTTACATATTCTTTGTCTAGTAGACGATAAAACAGAGAGTGCCATGAAGATACAATGGATAGCCACAACCCGTACAAAAACCTGGCAAAACGCTTCCTGCGCGCCGGGCCGGGCCAGCGAGGTCAACCTGCGGATCGGGGACGAACGGCACCAGACCTGGGAAGGCTGGGGCGGATGCTTTAACGAACTTGGCTGGATGGCGCTGTCCTCGGTGAACGCGGCGCAGCGGGAAGAAGTGATGCGGGCGCTGTTCGATCCCTCCGAGGGGTGCCGGTTCAACATTGGTCGCGTTCCCATCGGCGCCAGCGACTATGCGGCCGAGTGGTACAGCCACAACGAGACCGCGGGCGATCTGGCGATGGAACGGTTTTCCATCGCCCGCGACGAGCGATTCCTGATTCCCTATATCCGGGCCGCACAGGCCTTGCGGCCCGACCTGAAGTTGTTCGCCTCGCCGTGGAGCCCGCCGACGTGGATGAAGTTCCCGTGCGCGTACAACTACGGCACCCTGCGCTGGACGCCGGAAATCCTGCGCGCCTATGCGCTCTATTTCGTCAGGTTTGTCGAGGCGTACCGGCTGCAGGGCCTTCGCATCAGCCAGGTCCATCCCCAGAACGAACCGGTGGCCGACCAGAAGTTTCCCTCCTGCCTGTGGACCGGTTCGCAGTTGCGCGAGTTCATCCGCGACTATCTCGGTCCCGCCTTTGCCCGGCACGGGCTCGACTGCGAAATCTGGCTCGGCACGCTCAATACCGATGACTACGACGGGTTCGTCAATGCCGTCCTGGCGGACCCGGATGCCAACCGGTTCATTTTCGGCATTGGCCTGCAATGGGCGGGCAAGGGGATGGCGCAGCGCGTGGCGGCGGCCTGGCCCGAAAAGAAACTGATGCAGACCGAGAATGAATGCGGCGACGGGAACAACACATGGGAATACGCCCATCACGTTTTCAACCTCGTGCATCACTACGCGATCAACGGCTCCCATGCCTACGTGTACTGGAACATGGCACTTGCGCCGACGGGGCTGAGCACCTGGGGCTGGCGGCAGAACGCCATGGTGACGGTCGATGCCCAATCCGGTCGGATCACCTACAATCCGGAGTTCTACGTGATGAGACATTTTTCACGGTTCATCGCGCCAGGCGCCGTCCGCCTGGAAACGAAAGGCCCGATGAGCGCCAACGCGGTGGCGTTCGAGAATCCGGAGGGTTCGCGGGTGGTCGTGGTCGCCAATCCGTTGAAGACGGAACGCCGTTGCGTGCTGGGGGAAGGACAGCGAGCTGTCACGATGCTCCTGCAACCCGAGTCCTTCAACTCGGTGCTGTTGCTCAAGGGAGCACAATAGTGCACATGCGGCAGGCAAAATGAAAACAACAGTACACATGCGGCAAGAGGTTCTCAGGACGATGCCCGGTGTTGGATGGGCATAAAACGCCGCCGTTCATAGCGTGGAGATGCTGATTTAAGGGGAATTCAAATTGGCACGGTTGCTGCGTAAGTAAAAATCTAATCGGAACAGAAGACAACAAGGAGGGCGATATGACCTGCAGATCGATGACGGTAGCGGCGATCGCGGCGGTGGTGGCGATGGCGGTGCTGGCGGTTGGCAATGTGGGCGCGCAAACGGCGGCGCCGGCGGCGCCGGCGGCCGTGGAGGTCAAGAAGCCGGATCGGCTGGTGATGGCGTGGGTGATGATGTGTTACGGCAGCTCCGTGGAGCGCTGGAAACAGCAGATCGAAATCGCCCAGCGCAACGGGATCGACGGATTCTGGCTCGACATCGGGGCGTGGAATGCGGGAGGCGACAACAAGCCGAATGTGATCAACATGTACGAGGCGGCCAAGCAGCTCAACACCGGCTTCAAGCTGGCCCTGGCGCCGGAGTACATGTGTTTCTGGAAGGAAAACGTCCTGGACATGATGAAGACGGTCAAGGACCACCCCAACCAGCTCCGGCAGGACGGCAAGCCCGTGCTCGGCGCCTACATCCTGGACAACACCTTCAAGCAGATCCTTCTCCCCACCCTGAAGTATCTGGAGGAAAATGGGATCAAGGTGTTCTTTGTGCCGGATGCCGGCCTCATGGCGAGGCCGCGGTACTATTTCAACCCCACGTTCGAAGGATACCTGGATTTGTTCAAGACCCCGGCGGGGTCGTACATTGACGGGATGCAGAACTTCGTGGCCCACCAGATCGGGGTCAACCTCAACGAGAACGCGCTGGGCCGCCGCGTGACGCAGTATCTCGGCAAGCTCTACAGCGCCGGCGTCATCGTCAACTACAACAGCGCCAACATGGAGGACTACCGCGGGCTGGGGGGCTACCTCGACCAGTGGCAGGGCGCGATCAACGATGGTCCGGAGTGGATCAACATCATCATCTGGAACGACTTCAACGAGGACTCCGCCCTGATGCCGGGCCGCTGGCCGTGGGGCTCCGAGCGCTTCCTGTTCACCCGGGACGAGAGCTACCTGCACGCGACGGCCTATGGCAGCGCCTGGTTCAAGACGGGCCAGCGGCAGGAGATCACGCAGGACCGTTACTTCGTGACCTACAAGAACCGGAGCCTGTCGCTGCGCAAGGCCTGGGATCCGGGGCGGAAGCTGTGGGTGGACCAGACGTACCAGGCGCGGCCGTACGACCAGATCCACGACGACACCCATGACCTGGTGTATCTGGACACCTTCCTGACGGCGCCGGCGACGCTGACCGTGCAGTTGGGCGGCAAGACGCAGAAGTTCGAGATGCCCGCGGGCGTCGGCCGCGCCTCGGTGCCGGTGGTTCCGGGCACGCCGCGGCTGAAGCTCGAACGCGGCGGCAAGGTGCTGGCCGAGACGATCGGGCAGCGGCAGATCCTGGGGCCGGACGATGTGAACGAGCGCAACAGCCTCATGAGCTACCACCACATCTTCCGCACCTGGGCCGGCGGCACGGCGATCGGGCCGGTGGTGAAGCGGCTGGAGGCGAAGGCCGGCACGATCGGGCCGCAGGCGGTTGTGGAGGGCAACGCGGTCAAGCCGGTCCTGGTGAGCACCAACGAGCACGGCCGGGATGCCATTCCCAA
>VGWJ01000006.1 GCA_016873635.1 Lentisphaerota bacterium | reverse complement strand
ACCCAACTGCCGCTGTCCTTGTGGAAGAATGCCTTGATGGCTGCTTCCATGGTGCGCGGAGCGGCGGCGGATGTCGGTTCAATGCCCGCCTCGTAGCAACGCCGCATGAGGATGGCGTCAATCGAGTTCGTGATCTTCTCGATCAACGAAGCGATGGGAGAGGACTGCTGGTTCTCGACGACGCCGAAGTTGCTCTCGTTGCCGTCGAGCGGATGCCAGTTGGATGCAACGTGGAGTATCTCGGCGTGTCGCTTCAGAACGGCATCGACTTGGGTCTCCGTCGCTGCGTCAAACAGCGCTTCAAAAAGCCGCATTGTCTTGCCAGATTCTGACATGTTCTTCGAAAAGATGAATAGCCTATACGGCCAACCGCTGTCGGATTGCGGCAAATGCCGGTCCGAGAGTTGCCGCATCAGGTCGCCGGGCCTTCCCTTGTTGAAGCATCGGGACGATCAAGTCATGAAACAAGGACTTCTCCTCGATCCAAAAGTCCTCTATCTGCAGTTGCCCTGTGGGAACCTCGCTTTGCAGGACAAACCAGAACAATTTGCCAAGTTGGAAGATGTCGGACTTGTCGTCGATCAAGCAATCGCACCGACACTCGGCATTGTCCCTGTTAGCGAAAGCCTTGTTGACCGCCTCGGGCGACATGAAGCCCGTTGGCCCGATTCGCTCGCGGTCGAGGTCAATCTGCGTATCTTCATGCCGATATGCTATGAAACCGAGATCGCCTATCTTCCACCGAGCGTCCACGAAGAAGATATTGTCGGGTTTGAGATCCCGGTGGTAGATGCCGAGATTGTGAAGGGCACGTAGAGCCTGCATCATGGAGTAGCAAAGGAAGACCTTCTGTTGAAGCGGAAGGACATCGGTCGCCAAGAAGGCGGCAAGGTCGGAGTCCGCCTTCTCCATCGCGTAGAACCGAAACTCGTTCCCAGAGACAGGCAGAGCCCCATCATCGATGATCGCCAGCAAGAAGTCCCCCATGTTCTTCTCAGCAGCGAGGCGCATAGCACTGATCTCGCGTTCAAACCGGGCTCTCTTCTGTGCGGCGAGAGCACCTGGCCATCTGTTGTGGAATCTGCAAATCTTCACCACTAGGTCATCTTCTTCTCCATCAGGATCAGCCGCACGGAAGACACAGGAATTCTTCCCTTTCCCTGCTCCCGCAGATTCGTAAAGTTCAAGCAACAACCGTTCCTTGTTGCCGACGCGCAGGTAGTCCCCCTTTGCATCCGCCCCATCAAGAAGGATCAGACCCTCTTTCTCGTCGAAGGTCATCAGCACTCCCCTCCCAAGGGCAACTCAAGGTTGCGCGGATCCTTAAGACGTTCGGCATTCAGTGTCGTATAACCTGAGAAGCGCACCAGGGAGTCTGTTCCCAAACCAAAGAACGCGAGTACTGCTTTCTGAACGTTATTCGGCGTTCTTTCCGGATTGAGGAGGAGGGATCGCAAGAAGTTGGTGCGCGCATCTCTTGCCCTCTTCGAGTTCGACTGCGTAACGCAGTTGAGTGCGTAGTCCATGAATGGGTCACACTTGTCCTGAGATGGACGGATAAAGGGGTCAACCTTAACTAGGACCCTGTAGAAGTAGTCGAGCGTGCCATGAGGTAGGGAAGGAACGTCACATACAAAACCGAAGAGCGTGTAGAAATCGTTCTTTTGACTGTAGCGCGTGCGGTATAGAGGCACGATCTTGTTGAAGCGGCAGAAGTGCGCCAATGCGGTCGCAAATCGGCGTCGCAGGTCCTCGCACTCGGATTCGTCAACGTCCGCTTCGTAGAGAGACTCGACTTTCTCCTTCTTGTCGCTTGTCCCATATTTCATCAAAGCAACCAGTTCCCCCACAAAATCTATGTCATTCATTCGGCTGGCCGAACTGTCAGTGAACAGGCGCAATTCCTTGAAGTCAGGCAAGCCCGCCAACAGCGTAACAAGCCGCAAGAAGTTGGTCTGAAAGTATTCAGCCTTTCGAAGCTCTGGTCGGTTCAAGCGAAGACCCGTAGAGTTGACGAGCGCGTAGAATCCTTCTACATGCTCATTGGGGTCGAGGTCCGATATCATGGTGACATTGAGCGGATAGGCTTGGAAGTCCTTCATCACCTGAGCATTCGCTTTCAGATCTCTGCCTTTCGCGTCAAGTTGAACGCCCGTGGAATCCGGAAAATGACCACGCCAGAAAGCGATAATCGAACGAGCCCTTTGTTGACCGTCAACCATCTCGTAGCCACCCCCTGGAAGCATCCTGATGAAGAAGTTCGGAATGGGTTGTCCTCTCCGGATGGTCTCGATCAACTTCTTCTGGGCGCTTAGAGACCATATCGGATTCCTCTGGTACGAAGGGCAAAGATCAAGTTGTCGCCCCTCGTACGCACGAATCAGGTCCGCGATTGTCCACTTGACCACGTCGTATTTCATTCGCGTTCTTCCTCTTCTTCCTGGCTACAACTGACAGATCAGACAAGCCGCCGGCTCAGAATCCTCTACGATTCCGCCGAAGACCTCGACGAGGCGCTTGTTGTCCCGCGTCTGCCGGGAACGCTCCGTCCGATCGGCGTGTTCCTGTTTGATCCTGGCGATCCTCTCGGGCTTGCGCAGTTCCCGGAGCGGCATGTCCTGAATCCAGGTGAAGGTCTCGCCTGGTTCCGCACCTTCCTTCTCGTATGCCTGAGCCCTGTCGAAATCCTCGGGGTATGTCTCCAGCAATCGAACCCATTCGATCTTCTTCTGGAAGAAGCAGAAGTAACAACCGGAATGGGTCCGACCCCATTGCATGTAGGGGGGCATTCCGATCCCGCTGTCCTGAAGGATCTGGATCACGCCTTCGTAGCCGATCCCGGCGTCCTTGAAGGGGTACACGGTGGTGATGTTGTCCCGGTGGCTGATGTAGCCGGTGCGGTCTTCATCGGCACGAATGCCGATGTAGCTGACGACCGGAGTCTCCCCGACGAACTCCTCAAACGGGCGGAGCTTGAGCATCTTCGTACACCACCGCATGCGGGCAGAGGGAAGATAGCCCCCGAAGACGGTTAGCCAGTGATCGAATGAGGCTTGCGAGTTAAGACGATGGATCTTCTTGCCCAGATAGGCTTCGACTTGGTCAAGGTACTGGTAGGTCTCGCGCAGTTCCTGGCCGGTGTCACAGAAGACGTACTCCATGTCGGGCACCTTGTCCCGCATGAAGATGGCGAGGGCGGTGCTATCCTTGCCCCCGGACAGGCTCAGGATGTGCCTAGTTTTGTCCGTCATGGTTCCAGTCCTTTCCTCGGAGGTGCCGCCACAAGACCTCGGCCGCCGCCGCGACCCCGATATTCTCGTCGCCACGGATGAGGTCTTCGATCTTCGCCTTGACCGAGCGTACCTTCTCCTGGTCGCGGGTGCCCATGTAGACGACCTGATCGCGTTCTGAACCGTCGCCCTTGGTGAGAGTCACCCTGATCCCGATGCCTTTTCTATCGGAGCCCTCCCCGGAGAACAACATGCCTTCCGTCCGGCAGAAGCGGCCGGCGAGAGCGGCCACTTCTTGACTGAAGAGGTCTTCGTCTTGATCCGTCCACTTGGCAGGCGGTTTGGACGCCACGAAACTGCCGACCGAATCCAGCCAATCGCCTTCGGATAGGTTCGTATCGGACAGGCGAATACAGAACGCCTTGAGTCTGGGTTCGGTGCCGGCGAGCACGAGCCTTTGCGAACGCGCCGCTACCTCCTGCCTGAACTGGAGGTGTGCTCCACTGAGATTGAAGGCACTTTCGATCTGGGTCTTGATGCGTGACCTGAGTTCAGAATACGCGACCTTCAGTTCATCCAACAGGGCGCCCAGTCGCTTCGCAAACTGGTCGGCATTGGACTGTGTTTCCTTCGCGGATAGGAACGGGGCAAATCCGCATGCGGTAGGCAGCGCATGGAAGAGAAGACGAACGGGATCACGGGCAGCCAGAATCTCCGTGCGCGCCGCAACCGTTTCCTTGGCCAATCGCTTCGTGTTGCGCGTGTATTCCGGCAGGGCGGCAACAAAAGTGCAAATGGGGCGAACGATGTCGAGCACCGCGAGCTTCTCTCGGGACGGGGTCGTTTTCACCAGCAGGGAACTGAGTCGCTTGAGGAGATCGGACCTGATGCCTTCAATGGCGCACCACTGCATTTCGAAGGTCTCCGGCGCCTTCGTCAGCCGCAAGAAGGAGGGGGCATCGACCGACGGCAGGAACGTGCCCTTCTCGTACAGCGCGACCTGACTCTGATGGGAGACAAGAAACGCGGCCAGGAAGATCGGAATAAGGCCGTCGCGCACACCGTATGGCGGCTGGCCGAGTTCCTCAATCAGGGCGGTAACGGGCACTCTGGCGTCGGGCGTTCTGTTCAGGACGGCGGCAATGTACCGGAAAGACGGAAGCACCTTGCATGCATCGTTCGCGGGGTCCGGTTCTTCAATGGTCCAGCCGTCCGCGGTGCGACGGTGGATTCCTGCCGCGCGAAGTACGGACAGGTACATCGACATCTCAGGCGGTTTCTTGCCTGGGTCCATGCCCATAAACTCGGCGCCGGGTTGGGACAGCATGCGCTCGATCAAGCGCATGCGGGCGGCAGCCGCGGCGGAACTCAACTGGCGGCGGTTGACGAGTTCGTTTCGGACGTGCGGGGCGGCCGGGTAGATCGAATCGCAGATGTTCGAGAGTTGGTGCAGGAGTTCCCGGCCCGAAGCCACAAGAAGGGGCCTGCCTTTGTGGTAGAAGACGAGGTTCGTTTGTTTGGCGAACTCGTGAAGGCCCAGGAAGGCTTGGATCCTTTTTTGCAGTGCAATACGGGCGGCCGCCGCCTGGCGGGACACCTCTTCGGCCGCATACCGATCGTTCCGCAGTTCCGGCGTATTCCTCGCGACACATTCCCAGCGCTCTGCCTCGGCTACCAGTCCACCCAGGCAGGAAAGCGGCGGAGGGATCGCCAGAAGGATATCCGGTCTCGCCGCGACCGTGGGTTGCTTCGCGAACTGCAGGGCGACAAGGCGTTCCTCTTCCGTCTCGCACAGAATCGTCAGGACCTGGCCGTCGGCGTCGGCGATGCGCTTCTCGATGGCAGTTTCCAGGTCCTTGACGGAGACGTGCCGCACGTCGAAATAGCGGAGGTTGCCGGTCTGTATGTAGTGCCTTCTCGCAACGACGGGTCGGCGTTCCAGGTACGTTTCGATCCGCTGTGACACGTGAACCGCGGCAGGGACTGTCTGGAGCGCGTCCTGGTACGCCTTCTCGATGTCAACACTCGTGTAAGGCCATAGGCAGTAACCGCCCGCTGTGCCTCGATGGTAGAGTGCCCGCTTCTTGCCCGTAAGGTTCTGGAGCGCCTTGCGAACAGCGGCCGGGGAGACACCGGGATCGGATGCCTCAACGGCGGTCGTTATGACCCCCTCGGTCGCCACGAATTCGTTGGAACCAAGCAGGTTGAGGATGCCAACCGTGCGGAGAACCTGGCCCTCTGTGTTGCTCTCGGCCGGGAAACTCTGAACGACAGAGTCAATGTGATTCCAGTGACTGCGGTAGCTTTGCGACGCAAGACGCTGCCCCAGGTTGTGGCGAACGTAGTCGTATACCTCAGCGAGACCGTAGAAACCGCCTGCCCGGACCTTGCCGTCGGCGCAAGCCTGCAAGCCAAATGGTTCGTTCGACAACAGGAAGCTGAACAGGGACCTCTCGTTCTGTCCGAACCGGTTGAATATCCGGGCCAAGACAGGAAGCGCAAGAGCGTCCAGAGGGTATATCTTGGCCGCGTTCTGGAGCAGAAGGGATTTCGCCGGCGCCGTGCCGAACCAGCCGAAGTCCATCGCCCGTTCCATAGACTTCCTCGCGACAGCGCCGGTCCCGGTAGGGAGCGCGCTGAGCCGCACGTTGAGCGCGGCGGAAACCAGCGTCGAGAACTGCTCCAGTGGTTGGTCGAAAACGATCTCGTCGAACCTGGCCGCGACCTTCTCCCATTCGCGCTGGGCCACAACTGAAAGGTCATGGGCATAGTCGCTAAACCCTTGGTGGGTTAGCCCGACGACGAAGAAAGGCTGTTCGCGGCTGCGAGCAGAGAACTCAGCGAGTTGTTGGAGGACATAGATGTCCTGTCGCTCGGGATGAAGAACGGCGAACTCGAGGAACTTCCCAAGTTCGTCTATGAGGAGCAGGATGCCTTTCCACCTTGACTGCCGTTCGATCTTCTTCTGCGCGGCGGTGACGCAATCCATCACCTGCCTGTCAGTCACGATCGGGGTATCATCGTTTGTCTCGCCGCTGCACCATGGGTAGGCACGCGCATCGGACAGACCCGTCGCCTCCTGCATGCCATGGGAAATGGCGCGGACAAGTGCAGTGGCGATCGGCTGACGCGCGCCGGTGATGAGGATCGGGAGGAGGTTCGGTAGGGCATGGGGAAACGGCGTGCCCGTCAATCCGCGTCTGATCTCCTTGGGCAGCGTTCTGCGGTCTGAGAACCAGTGGGCCAGCACAAGCGCGAAGCTGGACTTGCCGGCGCCATAGTTGCCCGTGATTCGCCAGGATCTCCGCGCCGAGTTCGAACGAAGACCCTCGCCTATTCTCCCCAGGGCTTCTCTTGCGTAGTCAGTGAGTATGTACCCCGCCACAGCCTCCGGGTCGCGGAAGTCGCGTTCCAGGTGAACCGAACGCATGAAACGAGGGAGCGGTCTGAAGACCGGGTTTGCCTTACGTTCAGACACAGGCCGTCTCCCGTTCGTAGATTGCCGCCAGGAATGCGCTTTCGGAGATTTCGCGCCGTCTGCGCACCTGTTGGCTGCTCGCCCCGTCCTCGAAGCCGAAAGGCGCTTCTTCGTGACTTGCAGACGCCTCCAGTCTTTCCCGCACTTCCATTTCCGGCATTTTGAAGACCGCGCCGGGACTGCCATGCCCTGTGGCGACCTGCCGAAACGACAGTGTCGATTCGTGGGGATGGCGCCTTTGGAAGAAATCCGCAAGAGCATAGAGGAAAAGAGCCGTGCCGATCTCCGGCTTGGGTTCGTGTCGAAACGCATAGATCGTCTCGCGTCTTCCGCCGGTCGCATCTGCATCCCTCTCGCCGACTCGACGAATGAGGTTGAGTTCGACGAGGGGACAATCGAGATTCTCTTCCATCACGTCCGTCTTGGTTCCCTGCGTCGGCACATACGTGTGGATGAACGTGTCAACATGATGCGATAGGGTAGCGGCGGACAGAGTCTTCTTCTCAAGGCGCGTCTCTTGCGCGAAGACTCTCGACAATAGGGTTCGGGTGAACTCCGGTTCTTGCCACCTGTTGAACATGAAATCCCAGGCGAACAGGGGTTCCTCGTATTGCGTGGCGAGTTTCCAGTGCAGGAGCCAAAGCGTTTGGGAATCCTCCATATAGGGGTCAAGGCCATTCTCGCCAAGCAGTTCTCTGCCGAACGCCGTGACTCTGTGGCCTGTGTGGTCACTACGTTCTGCCACGGATGCAGCTTCAGCCCAGAACCGTATGGCCCGCACCATGTTCTTCCCCACGCCGAGTTCTATCATGGCCCTGTCTTCATCGGTGAAGAGGAGGGTGTCTTTGGCCAGGGCGCCTACGGCCTTCGGGAGCCAGGCATAGCGACATGGGAACGTCTCGTGACCCGAATACTTGTACTTTGGCCTTGTGTCACCCATGCCGGCATCGCCTCCACGCGGGAGCAGTCCGTTCCCTGTTGCCGCAGAATATACGCCAGATTCTCACCGTTGCAAGGTCGGAGAACAAGAGATCGTTCGATGCGCAGGTGGTGCCCGGAACTGCCCCTCCTTCGCGAAGACGCTTCGGCGGGTAAACTCCGCGCCCGCCGCATCCGTCTTCGCCTGCGGCTTCGCCGAGACACGTGGAGGGCCGGGAAAGCGGACTGCGCCACCGGCGCAAAGGCGGCCCGGCGCTTCCGTCTACGCGATTCATCGCCGCTCCCGCAGCGACACGTCCGTCTTCGCTGCGCTACGCCGCGACACGTCCGTCTTCGCTGCGCTACGCCGCGATAAGGATGCGGCGGGTTTGGCCCAGTCCGGCGGCAGCCGGACGTAGACGGAAGCGGCGAGCGTAGGACCACGGCCGGGGATCACCCACTGCGGCGAACCCACGAAAAACCGGTCTCGAAGTAAGTTCGAGCCCGGTTGAGGAAGCTCCACCATTCCTCGTTGTCGCGGCCGGAGCACGCGCATCCGCTCCCCGGGACCGGCGCGGCTTCCCGCGCCGTGACGGAGGGGCTAGTTCACTTCCAGGTCAAAACTCTCGCTGTGGCTGTTGAATTCCGGCGCGTACATGCACTGGATGCTGGCGATGCCGGTCTGGTACCTGCCCTTCAACTGGACGCGGACGCTGTACTCGAAGACGTACACGCCCTTGGGCAGGTAGTGGATGAAGAAGTGGCTCGCGGTGTCGCGCGTGCTCTCGTAGTAGTAGAGGCCGTCCTGATACTTGCCCCGGCTCAGGACATTCACCGGCTCGGTCATCTCAGGGTCAGACCGAGAAAATAGAAATTATCCTAGAAAGAGCAGTTCGGTCCCGCTGCGCGTGCCCGAACTGTTCTTGTTTTGGCTGCCGGACACCTGCGCGGTGAGCAGCGGCGTGCAGAATGTCAACAGCATCCCGACTGATGGCAATGGATGTTCAATCTGGAACTCAGGAATCTGGAACTCAGGAATCCGGAGCTCAGGAAATCAGCCTGGAATTTGGATGTCTCCCCTTTCCTGAGTTCCTGATTGCCAGATCGGATTGGCAGGGAGGCAGACACGACGGTGCCAAGGAAGTCGAGACGCGACATATCGAAGCGTCGCGTGCTTTTCACCAAAGCAGCAGGAATTGAGGCTGACCCCTGGCGCAAGGCGTGAACGGCCGGTTCCCGGCTCACCCGATGTCCCGGTGGTAGGCCTGCAGCGGCTTCACCTCGGACTTGCCTTTGCGGTACGCCGCGATGCCTTTCGCGGCGGCGGCGGCGGCGGCCAGCGTGGTGATATAAGGAATGCGGTGCCGGATGGCGGCCTTGCGGATGTAGGAATCGTCGGCCTTGCTCGCCTTGCCGCGCGGCGTGTTGATCACGAGCTGGATCTCGCCGTTCATGATGGCGTCGGCGATGTGCGGCCGCTTTTCGCGCATCTTGAAGATGCGCTCGGACGCGATGCCGCGCCCGGCCAGGTACGCCTGCGTGCCCTCGGTGGACCTGAGCGTGAAGCCCATCTCCGCGAAGCGGCGCGCCGTCTCCACCACCCCGGCCTTGTCCTTGTCGGCCACCGTGATCAGCACGCAGCCGCCGAGCGGCAGGCGGCCCTGGGCGGCGTCCTGCGCCTTGTAGAAGGCCAGGCCGAAGGAATCCGCCATCCCCAGCACTTCGCCCGTGGAGCGCATCTCCGGGCCCAGCACCGGATCGACCTCCGGATAGAAGTAGAACGGGAACACCGCCTCCTTCACGCCGAAGTGCCGTATCTTGCGCTCCCCGAGCTTCAATGCGCTCAGTCTCCTGCCCAGCATTAGCTGCGTGGCGATGCGCGCCATGGACAGGCCGCAGACCTTGCTGACCAGCGGCACCGTGCGGCTCGCGCGCGGGTTGGCCTCCAGCACGTAGACCTTGTCGTTGCAGATCGCGTACTGCATGTTCATCAGGCCCACGACCTTGAGCTCCACCGCAATCCGCCGCGTATACTCGCGAATCGTCTCGATGTGTTGCGGTGCGATGCCCACGGGGGGGATGACGCAGGCCGAGTCGCCGGAATGCACGCCCGCCTGCTCGATGTGCTCCATTACCGCCGGCACGAAGGCGTCCGTGCCGTCCGCCAGCGCGTCGGCCTCGGCCTCGGTCGCGTTGTCGAGGAACTTGTCGATCAGGATGGGCCGTTCGGGCGCGACGTCCACCGCCGCCTGCACGTAGTGTTTCAGCATCTCCGCGTCGTGCACGACCTCCATGCCGCGCCCGCCCAGGACGAACGACGGGCGCACCATGAGCGGGTAGCCGATGCGCTTCGCGATCGCCAGCGCGTCTTCGAGCGTGCTGGCCATTCCGCTCTCGGGCTGCGGAATGCCCATCTCCTCCATCTTCCGGCGGAAGCGGTCGCGGTCCTCCGCCAGCTCGATCGAGTCCACGCCCGTGCCGATGATCTTCACGCCGGCGCCGGCCAGCTCGCGCGCGATATTCAGCGGCGTCTGGCCGCCGAACTGGCAGATCAGGCCGTCGGGTTTCTCCTTCTCGTAGATGCTGAGCACGTCTTCGACCGTCAGCGGCTCGAAATAGAGCTTGTTCGACGTGTCGTAGTCGGTGGAGACGGTCTCGGGATTGCAGTTCACCATGATGGATTCGATGCCTTCGTCGCGCAGCGCAAAGGCCGCGTGCACGCAGCAGTAGTCGAACTCGATGCCCTGCCCGATGCGGTTGGGGCCGCCGCCGAGGATCATGATCTTGCGATTGGCCGACGCGGCCGTCACGTCGGGCGCGTTGTAGCTCGAGTAGTAGTAGGCGGCGTTCTCCACGCCGCTCACCGGCACGGGGTGCCAGCCCTCGGTCACGCCCAGCCTGCGGCGCCGCGCGCGGAGCGCGGGCTCGGTCACGCCCAGCAGCCTGGACAGGTAGCGGTCGGCGAAGCCGTCTTTCTTCGCGCGGATCAGCAGTTCGTCCGGCAGCTCGCCCCCCTTGTGCCCGAGGATCCGTTCCTCGAGCTCGACCAGCTCCTTCATCTGCGTGATGAACCAGGGCTTGATGTAGGTCTTCGCGTACAGCTTCCGCACGTCGGCGCCCTTGCGGAGGGCCTCGTACATGATGAACTGCCGTTCGCTCGACGGCTCGGCCAGCATCAGCATGAGCTCGTCCAGCGTCTTGCGGTTGTAGTCCCGGGCGAAACCCAGCCCGTAGCGGCCGTCTTCCCGGGAGCGCACGGCCTTCTGCAGGGCCTCCTTGTAGGTTTTGCCGATGCTCATCACCTCGCCCACGGCGCGCATCTGCGTGCCCAGCCGGTCCGGCAGCGCGGGGAACTTCTCGAAGGCCCAGCGCGCGAACTTGACGACCACGTAGTCGCCCGACGGCGTATACTTGTCCAGCGTTCCGTCGCGCCAGTACGGGATCTCGTCCAGGGTGAGTCCGCCGGCCAGCAGCGCGGATACGTAGGCGATGGGAAAGCCCGTGGCTTTCGAAGCCAGGGCGGAGGAGCGCGAGGTGCGCGGATTGATTTCGATCGCCACGACGCGCCCGCTTTTCGGGTCGTGGGCGAACTGAATGTTCGTGCCGCCGATGACCCCGATGGCCTCGACGATGGCGTAGGAATACTTCCGCAGACGCTCCTGCAGCTCGGGGGCGATGGTCAGCATGGGGGCCGTGCAGTAGCTGTCCCCGGTGTGCACGCCCATGGCGTCGACGTTCTCGATGAAGCAGACCGTGATCATCCGGTTCCCGCCGTCGCGCACCACCTCCAGCTCGAGTTCCTCCCATCCCAGGACGGATTCCTCGACCAGGATCTGGCCCACCAGGCTCGCCCGCAGCCCGCGCTCGACCAGCGCGTTGAACTCCTGGACGTTGTACGCGAAGCCCCCGCCCGTTCCGCCCATGGTGTAGGCCGGGCGTATGACGCACGGCAGACCGACCTCGGCCAGCGCTTTCTCCGCCTCTTCCGGCGAATTGGCAATGGCGCTGCGCGGCACGTCGATGCCGAGACTGGCCATCGTATCCTTGAACGCCTGGCGGTCTTCGCCGCGCTTGATGGCGTCCACCTGCACGCCGATCACGCGCACCCCGTGCTTCTCCAGCACGCCCGCGCGCGCCAGTTCCGACGAAAGGTTGAGGCCGGACTGCCCGCCCAGGTTGGGCAGAAGCGCGTCGGGCTTCTCCCTGGCCACGATCTCCGACACCGTCTCCAGCGTGAGGGGCTCGATGTACGTGAAGTCCGCCATGCCCGGGTCGGTCATGATCGTGGCCGGATTGGAATTAACCAGCACGATTTCGTAGCCGAGGCTTCGCAGCGCCTTGCAGGCCTGGGTCCCCGAGTAGTCGAATTCGCAGGCCTGCCCGATGACGATGGGGCCCGACCCGATGATCATGACCTTCTTGATGTCCGTGCGTTTCGGCATATTCCTTTCCTCCTCCCCTACCTCCGCAGCCTGTGCCGCAGGCTGTCCACGGCCACGGCCAGCACGATGATCCCGCCCGTCACGACCTCCTGCACCCACGTCGGAAGGCCCATCTGCGAGCATCCGTTGCGGATCACGGTCATGATCAGCGCGCCGATCAGGCTCCCGGGCACGGACCCTTCGCCGCCGGCCAGGCTGCCCCCGCCGATCACCACCGCCGCGATCACGTCCAGCTCCTTGCCGATCGCCACGGTCGGATCGCCCACCGTCAGCCGCGAGAACTGCATCACGCCCGCCAGACCCGCGAACGTTCCGCCAAGCGTGTACACCAGCGCCCTGACCTCGTCAACCCGCACGCCGCACAGCCGCGCCGTCTGCGCGTTGGATCCCACGGCGAAAACGTGGCGCCCGAAGACCGTGTAGCGCAGCAGGCCGGCCACGATCACGGCCATGCCGATCACCAGCCATACGCCCGGGGGCCAGTCCCACGCCCCGCCGGCGGCCAGCAGCCTGTTCAGGCCGGTCAGCGGCGCGTCGATCTTCTTCTCGTCGGCGATGTTCTTGGCCACGCCGCGGATGACCAGCATCATGCCCAGCGTCACGATGAAGGGCACCATGCGCAACTGCGTCACCAGCAGTCCGGTGACCAGTCCGCACCACGCGCCCGCGCCCACGCCCAGCAGCGCCGCGGCCAGCGGATGCATGCCCGCGGTTTTCAGCAGGTAGGCGATCACCACCGTGGTCAGGGCGATGACCGATCCGACGGACAGGTCGATCCCGCCGGAGATGATGACCAGCGTCATGCCCAGCGCGGCCGTGCCCACGATGGCGGACTGCCGCGCGACGGTCTGCATGTTCGCCAGCGTGGCGAAGCTCGGCGGCGCCAGGAAACCGAAGAAGAGCAGCACCGCCCCCAGACCCAGCATCGGGCCCAGCGCGCCCGGCAGCCTGAATCCGCCTCTGCGCGCCCCGCCGCTCATGCCGCCTCCCCGGCCGCGGCCGCCCGCAGCAGGGATTGCTCGTCCCACTCCGCGGCCGGCCTGGCTTCGCCCAGCCGGCCGCGGCACATGACCGCGATGCGGTCGCACATGCCGAGCAGCTCGGGCAGGTAGCTGCTCACCATCAGCACGGCGCAGGCGCGGGCGCGGTCCGCGCCGCAGGCCAGGCGGTCGATCAAGCCGTATATCTGCGCCTTGCTGGCCACGTCGATGCCGCGCGTGGGCTCGTCCAGGAGGAGCACGTCCGCGTCCTGATAGAGCAGCCGCGCCATGGCCACCTTCTGCTGGTTGCCGCCGGAGAGCGCCGCGCAGGCGTCGGACGTGTCGCGGCAGCGGATGCCCAGGCGCGCCGACCATGCCCCGGCCGCGGCGCGGACGCGCCGCGGGGCAACGAAACCGAAGCGCCCCACCCCGCCCGGCCGCGAGAGCACCATGTTCTCGGCCACGCTCATGCCGACGGCCAGTCCCTCGCCCTTGCGGTCCTCGCTCAAGAACCCCGCGCCGGCCTTCAACATGTCCGGCGGCGAAGGGCGGAACGCCGCCGCGCCCACCGCCACGCGGCCCGACTTCACCGCGTCCAGCCCGAAGACCGCCCGCAGAAGCTCCGTGCGCCCGGCGCCGATCAGGCCCGCGATGCCCAGCACTTCGCCGCGCCGCAGCGCGAGGCACGCGCCCGTCGGCCGTTCAACGCCCGACAGATTCTCCAGCCGCAGGACTTCCTCGCCCGGCGCGCGGCGCGTGCGCGGGTACAGGCGCTCGAGCCGCCGCCCGATCATGAGGCTCACGATGCCGTCAACGGTCGCCTCTTCCGTCCGCCCCCCGCCGGCCACGGCGCCGTCGCGCAGCACCGTGTAGCGGTCGCCCACCCGCTTGACCTCCTCGATGAAATGCGAAATATAGACCACGCCCACGTCCTGCTTCTTCAGCCGGCCGATCAGGGCGAAAAGGCGGACCACGTCGGCCTGCCCCAGGCTGCTGGTCGGCTCGTCCAGCACCAGCACCCGGCACCCCGTGGCCACCGCGCGCGCGATCTCCACGACCTGCCGCTCCGCCACGGACAGGCCGCCCGTGCGCGCGCCGGCGGGAAGATCGCCGTGCCCGAGCTGCGCCAGCGCCGCGCGGGCGCGCTCCCGCGCGAAGCGGAAGCGCACCACGCCGCCGCGCGACGGCTCCAGGCCGAGGGAGATGTTCTCTTCCACGGTGAGGTGATCGGCGAGCGACAGCTCCTGGTAGATCATGGCGATGCCGCGGCGCCGCGCGTCCAGGGGATCGGACGGGCGGTAGGCGCGCCCGGCCAGGCGCATCTCGCCGGCGTCGGCGCGCTCCGCGCCGGCGAGGATCTTCATCAGCGTGCTCTTGCCCGCGCCGTTCTCGCCCACCAGCGCGTGCGCTTCGCCGGGGGCCACGCATAAGTCGACGCCGTCCAGGGCCGCCGTGGCCCCGAACCGCTTGCTCAGGCCCCGCATTTCGAAACAGGGCGGCATGGTCACTTCAACCATTGCGCGAAGTCGGGCTTGAGCAGCTCCCGGGTCCGGGCCTCGTTCATGTTCTCCGGCGTGGCCACCGAGGACCCCGTGTCGATGCGCTTCTCCACCGGCTTCCCGTCGAGGTGCGCCACCATGGTCTTCACGCCCAGGTAGCCCATGTTCATCGGATCCTGCAGCACCAGGCCGTGGATCTCGCCGCCCGCGAGGGCCTGCACGAGCTTGTCCGAACTGTCGAAGCCCACGTACTTGACCTTGCCCGCCACTCCGCCGTCCTGCAGGGCCCGCAGCATCCCGAACGTGGTTGACTCATTCGGGCAGAAGATGCCGTCCACCGTCAGACCGCCGTCCTGCTTGTACGGCGCCAGAAGGTTCTCGCTGGCCCGGTAGGCGCTCTCCGTCGTGGCGCCGCCGTACTGGTTGGCGCTGACGACTTCGATCTCCGGGAACGCCCGCATGGCGTCCATGAAGCCCTGCTCGCGGTTCATGGTGCTGGCCGACCCCTCCTGGTAGCGCAGCATGACCACCTTGCCCCTGCCTCCCAGCATCTCGGCCAGGCGCCGCCCGCCCTTTTCGCCGCCCACGCGGTTGTCCGTGGCCACGAAGCTGACGTAGTCTTCGCTCTTCAGGTCCGAATCGATGATTACCACCGGGATGCCGGCCGCCCTGGCCGAGGCCACCGGCTGCCGCAGCGCCGTGTCGTCCAGCGGCGCCAGCACGATCCCGTCCACGCCGCGCCCGATCATGTTCTCGACGACCTCGATCTGCGCGTCGCGGTCGTCCTCCTTCAGCGGCCCTTTCCAGATGATCTCCACGCCGCATTCCCGCGCCGCGCGCGCCGCGCCGGCGTGAATGGACTTCCAGAACTCGTGCGTGGTGCCCTTGGGAATCACGGCGATCACCCGCGGGCGCGCCGCTTCCTCCGCCGGCCGCTTCCCGCAGCCCGTCACGGCGCCCGCGGCGAGTGCCAAGGTCAGAACACATGCCTTTCTGTTCATCGCGCTCCTCCTTTCCCTCGCGTGTCGGCGCATATTCACACAGCGCGGCGAAGCGCGTCAAGCGCCGGAGGGGACGGCCGCGTTGTGGGTCAGTTTTAGCGTCGACGGTACCCCGTGCGGGGCGTATCGTTGCCGCATGGTTTCGCAATCCGATTCCGCCGCCCGCGGCCTGCTGGACTCGATCGGCAACACGCCGCTGGTCGAGTTGCGCCGCGTGCGGCCCGAACACGGCGCCCGCATCCTCGCCAAGCTGGAGGGCAACAACCCCGGGGGATCGCTCAAGGACCGCCCCGCGCTCTGGATGGTCAACGCCGCGGAGGCGTCCGGCCTGCTCACGCCGGGCAAGGTCATCCTGGAGCCGACCTCGGGAAACACCGGCATCGGGCTGGCCATGGTGGGCGCGTGCAAGGGCTACCGGGTCAAGCTGACCATGCCGGAATGCGTCAGCACGGAGCGCCGCCTGGTCCTGCAGGCCTTCGGCGCCGAGCTGGTGCTCACGCCCGCGCACGAGCGCACCGACGGCGCGATCCGCGAGGCCCGCCGCATCCTGGCCGAGGCGCCCGACCGCTACTACATGCCCAACCAGTTCGACAACGAGGCCAACTGGCGAAGTCACTACGCGACCACCGGGGCCGAGATCCTCGCGCAGACCGGCGGCGAGGTCACCGCCTTCGTGGCCGGCATGGGCACCACCGGCACGCTCATGGGCGTGGGCCGGCGCCTGAAGGAGCGCAATCCCGGCGTCCTGATCGTCGGCGTCGAACCCACGCCGGGACACGCCATCCAGGGCCTGAAGAACATGTCGGAGTCCATTGTGCCCGGCATCTTCGAGCGCGCGCGCCTGGATCGCGTCATGACCGTCGAGGACCGGCCCGCGTTCGCCATGACCGAGCGCCTGGCGCTCGAGGAGGGGCTGTTCGCGGGCATGAGCAGCGGCGCGGCGGTGTGGGCGGCGGTGCGCGTGGCGAGCGAGCTCGCGCCTTCCGACACGGTGGTCACGATCCTCTGCGACCGCGGCGACCGCTACCTTTCCACCAACCTGTTCCGCTCCGTCTGCGCCGAATGCCCGCCGTAGCCCGGCCCGTTCGTGAAGCGCCGGCCCCCGGCCCCAGTATAGGCTTGCGGATGGGGCGCGCTGAAGAAGCTCGAATACGTGGACCTGCTCATGCGCGAGATCGGGCCCCTTCCGCCGCGCAAACCCGCCGGCGAAAAGCACTGGGATTCGGCGGCCAGGGACGGCATGTCCTACGACCGCCTGCTCGACGCCATCATCGCCCTCGGCCTCGCGCGGGAATAGCCGAAATCCTCGACAGCCTCCGCGTCGTGTGACACACTTCCCGCGCTATGTCCCGACCGCACACCGTCATCTTTCTGCCCGACGGCATGGCCGACGAGCCGGTCGCCGCGCTTGGCGGCCGCACCCCCCTCCAGGCCGCGCGCACGCCGGCCATGGACAGCATCGCGCGCGAAGGCTGCAGCGGCACCCTTTTGACTTTGCCCGAGGGCTTTCCCACCAGCAGCGAGGTCGCCAACATGTCGGTGCTGGGCTGCGACCTGCCCACGGAGTTCTGCGGCCGCGGCCCCCTCGAAGCGGCGGGACGCGGCGTGGCGCTCGGGCCGGGGGACGTGGCCTTCCGGCTCAACCTGGTGAGCGTGGAAGACGGAATCCTCAAAGACTATTCCGCCGGGCACCTGCCGCAGGCCGCGGCGGAGGAGCTCGTCGCGGCGCTCAACGCCGCCTTCGGCGCGCCCGACGTCCGCTTCCACGCCGGCGTCGGCTACCGCAACATACTGGTGCTCTCCGGGCCGCGCTTCTCGGAGCGCGTGCGCACCGACAAACCCGACGACAACCACGGCGAGCGCGTCGCGGAGCACCTGCCCGCGGCCGTCGCGGACGAGGCCGCCGGAACCGCCGCGTTCCTGCGCCGCCTGATCGCCGAGGCGCCCGCCGTGCTGGAGGCGGCGCCCGCGAACCGCCGGCTGGCCGCGAGCGGAAAGAGCCCGGCCAACGGCGTCTGGCCCTGGAGCGGCGGACGCGCCGGGGCGCTGCGCACCCTGGCGGAAAAGTACGGCATCACCGGCGCGGTCATCTCGGCGGTCGACGTGATCATGGGCCTGGGCCGCTGCCTCGGCATGGACGTGATCCGCGTGCCCGGGGCGACCGGCTACATCGACACCAACTACGAAGGCAAGGCGCGCGCCGCGATCGAGGCCCTGCGCGCGCACGACCTGGTCTACCTCCACGTGGAAGCGATCGACGAAGTCTCGCACGAGCGCAACCTGGGCAGGAAACTCGCCGCCATCGAGGACTTCGATTCCCGCGTGGTCGCCCCCGTTCTGAACGCGTTCGGCGCGGACCTGAACGCGTGCGTGCTGCCGGACCATCCCGTGCCCGTGGCGCTCGGCAAACACACGCGCACCCCCGTGCCGGTGGCCGTGCGCCTGTCCGGCCGCGCGCCGGACGGGGTCCGGACCTTCGACGAGGTCGCCTGCCGGCAAGGCAGTCTCGGCGCCATGCGCAACGGCGACCTGATGAATTTGCTGTTCGGCCGCCGGACGGGGGCATAGCCCGCCGGATTGCCTTCCGGCCGCGGGCGGTCAGCCCCGCTGCCCGCCGTCGCCGTCGAGGTGGCGTTTCATGTCCACGCGGTCCGTATCCGCGTCCACGAACAGCGCCAGGTAGTCCGCCAGGTCGCGCGCGTGCTCGCTGTCCAGGTCGGCCCGCACCAGCTGCTTGTCGATGATCCGCAGGCCGTAGTCCGCGGAATCCGCCTCCTTGGCGCTGCGGAAGCGCCGTTGCGCTTCCGGCTCGATCATGCGCCGCAGGATGTCCACCAGCCAGCGGTTCTCGGCCACGCGCGCCGGCAGCAGGCCCGCCAGGCGCCCGGACAGCCCGAGCTTCGCTTCCAGAAGCGCGGCTTCGTCCGGCTGCGGCCCCGCGTCGACCGGCACGCCGCGCAGCATTTCGAGCGCCATGATGCCCGCGCTGTAGATGTCGGACGACGGCGCGCCGGCTTCGCGCCGGTGGATCTCGGGCGCCATGTACGGCGGCGATCCCAGCAGCAGCGTCAGCCGCTCGCCCACCGCCACCGCGCGGCCGAAATCGACGAGCTTCACGAACCCCAGCCGGTCGATCATCACGTTGCCGGGCTTGACGTCCGAATGCAGAAAGCTCATGGCGTGCAGCCGCTCCAGCCCGCGCAGGATTCCGTGCAGGATGTACACCACCAGTCCCGGCTGGAACCGCAGGCGGCCCTTGTCCTCCTGAAACAGCGCGCCCGAAAGCCGGCTCCATTCCGAAGTCCGGGCGCGCTTCATGGCGTAGTAGAAGTGGCGCGACGAGAGCAGATACCGCAGGTCCACGCCGTCCACCGGCTCCATCTCCACGTAGCCGACGCCGTAGGTCTCCTCGTAGCTGTTGCCCGTCACGAGGTGGGGGCTCTGGACGCGCTGCAGGCGCGAAACCTGCGACGCGATGCGCCCCATATCGGTCCAGTACTCGGCCGGGTTGCGGTAGAGCGAAGGATCGAAGACCTTGATCGCGTGCTCCGTTGCGCAACCCCGCGCGCCCTGGCGCAGGCCGAGAAAGACCTCGCCCTGACGCCCGCGCCCGAGGCTGCGCAGGAAGCGGTAGGCGAGCGGATAGTATATGGCGCGCGACTCCACGATGGACGTGTAGTTGCGGAAAAGAGCCTCCGCCGTCATGTGCGCGTCCGGGGCCGCGGCCGGCGCGCGCGCAAGACCGTCCCCGCCCGCGCCCATCAGGTCGATGCGCGGCACGCCGTCGCTGGGATCACGCATTGGCACGGCCGAAACTCGCTCCCGTCTATTCCGCCCGCCGCCGGGTCCTTCCGCCCGCGGCAGCGGCTCCCATACCCGAATACCCGCCGTCAAAAAAGCTTCTTTTTCTGTTTTCAGCTTTTGGCCGTCGAGATATTATTCCGCCGGTCTTCATGCGCACGCCGCTCCGCTTGGAGCGCGGCGCTGGGGCCGGCACGCCGGGCGGAGCGCGGTCTTGCAGCCCGCCTCGACCGGTCGTGCAGGTGATGGCCGGGCTTCATCTTGTGTCATGGTTGAGGTATCGGTCGGAAGGCAGCATGACACGAGAGAGGAAGACGGATGGACATCTATGTTGGCAACCTCCCCTACAGCGCGAGCGACGCGGACCTGCGGACGCTCTTTGAGAGCTACGGCCAAGTCGCCTCGGCCCGCGTAGTCATGGACCGCTTCTCCGGTCAGTCGAGGGGATTCGGGTTCGTTGAAATGCCCGAGCGCAACGAGGCCCTCAGCGCGATCGAAAAGACCAACGGCGCCGATTTCATGGGGCGCCGGCTGCGCGTGAACGAGTCCCAGCCGAAGCCGCGTCGCGAAGGAAACGACTTCGGCGGCCGTCGCGGCGGCGGCGGCGGCGACAACGATCGCCGCTGGTAGGCGCCGCGGCCGGACCGCGCGCACGCCTGCAGCCGCCACGCGGCGGCCAAGCCCTGCGCGGAATCCTCCCCTCCCGCAAGCGGAGGGGTCTGTCCGCTTCAGGTCCGGCGCGAACACCCCCCCGGAGTTGTCGGGTCGCGCCGCTTGACGAAACGCGTCGAACCTTGGACACTTCTCCTGCCGGCCCGGCGCACGGGCGGCATGGGCACGGGCACGGGCGCATGGCCGTCAGGGAGGGAGCCGCGTGAGGGGGAAACTGGCCAAGGAGCTGGGCGCCGCCGAGATCTTCTTTTTCC
Source organism: Lentisphaerota bacterium (assembly GCA_016873635.1). GTDB lineage: Bacteria > Verrucomicrobiota > Kiritimatiellia > UBA8416 > VGWJ01 > VGWJ01. Next base: position 57,474 of record VGWJ01000006.1, on the reverse strand, counting down.
TCAAGGCCCTGCTGGCGGGCGCGGAACCGGACGCGGAGAAACCGGCGCCATGAGCTCCTTCTACGCCGACCTGCACGTGCATTCCAGGTTCTCGCGCGCCACGAGCCGCGACTGCGACCTCCCCAACCTCGCCCGCTGGGGACTGCGCAAGGGCCTGGCCGTCATGGGCACCGGCGACTTCACGCACCCGGGATGGCTGAGCGAAATCCGGCGCGACCTCGTGCCGGCCGAGCCGGGGCTCTTCCGCCTCAACAACCTTTTCGACCGCCGCGTCCAGGAACAGGTGCCGCCGACCTGCCGCCGCGCCGTGCGCTTCATGCTCCAGGCGGAGATCTCCACCATTTACAAAAGGGACGACCGCACCCGCAAGGTCCACCACCTGGTCTACGCCCCCACGCTGGAGATCGCCGAACGCATCGTCGCGCCGCTGGCGCGGATCGGCAACATCGCCGCCGACGGAAGGCCCATCCTCGGCCTGGATTCGCGCAACCTCCTGGAAATCGTTCTGCAGGCCGGCGAAGGCGCGTTCCTGGTCCCGGCCCACGTCTGGACGCCGTGGTTCTCCGCGCTCGGATCCAAGTCCGGATTCGACAGCATCGCCGACTGCTACGCGGACATGGCCGGCCAGGTCTTCGCCGTGGAAACCGGGCTCTCCTCCGACCCGCCCATGAACTGGCGCCTGTCCGCGCTTGACCGCTACCGTCTCGTCTCGAACTCCGACGCGCATTCCCCGGAGAAGCTGGCGCGCGAAGCCTGCGTGTTCGAGACCGGCGTGGACTACCACGCCATGCGCCGCGCCCTCGCCACGGGCAGAGGCTACGGCGGCACCGTCGAGTTCTTCCCCGAGGAAGGCAAATACCACCTCGACGGTCACCGCAAGTGCGACGTCCGCCTCACCCCCGCCGAGACCCGCGCCGGCAACGGCCTCTGCCCGGTGTGCGGCAAGCCGGTCACGGTCGGCGTCATGCACCGGGTCGAAGAACTGGCCGACCGGCCGGCGGGCGAGCGGCGCCCGGGCGCGGCGCCGTTCCGCAGCCTGATACCGCTGGACGAAATCCTTGGCGAGATCTTCGGGGTCGGCGCGGCGTCGAAGCAGGTGCGCCTCGCCCGCGAGGCCCTCGCCGCGGCCGTTGGCCCCGAGCTGTTCGTGCTGGAACGCGCCCCGCTCGACGACCTGCGCCGCATCGGGTCGCCGCTCCTGGCCGAGGCCGTCGAGCGCATGCGGAGCGGGCGCGTCATCCGGCGCGCCGGGTATGACGGCGCCTACGGCGCGATTCGCGTCTTCGACCCGTCCGAACTCAAGCCCGAACAGCGGCACGCCCTGCTCTTCAGCCTCCCGGAGCCCCCGGCGTCAAGGCCGTCCCCCCGCCCCGCGCCGCCCGCCGCCTCCCGCCCCCCGCCCGCCGCTTTCCCCCCCCGCCACGCGGCGGTCCGCGAATCCCCTGCCCCGCCCAGCGGGCCCGAGCTTTTCGGCGTCCTCTTCCGTCTCGATCCCGAGCAGCGGCTCGCCGCCAGCGTCGTGAAGGGTCCGCTGTTGGTCGTGGCCGGCCCCGGCACGGGCAAGACCCGCACCCTCACGCACCGCATCGCCTACCTCGTGCAGGACCAGAACGTGCCGCCGGAGCGATGCCTGGCCGTCACGTTCACCCGCCGCGCCGCGGCCGAGATGCGCGCGCGCCTCGACCGGCTCATACCGCAGCAGGCCCCGCGGGTGCCCGTCATGACGTTCCACGCGCTCGGCTGCGCCATCCTGGCCGAAAACGCCGCGGCGCTGGGCTGGCCCCGTCCGCCCCGCGTCCTGGCGCCGCACGAGCAACTGGCGCTCGTCGCGGCCGCCACCGGCGCCTCCGGCCGCAAGGCCGCGCGCCTCCTGCGGGCGATCGCGGCCTCCCGCCGCGCGGTCCCGGGCAATGCGCCCGAAGCGGCGCGCCCCCCTCCCGACCCCGAGATCGCCGCGGCGCGCGAAGCCTACGAGCGGGCCCTGCGCGAATCCGGCAGCGTCGACTTCGACGACCTGATCCTCATGCCCTTGCGCCTGCTCGAAGCGAGCCGCGCGCTGACCGACACCTACCGGGATCGCTACCGGTGGGTCTGCGTGGACGAATACCAGGACATCGACGCGCTCCAGTACCGCCTGATCAAGCGCCTCGTGCCGCCGCACGGCAACCTGTGCGCCATCGGCGACCCCGACCAGGCGATCTACGGCTTCCGCGGCGGCGACGTGCGCTTCTTCCAGCGGTTCACGCGGGATTTCCCGGCGGCGCGCGTCGTGACGCTGGCCCGCAACTACCGCTCCAGCCGCGCCATCGTCGCCGCCGCCCTGCAGGCGATCGCCCCGGCCACGCTCGTCAGCAACCGCGACTTGCGCGCCGTGCTCGAGGGACCGCCGAAAATCGTCCTTCACCGCGCCGCCACGGACGAAGCCGAGGCCGAGTTCGTGGTTCACACCGTGGAACGCCTCATCGGCGGCGCGACGTTCTTTTCCCTGGACAGCGGCCGCGCCGATGCCGCGGACGGCCGGACGGCCTTCTCCTTCGCCGACTTTGCCGTGTTCTACCGCACCGAGGCGCAGGCGCCCCTGCTGCAGAAGGCTTTCGCGCGCTCCGGCATGCCGTTCCAGCACCGCACCCACGCGCCCCTGCTGGAGACGCCGCTGGTGCGCGCGATCGTCGAGGCCATGGCCGCGGCGGAGAGCGCGGCGCCCGCGCCGCCGGAGCCGCTTTCCGTGGCGGCGCGGCTCGACGCCGTCGCCGCGGCGATGCCCGACGACCGGCGCGCCGCGGCGGCCGCGGCGGCCGCAATCCTGCGGCCGCTCGCCGCGCGCTGCGGAAGCCTGGATCAGTTCCGGCGCGAGCTGGCGCTCGGCGTGGACGGCGACCTCTGGGATCCGCGGGCAGACGCGGTCTCGCTGCTCACGCTGCACTCCGCCAAGGGCCTTGAGTTCGCGGTCGTGTTCATCGTCGGCTGCGAGGACGGCGTTCTGCCGCTGCAGCACGCCGGCGACGGCGACGACGCGACGGCCGCGGAGGAGGAGCGGCGCCTGTTCTTTGTCGGCATGACGCGCGCGCGCGACCGCCTGTATCTCTGCCACGCCGGGCGCCGGCGCTGGCGCGGCGCGGCGCAGTCGATGCATCCGTCGCGCTTCCTTGAAGCTATCGAGGAACAGCTCCTGGAACGCTCGCAAACGCGCCGCCGCGCCGCCCGCCGCCCGCAGGAGCAGCTTTCGCTCTTCGACGCCGTCTGACCCCTCTGCCGCGGAACTGCTCTTTCTGGCTCACTTCCGGTCAGCCCCGCGGCGGCAACCCGTCAGAAGCCGTGAAAGCGCGCGCTTGACGCCTGTCCGGCGGTTGGTTTAGCGTGATTACATATTTCCGCCGTGAAACAAATCAAGGATAAGGAGAGCCGCACATGCAACTCAAGGGCAGCAAGACCGCGCGAAACCTGATGACCGCTTTTGCCGGCGAGTCGCAGGCGCGCAACCGCTACAGCTTCTTCGCGGGCAAGGCCCGCAAGGAGGGCTACCGCCAGATCGCCGATATCTTCGAGGAGACCGCGAACCAGGAACGCGAACACGCCAAGCGCCTCTTCAAGCTCATGGACGGCGGCGAAGTTGACGTGGCCGCGAGCTTTCCTTTCGGCGTCATCGGCGGCACCGCCGACAATCTCAAGGCCGGCGCCGCGGGCGAGCACTACGAGTGGACGGAGATGTATCCGTCGTTCGCCGCCGCGGCCCGCGAAGAGGGCTTCGAGACCGCGGCCCGCGTGTTCGAGGCCATAACGGTCGCGGAGCGGCAGCACGAGAAACGCTTTCTGGCCCTTGCCCGCGGCGTCGAGCAGGGCACGGTCTTCAAGAAGGCGAAACCGGTGGTCTGGCGTTGCATCAACTGCGGCTACCTGCACGAAGGCGTCGAGGCTCCGGAAATGTGTCTGGCGTGCGCGCATCCGCGCGCCCATTTCGAGATTCTGGCCGAAAACTGGTGACCGTCAGGCGCCGCAGCTCCTTTTTTTGCTGTGCCGCCGGCGGCACTGGTGGTTAAATGACCCCGTCATGAAAAGGGGATTGGTCATTTCCGTCGCCGGCGCCGTGCTCGGCCTCCTTTTCTGCGCGCGGCACGGCGCCGCGCAGGAGACGGCGGCGGAGCCCGCGTCCGCGCGCGGGCTGGTCTACGTGGTGCCCGTCCACGACATGATCGAGCGCGGGCTGACCTACGTCATCCGTCGCGGCGTCAACGAGGCGGTGGCGCAAGGCGCCGGCGCCATCGTCTTCGACATGCATACGCCCGGCGGAAGGCTGGACGCCGCCGAAGAGATCATCGACATCATCGCCAACATAAGCGTGCCCACCTTCACCTTCGTCAACCGCAACGCCATCTCCGCCGGCGCGATCATCGCCATGGGCACCGACAGCATCTACATGGCGCCGGGCAGCCGCATCGGCGACGCCATGCCCATCATGGTGTCGCCTTTCGGCGGCGCCCAGGAGATGCCGGAGGCCATGCAGGAGAAGGCCGTTTCCTACGTCGCGGGCCTGATCCGCTCCACGGCGCAGCGCAAGCATCACGACCCCTTGCTCGCCGAAGCCATGGTGCGGCGCGAGATGGAGTACAAGATCGGCGACGAGGTGATCAGCCCCGCCGGCCAGCTCCTCACGCTGACCAATGTCGAGGCGGAGCGCGTCGTGTCGCGCGACGGCCGGGATGAGCCCCTGCTTTCGAAGGGAACGGCGGAGGATCTGCCGGCCCTGCTGAAGGCCATCGGGCACGGCGAAGCGGAACTGCGCGCGATCACCATCACGCCCGCGGAGAAGATCGCCCGCTATATCGAGATGCTGTCGGCCCTTCTGCTGATCGGCGGCCTGCTGGGCCTGTACGTCGAGTTCAAGACGCCCGGCTTCGGGCTGCCGGGCATCGCGGGGATTCTCCTGCTTGCGATCTGGTTCTGGGGCCACCACGTGGCCGGCCTGGCCGGCATGGGCGAGCTGGTTCTTTTCGCGCTGGGGCTGATCCTGCTGCTGGTCGAGGTCTTCTTCATACCGGGTTTCGGTCTCGTGGGCAGCGCGGGCATCGCGATGATGGCCTTGGCGGTGCTGATGGCGATGGTGCAGCACTCGCCCGGGCTGCCCGTCTATCGCCTTCCGGACATCCAGATCGACCGCGCCATGCGGACGGTCGGCTGGTCGCTGGCGGGCCTGATCGCCGCGGCGCTGGTCCTGTCGCGTTTCCTTCCGCGGACCACGCTGTTCCGGCGACTGGTCCTGGAGACGAGCGAGACCGCCGCGGCCGGCTTCAGCGCGTCCGCCGCGCCGGCCGACCTGCTCGGAGCGCGCGGCAGGGCCGACACCCCCCTGCGCCCCGCCGGCATCGCCGTTTTCGGCGAGCGCCGTCTGAACGTCGTGTCCCGCGGCGACTTCATTGACGCCGGCGCCCCCGTGGTGGTCGTCGAGACGCGCGGCAACCGCGTGGTCGTGGAGAAGGAGGAGCCGCGGGCTTTGTCATGAGCCAGGCAACGCTCGTTCAGCTTTTCGCCGTGGCCCTGATCGCGGGGCTGCTGCTGGTCGGCGCGGAGGTCTTCGTTCCGGGAGGCATCCTGGGCACCGTGGGCGCCCTGGCGCTCGTCGCCGCCGCGGGCGTCGCCTTTGCCGCCTTCGGATCCGCGGCCGGCATGTACATCGCGCTGGCCATCGTCATGCTCGCGGGCGTTTCGATCGTGCTCTGGATACGCTTCTTTCCGCGCACCGGCATCGGACGCAAGATGGCCGCTTCCCGCGACCTGGGCGACGCCAAGGCCGTCAATCCCGACATGGCCGCGCTGCTGGGCCGGGAGGGCGAGGCGCTTTCCGATCTGCGCCCCGGCGGCTACGCCCGTATTGACGGCAAGCGGGTGGACGTGATAACGGAAGGAGCGATGCTCGCCCGCGGCGCGCGCGTGCGCGTCGTGCGCGTGGAAAGCAACCGCGTCGTGGTGCGAAAGGTCGCGTGAGGATCTCAGCAGCCGGCGAAAATGCAGCCAACAACCAATAGCCAGCAAGGGGGAGTACAGCCATGCCGCTAGTATCAAAGTTTCTTGCCGTTCTGATGGTCATTCTCGCCATCGGCGCATTCGTCTTCGTGCTGATCTTTCTGCAGTTCCTCAACGTCTGGATCCGGGCGTACATGTCGCGCGCTCCGGTCTCGCTGGCGTCGCTGATCGGCATGAAGCTGCGGCGCGTTCCGCCGTCGCTGATCGTCGACGCGCGCATCCGGCTGGTCAAGGCGGGCCTGGACCTGGCCACGGACCAGATCGAGGCCCACTTCCTCGCGGGCGGCGACGTCATCAACGTGGTCAACGCCCTCATCGCGGCGGACAAGGCCAATATTGACCTGTCGTTCCAGCGCGCCGCCGCGATTGACCTGGCCGGGCGCAACGTGCTGGATGCCGTGAAGACCAGCGTCAACCCCAAGGTCATTGACTGCCCCGATCCGAGCAAGACGTCCATCGGCATGCTTGACGCCGTGGCCAAGGACGGCATCCGCCTGCTGGTGAAGGCCCGCGTGACGGTCCGGGCCAATATCGAGCGCCTCGTGGGCGGCGCGACTGAAGACACGATCATCGCCCGCGTGGGCCAGGGCATCGTCAGCGCCATCGGCTCGGCCAGCACCTACAAGGCCGTGCTGGAGAACCCGGACCACATCAGCCGCCGCGTTCTCGACAGCGGCCTCGACGCGCAGACCGCGTTCGAGATCGTCTCCATCGACATCGCCGACGTCAGCGTCGCGGGCGTCAGCGGCGCCCGCGAAGTGGCCAACGTGGGCGCGCTGCTCGAGACCGAACGGGCCGAGGCCGACAAGAAGATGCGCCAGGCCGAGGCCGAAGGCCGCCGCGCCATGGCCGTGGCCCAGGAGCAGGAGATGCGCGCGCGCGTGCAGGAGATGCAGGCCAAGGTCGTCGAGGCCCAGGCCGAAGTGCCGCGCGCCATGGCCCAGGCTTTCCGCGAGGGCAATCTCGGCGTGATGGATTTCTACCGTCTGCAGAACATCGAAGCCGACACGGGCATGCGCAAGTCCATCTCGGGCGAAGGCAGGCATGAAAGCCCGGCGGCGGGCTGAGGTCGGACGTGGAGAACCTGTTCTGGGTGCTGATCGTTCTGGCCACCATCGTGGCGCAGATCGTCAAGCTGTCGCGGCGCCGCGGTCCGGCGCCCGCGGCGCCGCGTGAGGAACGGGACCCGGACGAGACCCTGCGTCGTCTCCTGGAGGAAATAACCGGCGTGGCGCAACCGCGCTCCCGGCCGCCCGCGCCGCCGCAACCGCGCCCGGCGCCGGCGATAGCCGGGCCCTCCGCCCTGTCTTCCGGGCGCGAATTTGCGGCCCCGGCCGGGGGCGGAGCGGAGCGGCGCCAAGGCGCAGCCGGACGCCCCGCGGCCCCCGCGGCGCGCGCGCGCAAACCGCGCCCCCCGGCTCCGCCCGCGCTGCCCGGCGTCGTCGTTCCCCTGCCCGCCGCCGCTCCGCTGGCCGCCGACGCCTACGCCCAGCAAGGCGGCCGTCCTTCCGCCGCCGCCGCGAAGCTCAGGCCGGAGATTCTGGCGGACGTGGCGGAGGCCGGCGCGCTGCGCCGCGCGGTCCTCCTGCGCGAGATTCTCGGCCCGCCGCGCGGCATGCGGCCCGCCGCGCGCTAGGATTCGGTCCGGGAATCGCCCCGGACGGCACGGAGGCGGTCCCTCCAACCGGGGGAAGCCGGCGTTCTTTGCGAGGAAATGAATGGTCGGGCTCCGTCCCGGCCGCCAGGGGGCAATTGCTGGACGGGCTCCTGGTCGATGGTCTTCAGCGCGCGAGCCAGATCCTGACGGTCAGCTGGCGCCGTCCCCAGCGCAGGGCGGCCGCGTGCGTGCGGAAATACAGGTCAATGTGGTCGCCCTTGACATCCCCGCCCCGGTCCTCCACCCGCCCGTAGCCGTAGCCGGGAACATGCATGATCGTGCCGAAGGGATAGCGGGAAGTGTCGGCCGCGATCGTGCCCCGCACGGCCATCGTGCCGCTGGCGGTCTGGCCCACCAGCTTGGTCTTCCCCTTGCTGGGCCCGCTCGAGTAAACCGGCCGCCCGTACCACGTGCGCCGCCATCCGCAGCATTTCCCGCAGCGGCAGTAGCCCGTCACGATCAGCGCGCGCTCAATCGGGTCGGCGCCCCGCGGCGGACGGATGCGCGCGCAGCCGGCCATGGGCGCGCACAGCGCCAGCAGCAGCAGCCAGCGCCACGGCGGGCCGCCGCGCCGCGCCTTCCGCGCGCAACCGGGCGTCGGACTCCCTTCTTTTGTCATTCTCATAAACGGCCGCCGCCCGTATAGTAGCTGTCCGGGAACGATAACGGAAGGGCGCATGTCGCAGGCAAGCAAGAAATCCGCGGCGCGGGCCGGCACCGCCGGGCTCACGCTCCTGGGGCGAAGCCGGCAGCCGTATCCGGCTTCGCCGGGCAGGGCGCGCCTGGAGGCCTTCCGCAACACGCATCCCGGCCGGGACTACTGGATAACCTTCGAATGCCCGGAATTCACCGCGCTCTGCCCGGTTACCGGACAGCCCGACTTCGGACGCCTGACCATCCGCTACATCCCGGACAAGCTCTGCCTCGAAAGCAAATCCCTGAAGCTCTATCTCTTCTCCTTCCGCAGCCACGGCGCTTTCCACGAGGAAGTCGTGAACCGCGTGCTGGACGACCTTGTCCGCGCCGTCAAACCGAGGCGGGCGCACGTCAGCGGCATCTTCAACCCGCGCGGGGGCATCGCCATCTCCGTCCAGGCCGAGTACCCGTAGCGCGCCCGGAGGAACTTACAGCTTCTGACCCATTGCTATGAACCCATTGCTTTAAACCTTGCACTGATGTCGCCGCCTCCTACAATCGGCGCCATGAAGACCATCACTACCATCGCCGCCGCCGCGCTTGTGGCGACGTCACTGCCGTCCCGGCCGTCTGTCGCCTCGTCTGCGTCCTCCAGCTCCGTTGCGGTCGGGTCCCGCTACCACGTGGACCACTCGGCTTTCGAGGCCCTTCCCTTTACCGGCAATTTTTCGGCCGCCGCGGCCTACCAGTGGCACGAGGAAGCCGGCTACTGGCAGGTGGCCCTCGACTACGTGCCGGCGTTCACGGGAAGCAATGCCGTCGAGGCCGTGTACACGCCGCAGCTCAACCTGATCTTCAACGACGGAATCTGGCGCGGCGGAGCGGGCGTGCTGAATTCCTACATTGACCGCGGCGACAACGCCGACCCCTGGACCGGTTTCTACTGGCAGTTCATCGCGGGCATCAACCTGCCGGTCAAGCACGTAGACTTCGACCTGATGGTGTTCTACGTCTTCGAGAACGGCCGGGCGCTCCGCGAATTCGATCTCAAGGACCTTGAGTTCGGCATCTGGCTCAACCTGAGCCTCTGAGAAGCGCCTTACGGCACGACTCAAGGCGCGCGCATCCCCGCCCGCCGCCCCCTTCCGGTCCGCCTGTGCGCCTCCGCGTGGGAGCAAATCCGGCTACCGCCCCTCGCGCAGGCGCCGGACCCATCGCCACAGCATGAACTTCAGCCGGTCCATGACGGACGGCCGCCGTCCGCGCCGCGCCGCGCGCGATTCCGGGCGCATGTAGTCTCGATCGCTCAGGCCCATATCAAGGCCGACACACAAATGACTCCGCCAACAACGAACGACTCCGGCATTGCTTCCGGCCCCTCGCCTGTTCTACTATGCCTCTTCGCATGATGAAGTCAACGGTCAACCCGGCCTTCGCCCTCGCCCTCGCCCTCGCGCTCGCGGCCGCCGACACGGCCACCGCGGGGCTGGCGGTGCCCTTTCAGACCGCGCGCCGCTCGGTCGTGAAGATCCACGTCACGAAGCAGGAGGACGACTACAGCCTGCCCTGGCAGGGCGGCCGCATGATGAACGGCACCGGCACCGGCTTCATCATCGGCAGGCGCCGCATCCTGACCAACGCCCACATCGTCTCCAATGCCCGCTTCATCCAGATCCAGAAGGACGGCGATCCGCGGCGCTATGACGCCGCCGTCCGTTTCGCCGGCCACGACTGCGACCTCGCCACGCTGGAAGTCGCCGACCCCTCCTTCTTCGAAGGCACGACCTCGCTGGAACTCGCCGGCGCCCTGCCGCGCCTGAGCGACACGGTCACCGTGCTGGGCTACCCCATGGGGGGCGACCGGCTTTCGCTGACCCGGGGCGTGGTCTCGCGCATCGACTACAGCGTCTACTCCCACAGCGGCGTCGATCATCACCTCGTGCTGCAGGTCGACGCCGCGATCAATCCCGGCAACAGCGGCGGGCCGGTGCTTTTCAGAGGACGCGTCGTCGGCCTGGCCTTCCAGGGACTGGCGTGGGCGGAGAACATCGGCTACGCCATCCCCGTGCCCGTGATCCGGCGCTTCCTCGACGACATCGCCGACGGCGCGTACCACGGCTACCAGGAGCTCGGCGCCGCGACGCTCGAACTGCGCAACGCCGCCCTCCGCCGCGCCCTCGGCCTGCCGGATTCCCGGTCGGGCGTGGCGGTGCACTACCTGGACCCGTTCGGCTGCGGCGCGGGACGCCTGGAAGAGGGCGACGTGCTGCTCGCGATCGACGGCCACGATATCGCGGACGACGGCACCATCCGGCTCGACGGCAACGGCGTGCTTTTCGCGGAACTGCTCGAGCGCAAGCAGTGGGGCGAAGCGATCGATCTGAAGGTCTGGCGCAAGGGAAGCGCGCAGAGCGTGAGCGTGCCGCTCACCGGTCCCGCGGACCCCTTTGGCTACCGCCGCATCTACGACGAGCGTCCGCCCTACGCGATTTTGGCCGGACTGGTGTTCGCGCCCCTCTCGCGCAACTATCTCGAAACGATCAAGTCTTCCACGTCCGAGACCAATGCGCGGCGCCTGCTGTATTTCCTCACCTACGCCAAGATCGACGGCCTGTGCGAAGGCCGCGACGAGTTCGTGGTCCTTACACGCCGGCTGCCGCATCCGGTCAACACCTACAGCGAAAGTTTCCTGTACGGCGTGGTCGGGACGGTCAACGGGACGCGCGTGCGCAATCTGCGCGAGTTCAACGGCGCCCTGGCGTCGCCGGCGGGCGGATTCCACGTGATCCGTTTCGAGGGCATGGAAGACGAGCTGATCATCGGCGCGGAAGCGGCCGCCGCCGCCGCCCCGCGGATCATGGAGGCCTACGCGGTCCCCGCGCCCGCGTATCTCGGCGAATGAAAAGCTTCGCGTTCAGCCTGTTTGTCGCCGCCGCGGCGCTCGCGGCCGCCGGCCGCGCCCTGCCCGCGCGGGCCGCGGTTGAAGACAGCCTTGTGGAAGTGCTCGTCACCTTCCAGGAATACGACCCTTTCCTGCCGTGGCAGAAACGCCAGCCCGACCAGCGCGAAGGCTACGGCGTGGTCGTGGGCGACGGCCTCGTCTTCACGACGGAGAGTCTCGTGCGCAACCAGACGCTGGTCGAGCTGCGCCGCGCGGGCCGCGGCGAGAAGATCGCCGCGCGCCTCGTCATGGCGGACTGCCGGCTGGATTGCGCCCTGTTGCGCTTCGACACCGCCGCGCCCGCGGCCGGAGGACTCACGGCGGTGCCGGTGGCGGAGACCATCCCCCCGGACGCGCAGGTCGCCATCGTGCAGCTCGACGAGACGCGCCGCCCGCAGCGCGGCGACGGCCGCGTCGTGCAGATCGCGGTCAAGGATCTCCCCCACGCGCCGCACGGCGCGCTGACCTTCAGCGTGCTGACCGAGCTGAACGTCGGCCGCGCCGGCGCGCCCGTGTTCCACGGCGGCAAACTGGCGGGCGTGCTCATCGCCTACAGCCGCCAGGATCGCATCGGCGCGATGCTGCCGCACAACACGCTGGCGCGTTTCGTGGCCGACGCGCAGACCGAGCCGTACGAAGGCGTGGCGTGGGCCGGGTTCGTCTGGAAGGAGCTGGTCGACCCCGCCAAGCGCGCCTACCTGCGCGCTCCCGACGACGGACGCGGGGTGCAGATCATGACCTGCCTGCCCGGCACCGGCGCCGCCGAAGCGCTGCGTCCGGGCGACGTGGTGCTGAGCTGGGACGGCCGCGACATCGACAACCTCGGCTTCTACGACGACCCCGACTACGGACGCCTCAACCTGGCCTATCTGATCATGGGGCGCCGGCGGCCCGGCGACAAGGTCCCCGTGCGCCTGCTGCGCGACGGCCGCGAGCGGGAAGCCGATGTCCGACTGGCCCGCTGGTCCGACGACGACGCGCTGATCCCCGAGAACACGGCCCGCGAACGGCCCGAGTACCTGCTCGAGGGCGGCCTGCTCCTGCGCGAGCTCACCGGCCGTTACCTTCAGTCCCACGGGCCCGAGTGGATGAACCGCGTGGATTCGCGGCTCACCAGCCTCTATCTCACGAGCCGCCTGGCCCCCGAGCGCCCCGGCGACCGGATCGTTATCCTGGCCGCGGTTCTTCCCGACCCCATCAATGTCGGGTACCAGCATTTCGGCAACATGGTGGTCACGCGCGTCAACGGCCGTCCGGTGAGCAACATGAGGGACGTGTTCAAGATAGCCGGCGAAGACGGGATGCTGAAGGCCCTCACGCTGCGCACGGTAGCCGTGGACCTGGTGCTGGACGCGGAGCAGATGGAGGCGGCCAACACGCGTCTGGAGCGGCAATACAGGGTCTCCGCGCGAAGCTATCGGCGCGAGCCCGCCCCCGGCGACAGCCGTTGAGGTAATCCATGCTGTTCAAAGCCGCCGTGCACTACTACCTGCTCGCCCTGCTCGGCTGCGCCTTTACCCTTTTTGCGGTTCCGTACGCCAGGTTCGCCGCCGCCCGGGAGGACCTGCGCCGCGCCCGGGAGTTGCTTGCTTCCGGCCGCTGGCAGGCAGCCGCCTCGCGCCTCGAACAGGCCCGTCCCTGGGCCGAGCCGCATCCCCGGCTGCGCCAGGATCTCGAATGCGAGTTGATCCGTTGCTTCGCGCGCGCCGGCGACATCGGGGGGGCCGAGCAAATGGCCGAGGAAATGGCGCGGAGCGCGGTCACGCCTTTCACCGGCGGCGCCGGACTTCTCGAAACGATCCAGACGCCGGCCCGCGCCTTCATCAATACCTGCGTGGACACGCGCGGCACGCTCCGCTTCACCCGCTGGTCGGGATACGAGGCCCTCCTTGCCGAGTTGCGGGGCGACGGCGCGCGCCTCGCGCCGGTGGCCGGCCGCCTGCGCGCGCGCCATCCCGGCAATCCGGTCGCCCTGGCGCATGCCCGCGCCGCGCGGCCCGCCCCGGCCCGCAAAACACCGGACGGTTCGTACCGGTCCGACGAAACGCGCTGGGGGATCGTCAAGTCCGCCCAGGCAACGGCCTACGACACCGGCGGCCAGCCCAGGGGCAAACTCGCGGCCGGTACGACGGTGGCCATTGCCAGGCTCGTGGCCTCCGCGTCCGGCGACGTGGCGGTGTGCACCGGCCTTTCCGGAACGCCCGACCTGCCCTCGCCCTTCGTGCTCAAGACCGCCGATCTCGTGGTGCGGCGCGGATCTTTTGACGAAGCCGGCGAAGAGGAAAAGGCCCTCGTGCGCCGCAAGGCCGAGGTCGAGGCCCGCATCGCCGACGCGCAGACCGCCGCGCGCGACGCCGCCCTGCGCGGCAACCCGCACCGCGCGGAATTCGAGCGCCTGCGGGCGGAAGCGCGCGCCTTCAACGCGGAGGTCAAGGACCTGCGCGCCAGGTACGATGCCGCGGAAGGCGCCGAGCGCATGACCTACGGCGACCGGCTGCGCCTCCTGAAGCACCGCGAGACGGATCTCTCCGCCCGGCTCCGGGCCGCCCGGGAGAGCTTCGAGGAATGGAACAGGCAGCACGCCGCGCCTCCCGCCAACGCCGTCCCGGCCGATCTGCAGACGCAGATTGCCGCGCTGGACGCCAGGCTGCGCGAAATGGAACCGCGGCGGTGAAACTGGGTCTCATCAGGGCGGCCGCCGTTCTGTTCTGCGCCGCCACGACCTCGTGGCTCGTCCGCTACGAGGCTTTTCCCGAGCTGTTCACCAGTTCCATCCGCGGCTACTCCCGGCTGCTGCGGCGGGACGTCCTCGTGTCGGACTCCTGGATGAAAGTCAAGTACGGCGGAAGGGACGTCGGCTATACGCACACCGGCATCGACACCGCGGACGACGGCGGAGAGGACTCCTACCTGCTCAGCAATCGCACCGATCTGAACGTCACGCTCATGGGACAGCCGCAGAGCTTCTACGCCGCGGGCACGGCCGCCCTTGACGCCGCCTACCGCCTTCGGAAATTCGCGTTCAACCTCACCGCCGGGGCGCTGCGGGTCGCCGTCAGCGGCCGCCGCGCCGAGGGCGCCATCTTCGACGTCACCCTCGACACGGGCGGCGAGATCCGGAACATGCGCGTCGAGATCCCCGACGACGTCGTCATCCACTCTCCGACCGCCTTCCTGGCGCTGAGGCGGCTGCGTCCGGGGCAGGAGATGTCGCTCGCGGCCCTCGACCCCCTCACGCTGAAGAAGACCGCCGTGCGCGTCAAGGCGGTCGGCGTGGAACGCGTCGCCGGGCCCGAAGGTCCGGTCGAGGCCACCGTCCTCTCCGCCGCCTACCAGGGCATGCAGTTCCGCACCTGGATCGACGCGAAGGGCAACATCCTCCGGCAGGAATCGCCGCTGGGCTGGGTGGCGGAAAAGTGCACGCGGGAGGAAGCCCTGGCGGCGGCGGCGGGCACGGGCAAGGGCGTGGAACTCCTCGAAATCATAACCGGGCGCCTGCTGGCGCCGGAGTCATGAGATGATAGAAATCCGCGGACTGAACAAGCGCTTCGGGCGCACGCACGCCGTGCGCGACCTCGATCTCAGCGTGCCCCGCGGCGAGCTCTTCTGCCTGCTCGGACCCAACGGCGCCGGCAAGACCACGACCATGAAGATTCTCGTCGGGCTCCTGCGCCCCACTTCCGGCTGCGCGCTCATCGGCGGCCATGACATCCAGCGCGAACCGGAGGCGGTCAAGCGCCTGATCGGCTATATCCCCGACATGCCCTACCTGTACGACCGCCTCACCCCGGGCGAGTTTTTCGAGTTCATCGGCGACCTGTACGATCTTCCGCGCGACGAAGTGCGCCGCGCCATGCGCGAAACCTTCGCCCTCTTCGGCCTGCTGGACTACCGTTCCGCGCTGATCAAGGAGCTCTCGCACGGCATGAAGCAACGCCTCATCTACGCCTGCACCTTCCTGCACGATCCCCGGGTGCTCTTCATCGACGAGCCGCTCGTGGGGCTCGACCCGCACACGATCCGCCTCATCAAGGACATGCTCCTGCGCAAGGCGCGCGACGGCGTCACGATCATGCTCACGACGCACATCCTGTCGCTCGCGGAGGACGTGGCCGACCGCATCGGCATCGTCTCGCGGGGCAGGCTGATCGCCCTCGGCACGCTCTCCGAGCTCTCCGTGCGGGCCGGCGGCAAGCGCAACCTCGAGGAATCGTTCCTGCACCTGACGGCCGAGGACGAGAAGTCGGCCGCCGGGGGGGAGCCGCGGGCATGAGCGCCCGAAGCGCCCTCGTCTTCAAGTGCCGCCGCTCGGCCGTCAACCTCGGCCGTATCCTGCGCGAGCAGTCGTCGCTCAAGTTCTGGTTCATCCTGCTGTTCGCCCTGCTGATGGAATCCGGCCTGTTTTTCCTTTTCCTGGACGGTTTCCGGTTCTTCGCCAAGATCGGCGGGGCCGGCGGCATCCTGATCGACCGCCTGTTCGGCGTGTTCTTCCTGGGCATGGGCGCCATGCTTGCCGTGTCGGGCGTCGTGTCGGCCTATTCCACGATCTTCCGCTCCGAGGAGATTCCCTTTCTGCTGGTGCATCCCTTCCGCATGTCCGCCATCACCGTCTACAAGTTCCTGGAGTCGACCGCTTTTTCTTCCTGGGCCTTCTTCATCATTGTCATTCCCTTCGCCGGCGCCTACGCGGTGCACCAGCGCATGAGTTTGCTCTTCGCGCTGTGGGCTTTCGTGTTTTCGGCGCCTTTCCTGGTGCTGTGCTCCGCCGTCGGCGCGCTGTTCACGTTCCTGCTGGTGCGCTGGTTCCCGCGCGCCCGCCTGCTGCAGTGGTGCGCCGCGGCCGTGATCGCCGCCGCGGCCTTTATCCTGTGGCGCTGGCGCTCGAGCATCCCGGTTCTGCTGGGCGCCGGGCATACCACCTTCGCCCTGACGCGCCTCGTGCCCGGTTTCACCGCGGCCTCCAACCCCCTGCTGCCGAACTGGTGGATCGCGGAGGGCATCCTGACCATGGCCCGGGGTGGCCTCGCGCGCGGAGCGCTGCTGCTGGCCACCCTGGTTTCCTGGGCCTGCCTGGGCGTGGTGCTCGTGGAATGGCTGGGCGGGCGGCTCTTCTATCCCGCGTGGGAACGGTCCGCCGGCGGCGCCTCCGCCCGGCACGCCCCCTTCCTGCTGAACGGCATCAGCCGCCGGCTGGCTTTCCTGCCCGGCGACGTCCGGGGCGTCCTGGCGAAGGATCTGCGGTCATTCCTGCGCGACCCCCTGCAGTGGTCGCAGGCGCTGATCTTCTTCGGCCTGCTGGCGCTGTATTTCGCCAACCTGCGGACATTCCGCTACCACGTGCTGCCTGACGTCTGGCGCAGCGCCATCTCGCTGCTCAACGTGTTCAGCGTGTCGGCCGTCATGTGCTCGCTCGGCTCGCGGTTCGTCTATCCCCAGCTCAGCCTGGAAGGCCAGGCCTTCTGGGTCGTGGGCCTTTCCCCGGCGCGCCTGGGCCGCATCCTGCTGACGAAATTCCTCAGCTCCGCGCTCGGCCTGACCGCCGTTACCGTGAGCCTGACCATGCTGTCGGGCGCCATGCTGCACGTCGCGTGGGTCGCCCGCGTGACGGCCGTGGCCCTGGCTTCGGCCGTAACCCTGGCCGTGTGCGGGCTGTCGACCGGACTGGGCGCGGTCTTCCTGGATCTGCGCCAGTCCAATCCCGCCGCCATCGTCTCCGGCTTCGGGGGAACGCTGAACCTTGTGCTCAGCCTGGCCTTCATGCTGGCGGCTATCGTCCCGTTCGGGGCGCTGTTTCACTGGCGGGCCGTCGGATCCCTGACGCCCTTCCACTTCCGCCTCGGGCTCGCCGCCGCGTCGGCCTGGCTGCTGGCGCTCACCGCTCTCGCCACGGCCCTCCCCCTGCGGCTGGCCGCGCGCTCCCTCGCCCGGCGGGAGTTCTAAAGCAGCAGATCCCACTGCAGGATTTCGCCCTGAACGAGGCTGATCGGAATCACCGCGCCCCATGCGTCAAGCAAGCCCTCGAAGGTCGCCGAGGTGCCCACCTTCAGCCGCGAAGCCTTGTCTCTTTCCGACTCCTTCAGGATTATCAGCACGTCGGAGGTAAGCGTCGCCGGATTCATTCTGACCTGCACGGCAAGGTTGCCCCACGTCTCGGACACGCTTGTGACGGTGCCTTTCCATTGCACCTTCTTCCCCTTGTACTGCCCCCACAGCTCCGCCTTCTGCTCTTCGGTTCTCTCGCTGCCGAAGCCGTAGATCTTGTCAATCTCCTCCCAGCCGACGCCGCCGCCCCCCGCCCCCTCTCCCCGGCAATGCATGCTCGCCAGCCCCAGCAGAACCGCGAACAAACCGACCCGGCATTCGATCTTCATGTTGCCTTGTTCCTTTCCGCCGCCCCGGCGTCTCCGCCGCCCGCGCCCCGAAAATCCCGCAAGGCGCGCTGATTGCGCCCGTCGAACGGTTGCGGCCCGGCGAGGGCCGACCGCGCCCTGCTGCGGAATCATATTTCCACCATCCCGTCCGTTGCGCAATGCGATTCGGGCGGAAAAGTGAGCGGCGGTCAAGGGGCCTGCAGGCGGCGCCGGTAGCGGGCCGGCGTCACGCCGGTCAGCCGCTTGAAGTGTTTGATGAAGTAGCTTTGATCGCCGAAGCCCGCTTCGTAGCCAATCTCGGCGCAGCTTCTGGACGTGCGCTCCAGCATCTGCTGGGCATGCCTGACGCGCACTTCCCGGATCACCTGGCCGACGGTGCGACCCGTCAAGGCCTTCACGAGGTGTGACAGGCGCACCGGGCTCAACCCCACGCCCGCGGCCACCGTGCGCAGGCTGATGCGCCCGGCGTATCCCCGCCCGATCAGGTCCAGCGCCGCCCGCACCTTTTCGTTGGAGCGGTTCATGCCGTGCAGGTAGATGCCGTCGATGAACTCATCGAGCGCGTCCATCAACTGCACCGACAGATCCTCGAAGCTCCCGGCGTGCACCAGCCGCTCGGTCCAGGCGTGGTTGCGGTCGATGAGCGGCTCCAGCAACTGGTTGTCCTCTATCGCCGCGCGCGTAAGACAGCTCATCAGTTCCACGGCGCGCGCCCGCAGCACCACCAGTTTCGGCGACGACAGGTAGATCGCGGCCAGCATGTCGTTCAGGATCCGTCGCGCGCCGTTGCGGTCGCCGGCCCTGATGTTCGCCAGCAGCATGCGCTCCTTTTCGAAGGCATACAACGCCTGGCCCCCGCGCCGCCGCTGGTCTTCCGCGGCCTCCTGGATCTGGCGCTCCTGCATGACGCGCAAACGGTTCTCCCGCAACAGCGCCGGCGTCCAGCCGCTCACGGCGTAGAAGACCTCGTAGAGCGCGTCCGCCGCCTCGGTCACGCGCTGCGCCGGCCACCTGGGCAGCCGCGCCACAAAACGCTCGGCCTCGCGACGGCCCATGCCCATCCGCGCCAGGCACGCCGGGGCTTCCCCGTCCGCACCCGCCCGCACCTCGCCGGCGAGCAGGCCGCCGTGCACCATGCGCCGGTCCTCAAGCCCCAGAACCCAGGCGGCCACGCCGGGCGCCGCCTCGTAAACGAAGGCGCGCCCCTCGCCGATGCTCTGCTGCAGGGCGTAGTCGCGCCGCCGGCGCACTCCGGCCAGAGCGTCAAGCGGGTCGGCGGCGCCGCCGGTCCGCCCGGCGAAATCCATCAGCCGCGGACGCAGCCCGAAACGCCGGTGATACTCGTGGCGCACGTCGGCCAGGATGCGTTTCGACAAAATCGCCATATTCAGTCCTTCGGACCGCTCAAATATTCACACCTTTGCGCGTATTTCAATCCAAAAGCAACAAATTCGTTATACTTCACGAAAAAGACGGCCTATCCGCGCGGGCGCGATTCCGCTTCCATGACCCCGCGCAAACGCGGAAGGAGGAGGCAGCCATGACGCTAGTCGAGCAGATCGCGGAAAACCTGATGAAGGGCAAGGCCAACGACGTCAAGGCGCTGGTGGAGAAGGCGCTGGCGGAGAACCTGCCGCCCGGCAAGATCCTGAACGAGGGGCTCCTGGCCGGCATGAGCGTGGTGGGCGAGCGCTTCAAGAAGAACGAGGTCTACGTGCCCGAAGTGCTGATCGCCGCGCGCGCCATGAAAGCCGGCATGGCTGTTCTGCAGCCGCGCCTGGCCGCCGCCGGCGTCGAGCCGTTGGCCACGGCCGTCATCGGAACCGTCAAGGGCGACCTGCACGATATCGGCAAGAACCTCGTGGCCATGATGCTGGAGGGCGCCGGCTTCAAGGTCGTCGACCTCGGGATCGACGTTCCCCCCGAGAAGTTCGTGTCCGGCGCCCGCGACAACAAGGCCGGGGTTATCGGCGTCTCGGCGCTGCTGACCACCACCATGACCAACATGAAGGCCGTGGTCGAGCAGGTGAAGGCGTCGGACATCGCCGCCCGGGCCAAGGTCATGATCGGCGGCGCGCCCGTGACCCAGGCATTCTGCGACGAGATCGGCGCCGACGGCTACGCGCCGGACGCCGCCTCCGCGGCGGACCTGGCCAAGCAGCTGATCGCGGCCTAGCGGCGTTTCGCGGCGCGGCGCAGTGCGTCCGGAACGGGAAAACGCATGCGTTCTTCCGGTCCCGCGACGCGCTCAACGCGATCGAAGCCGCGTTGCCTGAGCTCCGCGACCACGGCGGCGACGAATTCCTCCGGCGTGGACGCGCCGGCGGTGATCCCGATTGTCCCGGCCGCGCGCAGTTCGGCGTCCGGCAGCGCCTCCGGCGCGTCGACCAGACAGGCTCTCGCGCCGGCGGCTTCCGCGACCTCCACCAGCCGGCGCGTATTGGAGCTGTTGCGCGAGCCGAGCACCAGGATCAGCCCCGCCCTGCCGGCCAGGAGCTTTGCGGCCTCCTGGCGGTTGATCGTCGCGCGGCAGATGCCCTTGGTCGGCGGCGTCTCAAGCCGCGGAAAACGCCCGCGCAGAACCCGCATGACGCGCTCCGCTTCGTCGATATTCAACGTGGTTTGCGTGACCACCGCCAACCTTGCCCGATCCGGCACGCGGACCGAACGGGCTTCCGCGGCGTTTGCGATCACCACCACGTTGGCGGGGGCCTCGCCCTGGATGCCGACGATCTCGTCATGGCCGTGGTGGCCGATGAGCAGCACGGTATAGCCGGCGGAGGCATACGCGCGCACCTCGGCGTGCAGCTTGCTCACGAAGGGGCAGGTGGCGTCCACCACGCGCAGCCCGCGGCGGCGGGCCGCCTCCCTCACGGCCGGAGCCACCCCGTGCGCGCTGAACACCACGCGCGCTCCGCGCGGGACTTCCCGCGGATCGCGCACGAAGCGCACGCCGCGCCCGCCCAGTCGCTCCACGACCTGCCGGTTGTGGACGATCTCGTTCAGGCAGTAGACGGGACCGTCGGAATCGCGCAGCGCCGCCTCGAGCAAAGCGACGGCGCGCCTCACCCCCGCGCAGAACCCGTGCGGGTTGGCCACCACGATCGCGCGGTGAAGCCCGGTCCGCATGTTCGGTCGCGCTTTCGTGGCGCCATGCTCCTCTGACGTTTCCCCGCGCGGGACCGCCGCCGGCGCATCCCCCGCGGCACGGTCACGTCACGAACAACTCCCTGCTGGCGTAGTTCGGATCGCTGGTCAGGTTCACGCCCAGGCGCCGCAGGCCGGCCTCGTCGCCCGGCGCCGGCATGTGCGTGAGGTGCACCTCGCAGTCGCGCAGCTCGCGCAGCTTTTCAATGGCCACGCGCGCGGTCGGATTCTGCGTGGCGCTGATGGCCAGGGCGATGAGCGTCTCGTCCAGGCTCAGGCTCGCGTTCCGGGATTCCAGCACTTCCTGCTTCATGCGCGCGATGGACTCGATCACGTGCTCCGACAGCAGCGGTATCTCGCGCGGTACGCCGGCCAGGCGCTTGACGGCGTTGAGCACGACGCTGGAAGAGGCGTGCATCAGCGGCGAATTGCGGCCCGCCACGATGGCCCCCTCCCCCAGACCGAGCGCCGCGCCGCAGAATACGCCGTCGTGCCCCTTGCCCGAGGCCCGCCGCGCCCCATCCGCGGCCTCGCGCGCCGCGCCCACGACATCGCGCATCTCCGGCTGCAGGTCGCAGGCTTCCATGATCGTCTCTATGCGGTCGACCGTCTCCCGCACGGCGAAGCCCATGGCGTACTCGCAGTGGTAGCGAAAATACCGCCGGATGATCTCCTGGTTGGCGGAATGGCGCACGGCCGCGTCGTCGCTGATCGCGAAGCCGGCGCGGTTGACGCCCATGTCCGTGGGCGAACGGTAGCAGACGTTGTCGCCCATGATCCGCCCCAGGATGCGCTTGAGCAGCGGAAAAGCCTCCACGTCGCGGTTGTAGTTCACGGCCGTCTGGCCGTAGGCCTCCAGGTGGAAGGGGTCGATCAGGTTGAAGTCCGCGATATCGCAGGTCGCGGCTTCGTACGCCACGTTGACGGGGTGTTTCAGCGGCAGGTTCCAGATGGGGAACGTTTCGAACTTCGCGTAGCCGCAGTGCATTCCGCGCCTGTGCGCGTGGTAGAGCTGCGAAAGGCAGGTGGCCATCTTGCCGCTGCCGGGGCCCGGACCGGTCACCACCAGGATGGGCTTGGACGTCTCGATGTAGCTGTTCGCGCCGTAGCCCTCGTCGCTGACGATGAGGTCCAGGTTGGCGGGATACCCCTTGATCGGACGGTGCGTGTAGGTGCGTATGCCGTGCCGCTCCAGCCGCCGCATGAACTGCCGCACGGAAGGCTGGTCGTCAAAGCGCGTGACAACCACGCCCGCGACGTCGAGCTGCCAGTCCCGGATATCGTCGATCAGCTTGAGGGCGTCCGCGTCGTAGGTGATGCCGAAGTCCGCCCGCAGCTTCTTGCGCTCGATGTCGCCGGCGTGAATGCACAGCAGGATGTCGGCGCAGTCCCTGAGCTTCTGCAGCAGGCGCATCTTCACGTTGGGATCGAAGCCGGACAGCACGCGTGACGCGTGCATGTCGAACAGCAGCTTGCCGCCGAATTCAAGGTAGAGGCGGTTGCCGAAGCTCTGCGCCCGCTCGATGATGGCCCGTGACTGTTCCCCGAGGTACTTCTCGTTGTCGAAGCCGACCTTTTTCATGCGCCTCCCTTTTGCGGACACCGCATAGTAGCCGCCGCCGGCGTCTCGATGAGCTCGTAGCGGGTCGTGCCAAGGCCGATCCGTTCGCCGTGCGCGAGCTGCACGCGCGCATCGCACTGCGGCCAGAAGTCGCCGAATACGTCCCGCCCTTCGCGCCGGTTGAGCAGGTCCAGCGCCGCGGCGTCGGCGGCGACCGGATCCAGCGCGCCGAGGACGCCCAGGTCCGGCAAGCCCTCCTCCGACTCGCCCATGCAGTCGCAGTTTCGCGTGACGCAGGTCACGAAGTTCATGTACGCCGCCCGGCCGTCCTTCTCCGCGTGGAACGCGCGGCAGTACTCGGCCATCTTCCGCTGCAGGCCCTCGCTGGTGGCGCTCCAGTCGAACGACACCGCGCCGTGCGGGCAGAAGGCGTAACACTCGCCGCAGCCGATGCAGCGCGCGGCATCGAGCACGGCGTATTCCTTCACGGTGACGGCCGCGGTGGGGCAATGCCTTGCGCAACGGCCGCAGGCCTTGCACCGGCCGCTGGAGAATATGGGCTCCGCGTCGTGATGTTGCTGCAGCTTGCCGGCCCTTCCCGCGAAGCCCATGGCCACGTTCTTGATGCTGCCGCCCATGCCGGCCGCCATGTGGCCGGTGACGTGCGTCAGCACGATCGCCGCGTCGGCCAGCGATCCGGCGCCGGCGAGAAAAACCTTTTCCAGCACCGGACCCTCGCCGTCCAGCGCCAGCTGCCCCTCGCCCTTCAGGCCGTCGGCAATGATTACCGGGAAACCAAGGGTCTCGTGCGAAAAGCCGTGCCGCCGGGCCAGCTCCAGGTGGTCGACGGCATTGGCCCGGCGCCCGTTGTAGAGCGTGTTCGAATCGGTCGCGAACGGCTTGCCCCCCGCCTCGCGCACGCATGCGCCGATCGTCCGCGCCACCGCCGCCGGCAGGTAGTTCGGACTGCCCTCCTCCCCGAAATGCTGCTTGACCGCCACCAGCGCGCCGCGGCCGACAATCCGCTCAAGCCGCATGGCGCGCCACAGGCCCCGCGCCGCGCCGGCCAGTTGCTCCGCGTCGGCCCGCGCGGGAAGCCGCACGAGGTGAACCTCCGCCTTACGATGCCCCGTCATGTCCGCTACTCCTTGCCGCCGCCCGGACCCGATTCGCCTCCCGAGCATAGCAGCGCGCGCGCGCCGCCGCCACCCTTTTGGCCCGCGGAGAAACAGCCGGGAAGCAAGGGCGCCCGCCGCATGGCCGACCGGCCCGTCGCCCACGGCTGCGCGGCCGTCGATAGCGCTTGTAGCACAACGTTTTAGCCGCTATATTCTTTCCCGAGCGGTCCGAAACCCTGTTTGCGGGACGCGGCGTCGAGCGCTCCGCCGGCGGGAGAGGTTCAGGGAAACCGCTGCGCGAGACAGGGCATGCAGGCCGAGACGCTCCATGTGCTGCTGGTGGAGGACGATCCCCGGGACGCCAGCCTTGTGCGGGCCATGCTGGCCGATTCCGCCCTGCCGCACATTTCCGTGAAGACCGCCGCCTCGCTGGCCGCGGCGCTGGAAGCGCTGCGCGCGGCCACGCCGGACGCCGTGCTGCTGGACCTGTCCCTGCCCGATGCGCGCGGCCTGGACGCGCTCAAGACAATTCACGAAGCCGGCATCCCCGCGCCCGTGGTCGTGATCACCGGCATGGACGACGAGGGCGTCGCCCTGGAAGCGGTGCACCACGGCGCCCAGGACTATCTCGTCAAGGGCAAGGCCGACCGCGACGATGTGCGACGCGCCCTGCTGCACGCGATCGAACGCCACCGCATGCAGCAGCAGATCCTGGAAGCGCGCGAACGCGAGCAGAACATGCGCATCGAGAAGCTGGAAAGCCTCGGCGTCCTGGCCGGCGGCATCGCGCACGACTTCAACAACCTGCTGATGGGCATTCTCGGCAACATCTCGCTGGCGCGCTCGGCGCCCGACCACCAGCGCGCCGAACTGCTCAACGAGGCGGAGAACGCCGCGGCGCGCGCGACGTCCCTGACGCGTCAGCTCCTGACCTTCGCGCGCGGCGGCGTGCCGATAAAGAGGGTCACGGCGCTTTCCGGCGTGCTCGAAGACGCCGTGAGCTTTGCGCTGCGCGGATCGGACGTGCGCGCCCAGATCGAGCTTGCGCAGGACCTCCGCGCCGTCGAAGTAGACGTCGGGCAGATCGCCCAGGTCGTCGGGAATATCGTCCTGAACGCCGACCAGGCCATGCCCCAGGGCGGAACGATCCGTGTTTGCGCGGAGAACGCCGCCGTCACGGCAAGAGACGGCCTGCCGCTGAGCCCCGGCGCGTACGTGAGGATTACTTTTGCGGACCAGGGACCCGGGATCCCCGAAGAGCACCTCACGCGGATTTTCGATCCGTATTTCACGACGAAGCAGAAAGGCAGCGGACTGGGGCTGGCCACGGCGTTTTCCATCGTGCATAGGCACGGCGGCACGATCACGGCGGTCTCGACTCTCGGATGCGGCGCCACCTTTTCGGTCTATCTGCCGGCCTCCTCCGCCGCGGCCGTCGCCGAACCGCCCGCGGGAACGCCGCGACCGGCGCGCGGCGGCAGGCTGCTGGTCATGGATGACGAAGAAGCCGTGCGCCGCCTGGCCAAACGCTACCTCGAGCGCCTGCATTTCGAGGTCACTGTCGCAGCCGATGGCGCCGCGGCGCTGGAGGCCTACCGCGTTGCCATGGCCGAGCGGCGGCCCTTCGGCGCCGTGATCGCGGACCTCACCGTCGCCGGCGGGATGGGCGGACGCGAGTTCATGCAGCGTCTCCGGGCCATTGACCCGCAGGCGCGGGCGATCGTGTCCAGCGGCTACTGCGACGACCCCGTCATGAGCAATCCGCGCGAGCACGGGTTCTGCGGCGTTGTGCCCAAGCCGTACCGGATGGCCGAGCTGGAGCGGGTGCTGGCGGAAGTCCTGGAGGACAAATGACGCGGACTTCCGGCCCCGTGCGCCCCGGGGCTCGCGGCAGGCGCCAAGCCAAGGAGGAACGTTGACGTCCAGCGACAAGTCGGCCTGCGCGGGCGCGTCTTCGCCCGCGCCGCGCGGCGCAGGTCCACCGCCCGGCAGGGACAGCGAGCCGTCCGGAACGAGGCTCAAGGAATTCGTGTACGCCGTCTCGCACGATCTGCAGCGGCCCATCCGTCAGGCGCGGTCCTTCGCGGAACTGATTGCCCGCCACCTTGCGAACGGCTCCGACTCCGAACTGTCCCGCCTGGCCGGTCACGTTGAGCGCGCCTCCGCCGAAGCCCAGGCTATGCTCGACGGGCTCCTGCGGATCGCGCGCGTGTGGGCCTGCGACCGGCCGCCGGCTCCCGTGGACTGCAACGCTCTGCTCGAGTCCGTGCGGCGCCGCATGGCGCCGGTCCTGGAGGCGGCCGGGGGCGAAATCGAGCAGTCGCCCCTGCCGGTCTTGAGCGGCGACCCGGCGCAGCTTGGCGATCTCCTCGCCTGCCTGCTCGACAACGCCGTCAAGTTCAGGGCCAAAGACCGGCCGCCGCGCATCCGCGTCAGCGCCGCGGAGCGGAACGGCGAATACCTTTTCGCCGTCAGCGACAACGGCATCGGCATTGATCCCGCGCGGCGCGACCGCATCTTCGCCGTTTTCCAGCGCCTGCACACCGCGCGCGAATACCCGGGCTTGGGGGCAGGGCTCGCGCTGTGCCGGGCGATTGTGGAGCGTCATGGCGGGCGCCTGTGGGTCGAGTCCGAGCCGGGCCGCGGCGCCTGCTTCTATTTCACGATACCCGCGCAGCCGGCCATGAACTGAGCCCCAGCGCGAAAGGGCATGGAGCGGAAGCCATGTTGCGGAAGCTGATGGATCGCCTGAGCCTGCGCAGCCAGTACGCGGCGGCTGCCGCGCTCATGATCACGGTCGTCTCGGCGATTCTGGTCACGGTCAGCTGCCGGACCATGCGTCGCGAGCTGCTGGCAGGCATCGACCGGCGGCTGTTCATGGCGGCAGTCCTGGCCGGCAACGTGCCGCCCGGGAACGAGAAGTTCTTCGACGGGCTCGACGGGCCGGATTCCATTTCGCCGGAGGATTACGACCGCCTGATCGTCGCCGAGAACAACCGGCGGTGCCGGGAGTTGGGCCTGCAGTACCTGTGGAGCTGCATGCGGGTTGACGACAGGATCGTTTTCACCACGTCCACCTCGCCCGGCCATGACGTGACCAGGCAGGACCACGCCAGGTTCTGGGAGACGCACCGCGACCCCTCCGCTTTTGACGCCGTCTTCGGCCAGAATCGCATCTCCTACAGCTCCTTCCGGAACGAGTGGGGCCACGGACGGATGGTGCTCGTGCCCCGCACGGACGCGCGGGGCCGGAAGTACTGCCTGGGCGCAAGCGTGGGAGTGGATTTCGTCGTCGTACTGCTGCGACAGCATCTGCGCGACAGCCTGCTGATCGCCGGGGCCGTCCTGGCCGCGGGCGTCTTGCTTGCCGTCTTCGTCGCCGCCGGCCTGTCACGGCCCGTGGAGGAACTCAGCGGCATGGCGGCAAGATATGGCTTGAATCGGAGCCGGGAAAGGGTTCAACCTTCCACTTCACCCTGCCCCGGGCGAAAGAGGAGGCCTGACATGAAAAACGCGCATGTGGCGGACATCCTTCTGGTTGAGGACAATGCCGGCGACGCCGACCTGGTTCGGATCGCTCTCAAGGAGAACAAGCTGTGCAACACGCTGCACGTCGTCGAGGACGGCGTCGCGGCCATGGCTTTTCTGCGGAAGGAGCCTCCCTATACGAAGGCGCCGCGCCCGGACATGGTCCTTCTGGACCTGAACCTTCCCAGGAAGGACGGACGCGAGGTCCTGGCCGAGATCAAGGCCGACCCCGACCTCAAGCGTATTCCCGTAGTCGTGCTGACCACTTCGACGCAGGACGAAGACATCCTGCGGGCTTACAACCTCAACGCCAACTGCTACGTCACCAAACCCGTGGACTTCGAGCAGTTCGAGAAGGTGGTGCAGGCCATCGACAGCTTCTGGTTCGGAATCGTGACGCTGCCCGCGTCGTAAGGTATGAAGGGGGCCGTTTCCGGTCGTCCATGCCGCCTGCGCGGATTCGGGGCGACCGCGCTCTCAGCCCGAACGATTCAGCCTGGAAAGAACGGTTTCCGTGGTTCTGACGTTCCCCCTCTTTATTCTTTCCTCGCGAGGCACTTGGCGCAACAGTGACGCTTCCCGCCGGCCTTCTCAAGGCCGGCAATGCGGATTATGCGCATGAAACGGTGAAAGATAAACCCCACACCTCTCCGCTCGCGCGCTCGTTGCGGCTGATCACCGCGGCCGGCTGCCTGGCGATGGTCTTCGTCGTCGGCACGGGCAGCCCCGCGTTCGTGGCATTCCTGCGAGCGCTCGGCGCGACCGACGCGCAGTTCGGGCTGCTGGGCGGGATTCCCATGATCATGCTCGCGCTGCAGTTCCTCGGGGCGGTGATCACCAACGTGGTCCCGCGCCGCAAGGCGTTGTTCATGGCGCTCGTGATCGCGGGACGTTTCCTGTACATCCCGATGGCCGTCGTGCCGGCGCTCTTTGCCTCCCTGCGCGGCAGTCGGGGCGTGGCCTTCGTGCTGCTCCTGGCCGCTCTTTCCGGCGCGCTTGTCAACATGTCCGGGCCCCTGTTCCTGTCGTGGATGGCGGACCTGATTCCGCGGCGCGTGCTCAACCGCTACTGGGGCCGCCGCCAGCAATGGCTTTTCGCGACCTGGACGCTTTCGTACCTCGCGGTCGCCGCCTACGTTTCCTTCGTGCGCGCGCCCATCACGATCACTTTTCCCATCCTGGCGACGGTGGCAAGCGCGGCGGGCATCCTTGACATCTGCCTGTTCGTGTGGGTGGACGAACCGCCGAACGTCGTCATGCGTGGCAGGCCCATCATCGAAACCATGCTGGCGCCTTTGCGCCACGCCGAGTACCGGCCTTTCGTCGTCTATTCGTGCGCCTGGGCGGCGACGGCGCTCTTCGCGGCGTCTTTCATGCAGGTCTACGTGCTCAAGGTCATCGGTCTCAGCGTGTGGCAGGCCACCCTGGTGTGGTCGGTCATCGGCCTGGGCATAGCGCTGGTCTCTTCGTTCTGGGGAAAGATCGCCGACCGGCACGGCCATCGGCCGGTGCTGTCCGTCTGCATGGGCCTCAAATCGCTCGTAATCGCGGCGTTTCTATTGACAACCCGGGAAACGGCCCTGTGGTTCCTCCCCGCGATGCTTTTCTTCGACAGCATGTGGGAGGCCGGGCTGCTGGTCGCCGGCAACGGCTACATGCTCAAAATCGCGCCTCAGCGGAACCGTTCCATGTTCATTGCGTCCATCACCGGCCTTGCCGGCATCTGCGGCGGCCTGGGGGCCGTCGCGGGCGGCGGATTTCTGAAGCTTACGGCGGGGTTCGATCTGGAGGCGATGGGACACCGGTGGGTCAACTACCACCTGCTGTTCCTGCTGAATATCCCCATGCGCATCGCATGCATCGCCCTGGTGCGCCGCATCAGGGAACCCAAGGCCGCGCGTTCCCTTCAGCTCATGAACCTGCTGATGGGCACGTGGCCGATGCGTTTCCTGCTCTTTCCGATAGGCCTCTACCGTCGGCTGGAGCCGCGCTAGGCTTTGAACACGGACTCGGCCGCGAGCCAGTACTCGACGGGATCCTTCTGAAAGCCGTCCCGTTCGGCGCGCAGGTACGCTTCTTCCTGGATCTTGCGATAGCGCTCTTCGGGCGCAAGCTTCCGCACGGCATTCCGCCGCGCCGCGGCCCTCTTCTTCGGCTTTGTTCCGTTGGGCATCTGCTTCCTCCCGCAACGACCCCGGGCGTTCGAACCGGGCTCAAGCCTTCTTGAACCAGGTGCACTCGGCGCCGTCCATCTGCTCGAACTGGTCGGCTTTGAAGCGGTTCCCGGCGGCGTCCGCCGCTCCCGCCGCCGCGCGCGCCTTGCGCTTCCGCTTCGGTTTCTTCAGCGGCTCATCGGTCTTGCTCGTCTTCCTCGGCATGCCGGCATCCTTACATACGAACTGCCGGAAATCCGTGCAGGCACCGTGCCAAGCTTCGCCCGAAGTCCGCCTGTTTGATGCAACGTATTGCCTGTCCGTCTGTTATGTCGCACGACATGATCCGCGCCGCCGCGCGCGCGCCTTGCCTCGCAGCCGCCGTTTCCGACTTCCTCGGAAAGGGCGTTCCGAGTCGCGCTTTTCCCATTGACCCCCGCATGCCTTCCGATAGATTCACCCGCGTGATTGTCCGTTTCGCGGCCACGGCCGCGAAGGGAATCGTCCGCAGGACGCCGGGACCGTCAGATGCAGCTTCGCATTCTGCTGCTGGTTGACCAGATCAAGCTCCGCTCCCGCGTGCTGGCCCTGCTGCGCGACGTGGACGCATTCGTGCGCGCTCCGGTCGCCAGGGAGGCCGCGTGGGATACCGTCGGGCAGGTTTTGTCCGACGTCCTCATTGTCTGCGACCGCGTGATTCCCGAACCCGTCGAGGAGAACGTCCGCCGCCTCACGTCCTCCGCCAACGCCCCGGACCTGATCGTGCTTTCCGGCGACGACGACGCCGAGGACCTCGCCATCCTGCGCGCCGCGGGCGCCGAGGCGGCGATCTACACGGGCGTGCCCGACGACGTGATCTGGGAAGCCATCCGCCTGATCACCAGGAAGCGCCGCGAACTGCTGAGCAAGACCGTCGCCGTACGGCGCACCACGCCGCGCCCCGGCCTCGGCGACTTCGTTTCGGACAGCCCCGCCATGCAGCGCTTCATGCGCACCGTGACGCGCGTGGCCGACAGCGACACCCCGCTGTTGATCAGCGGCGAGACGGGCGTGGGCAAGGAGCGGCTGGCGCGCGCCATTCACAACGACGGCCGCCGCTCCGACGGCCCTTTCATCTCCGTGAACTGCGGCGCCATTCCCGAGAACCTCCTGGAAAGCCAGCTCTTCGGACACGAGAAAGGGGCTTTTACCGGAGCCACGCGCGCCCAGCGCGGATGCTTCGAGCTGGCCCACGGCGGCACGCTCTTCCTGGACGAGATCGGCGAGATGCCCTTTCACCTGCAGGTCAAGCTGCTGCACGTGCTGCAGGACTACGAAGTCGCGCCCGTGGGCAGCGAAAAAAAGATACCCGTCGACGTGCGCGTCATCGCCGCCACGCACCGGGATATCCGCGAAGAAGTCGAGCACAAGCGTTTTCGCGGCGACCTTTACTACCGCCTGGGAGTCGTCGCCATCGAGGTCCCCCCCCTGCGCGAGCGCAGCGGGGATATTCCCGCGCTGGCGTCGTCCATCATGGAAGGGCTTTTCGCGCGGATCGGACGCGGCGCCAGGCGCATCGCGCCCGAAGCCATGGACGCCCTCTGCGAATACGCCTGGCCGGGCAACGTGCGCGAATTGATCAACGTTCTGGAACGCGCCGTGCTCCTGTGCGAGGAAGACCAGATCGGCCTCGCGGACCTGCCGGCGGAAATCGCCGGCGGCCGTGAAGGCGCGCCCGCGCCGCGCTTGCCCGGCGGCGAGGAC
This sequence comes from Lentisphaerota bacterium, assembly GCA_016873635.1. GTDB lineage: Bacteria > Verrucomicrobiota > Kiritimatiellia > UBA8416 > VGWJ01 > VGWJ01. The sequence goes on along the minus strand of VGWJ01000006.1, from coordinate 26,601 downwards.
TTCCCCGACGACTGGATCGAACGGCCGCTGAAGGAGATCCGCGAGACCGCCGTCGAGCGCTTCGAGCGCGCATACCTTGCCAGGCTGCTCGCCGCCACCGGCGGACGCGTAGGCGAAACCGCCCGGCGCGCGGGACTGGAGCCGCGCTCGCTCTTCAACAAGATGAGACGCTACGGGCTGCGCAAGGAGGACTTCCGCGCCCCTCCGCGATGATCCGCCGGACACGCCGGAATAGGAAATCGTTTTCCGGTTGCGCGCGGATCTCCTTTCCGATTCCCGGCGGCGAAGAAACCTGCTGCCTCCGGCGACCGCGCGCCGTTCTCGCCTAAGCTTTTACGCGCAAGTTTGTTGCAGAGGATGGGCCCCGCCGCGCGCGGATTGGCACGCCCCCTGCAGATCTCTGACGCGCGAGTAGCAGAAGCGCGCAGGAGTCCTGCCGCGCCGAGGCGTCGCGGCGTTATCCTGCCGCGCCGAAATATGTTGCGGCAGTGACGGAAGCGACATAGAGTGCAGCCGCTGATTCTGAAAACCGCAATGGGAGAATCGAGAATGAAGGAGAGTGCGAGGCAAGACAGCCGTGACGCTGGAGTTGCCCTGGCAAACGCGCGGGATGAAAGGAGGGACTCCGATGAGGAACCTCCGCCGTCAGACGCCACACCGCGGAACGCGCAATCCCCCCTGCCGGGGACTGACGCCGCGGTTTGCGCCGACGGAGACGTCACGGTTTGGGACGACTGGCAGTGGCAGCTTCGCCACCGCGTGCGTTCCGTCGCCGCGCTCAAGCGCCGCTTTCCTTCGCTGAGGACCACGGCTGCCACGGCGGCCGCGGCCAACCGGTTCCCCCTGGCCATCACCCCCTACTATGCCTCGCTTATCCGCCGCCTGGACGCCACCGACCCCGTGTTCGCCATGTGCGTGCCGGACGGCAAGGAACTGGTCGATCCGCCTTTCCTGAGGGACGATCCGCTCGGCGAAGACGGCGACATGCCCGTCCCGGGGCTGGTGCACCGCTACCGCGATCGCGCGCTGCTGATCGCAACCACGGCCTGCGCCGCGTACTGCCGGCACTGCACGCGCAAGCGCGTCGCCGGGCACACGGAAGAGTGCATAACCGGCGTGCGCCTGACGCAGACCACGGAATACCTCTCGGTCCATCCGGAAGTCCGCGACGTGATCATATCCGGCGGCGACCCCTTCACCATGTCGACGGACGCGCTGGAACGCGTCATCCGGGCCGTGCGCGAGGCGCCCTCCGTGGACATCATCCGCATCGGAACGCGCACTCCCGTCGTCCTCCCCATGCGCATCACCGACGAGCTTGTCCGGATGCTGCGCAAATACCATCCGCTGTACGTCAACACGCACTTCAATCACCCCGCGGAACTCACGCCCGCTTCCGAGGCCGCCTGCGCGCGCCTGGCCGACGCCGGCGTTCCCGTGGGCAACCAGACCGTGCTGCTGCGCGGGGTCAACGATTCCGCTCCGCTGCTCGCCGACCTGTTCCGGCGCCTGGTACGCGCGCGCGTGCGGCCGTACTACCTGTTCCAGTGCGACCTGGTGCGGGGCGTGGAGCACTTCCGCACGCCGGTGGCCAAAGGCATCGAAATCATGGAATACCTGCGCGGCCGGCTGAGCGGGCTGGCCATACCGACGTTCGTCGTGGACGCCCCGCACGGCGGCGGCAAGATCCCGGTCCTGCCGAACTACGTGATTTCCGCCAGCCCGACCCACACCGTGCTGCGCAACTATGCCGGCGACATGATCAGCTATCCGGAGCCCTGCAACGATCTTCCGCTCTATGCGGGCGGCGGCCCGGCGGACAACAGCGGCGTCTGGGCCCTGGCCTGCGGCCGGTCGTCGCAACGGAGCAATCGCAACCGGCGCCGTTCCGTCCAGCGACGGGCCGCCTGCGACTCCGTGTCCGGCCAGCAGTTGCTGTGGCCGCACACGGCCTGAAGGCGGCTTGCGGGCGCCGCGATGCGAATCAGCCGCCGCAACCAATGAAAATCGGCCTGGTCTACGATTTGCGCAGCGAATACCTCACGGAGGGCTACTCGGCGGAGGACGTGGCCGAGTTCGACTCCGAGAGCACGATCGCCGCCCTGGCCGATGCCATCCGGGCCTGCGGCCACGAAGTCGATCCCGTCGGACGCGGACGCGCCCTCGCGGCGCGCCTGGTCGGGGGCGACCGCTGGGACCTCGTGTTCAGCATTGCCGAAGGCATGGAAGGACGCAGCCGCGAAGCCCAGGTCCCGGCCCTGCTCGACCTCTACGGCGTGCCCTGCGCCATGTCCGACGCGCTGGTCTGCGCCGTCACCCTGGACAAGGCCGTGGCCAAACGCATCGTGCTCGCCTGCGGCCTGCCCACGCCGCGCTTCTGCCTTGTATCCCGGCCCGCAGACCTCGACGCCGTAAGCCTGGACTACCCCCTTTTCGTCAAGCCCGTCGCCGAGGGCACCGGCAAGGGCATCGACCATCAATCGCGCGTGGCCGGCCCGCAGGATCTGCGGCGCACGGCCCTGCCCCTGCTGCGGCGGCTGCGCCAGCCCGTTCTGGTGGAGGAGTACCTGCCCGGGCGGGAGTTCACCACCGGCGTGCTCGGCACGGGTCCGGACGCGCGCGTGCTCGGCACCATGGAAATCAGCATGCTTCCCAACGCCTCCTCCGCGGACTACTCCTTCGACGTCAAAGAGAAATGCGAGACGGTTGTGCGCTACGCGGCCCTGGAGCGCGGCGCGCTGCGGGCGGACGTCGAAGACCTCGCGCTCAAGGCCTATCGGGCCCTGGAATGCCGTGACGCCGGCCGCGTCGACATTCGCCTGGACCGCCGCGGCAAGCCGGCGTTCATGGAAATGAACGCCCTGCCCGGACTGCACCCCACCCACTCCGATCTGCCCATGATCGCCACGCAGGAAGGCATGCCCTACGTGCAACTCATCGGCGCAATCATCGACAGCGCCGCGCAACGCCTGACGCCCGCCGCCGCGACGCGCGCGGGAGCCTGACCGTGGAACGCCCCCCCGTCCTCGTCCTCCACAATCAGCCGCGCGGCCCGGCCGCCGACGGCAGCCGCCGCGACGCCGAATCCGACGCCGGCGTGCTCGTCGAAGCCGCCGCCGTCGCCGCGGGCCTGACCGAGCTCGGCGTGCCGCACCGCCTGGCCGCCGTGCGCACGCTGCGCGAGGCCGGCCGGGAGATATCCTCCGGCCGCGAACCTTGCGTCATCAACCTGGTCGAGAGCCTGGACGGGTCCGCGACCGATGCCTGCCTCGTGCCCGCCGTGTGCGCGGCCCTCGGCAAGGCCTGGACCGGCAGCGGCACGGCCTGCCAGTTGCTGGCGCTTGACAAATGGCAAAGCAAAGTCGCAATGCGCGCGGCCGGCATCCCCGTGCCCGTCGCCGCGGTCCTGGACGCCGGCGACACCGACCTGCCGGCCTTTGTTCCCTCCGCGACCGTCATCGTCAAACCCCTGCGCGCCGACGCCGGCGAAGGCATTGACGCCTCTTCCGTCCTGTCCGGGGCCGACCGCGCCGCCGTGCTCGAACGCGCCGCCCGTATCCACAGGGAATTGCATCAGCCCGCATTGATCGAGCGCTACATCGAGGGACGCGAATTCAATGTCGCGCTGCTGGAGCGAGGCGGCGAGGTGTCGGTCCTGCCGCTGGCCGAAATCGACTTCAGCGCCTTCCCGCGCCATCTGCCGCGCATCGTGGACTACCGCGCAAAGTGGATCGAGGATTCGTTCGAATACGCCCACACCATCCGCCGCGTGCCGGCCGACGTCGATCAGTTGGCGGCCGATGCAATCCGCGCCGCGGCCCTGGCCGCCTGGAAGCGCATGGGATGCCGCGACTACGCGCGCGTGGACATGCGCCTCGACGCCGAAGGCCGGCCGTTCGTGATCGAAGTGAATCCCAACCCCGATATCGCGCCCGACGCCGGTTTCGCCTCCGCCCTGCACGCCGCGGGAATCAGCTTTGCCCAGTTCGTGGCCGCGCTGCTTGCCAACGCGGGCCAGCCCGTGGCCCCGGAGCCGCCCCCGTCGCGCACGTCCGCGCCCCCGGCGGATCTGCAGATTGCGTGGTCCGCGCCCCACGACCGGCAGCCCATTCTGAACCTGCTCAAGGAAACGGGCGTCTTCCGGCCGTCCGAACTGGACGTGGCCAGGGAAGTGCTCGACGACGCGCTCGCAAAGGGCGAGGGCGGGCATTACCAGTCATTCACGGCCACGCTCGACGGCGCCGTCGTGGGGTGGACCTGCTACGGCCCGACGCCGTGCACGGCAGGCGCTTTCGACCTGTACTGGATAGCCGTCAGCCCGGCATGCCACCGACGCGGAGTGGCGCGCGCCCTCCTGGCCCGCGCCGAATCCTCGATCCGCGCCCGCCAGGGACGCCTGATCGTGGTCGAGACGTCATCGCGAAGCGACTACGAGCCGCCGCGCCGTTTCTACGAGCGCAACGGCTTCCGCAAAGCCGGCGTCGTCGAGGATTTCTACGAACCCGGCGACCACAAGCTGATCTACGTCAAGTCCCCGGGCCCGTGAGTCGCATTGGGCGGCCGTCTCAACGCGCCGGTTCAGCCGTCGGAACGGGGCGCGCCTTCCGCCTTCTCTTTGGTCTCTTCCGTGACAGCCCCCGCCGCCGGCTTGCGCGCTTCAATGTCCGACGTCAGATCCAGCATCGACGCCTCGGCGGCAGCCGCCGCCTCCGTCGCCGCCGGAGGCACTTCCGTCGCCGCCGCCTCCTTCTTGCCGCACCCTCCGGCCAGCACCCCCGCGCCAACCAGGGCCCCGATGAGCATGAGCCGCATTCCCCGCATGATTGCTCCAGACACGCTATGCCTCCTTCGTTTTCCGCTCCCCATCCTCTATCGCAAGCCTAACCCGAAAAAAGGCACAAAACAAGAACAGTTCGGCCGCGAAGCGGCTGAACTGCTCTCTATAGGGTTACCGACAAGAGGCGGGAACGCCAAGCCTCATGGCATGGCCCAAAACCAGGTAACTTCTATTTTCAGGGTTGACCCTCCGCGATTTACGGCCAGCGGGCGGCAATATCGGCCCAGTCGCGGCAGCGCACGATGGCCTCCCGGGCGCCGGCGGAGAAACGGGCGCACGCGTTCCATGGCCGTCGCAGCACCGCAACGGGCGCTCCCAGGCGCCGCGCCAGGAAGTCCGCCGTGCGCGGCTCGTCCTCGACGGCCGCGTCGAACCGCTGGCCGGCGAGCTGCTCGAGCGTCAGGCTCCGGCAGCCGGCCGCCGCGCCGTCGTGCCGGCCGTACTTGTCCACGAAGATCAGCTCCGCGACCGGCACGCCGTGCCGCTCCAGCCACGCGCGCGATATGTCGGCGGTGTCCGGTGGCCGTCCCGTCACGACGCAGATGCGGCGTCCCTTTGCCGCCCAGCGGCGGATTGTCTCCACGGCGCCCGGGACCTCCCGGAACGAAAGCAGCACTTCGGGCGCGTGCGCCGCTTCCATGAGCGCCGCGTGTTCCCGCGCGCTAAGCCCGAAGGATGAGGCGAGATCGAACTCCCTGATTTCCTCGAACGGTATGCGCCGCCCGAATTGCGTTTCCGCCAGCTCCGCCAGGCGGAGCGCCGTTTCGCAGATCACGTCGTCCAGGTCAACGTATACGCGCACGCCTTCCGTCACCGCGCAGCTCCTTTTCGGACGGCACCTTGCCTTGGACGCCATTCTGCACTTGAGACGGGCGGCGTCCATACTAGAATGCATCCATACGAAACCCGTCAGTCACGCGGTGAGGCGAGGTAGGGCGGGCCGTCCCGGTCCGCCGCGGCGCGGCGGGCTTGGCGCGCCGGAGCCTCCGGGCGAAGGCGGCACGCCGCGCCCTACCGGCGTGTCTCCACCGCGTAACTGACCCCTTACATCCATCCCGGTGTGCGGCCGCGCCGGCCGCACGCCGGCGCGTATACCGGGGGGCGGCGGCACGCGCCCCGGGCGGAGGCAGAGCACATGCGGAAACACGCGAGAAAGACCGTGTACTTGAGCGGGCCGATCATGGATGCGCGCGACGGAGATGCCCGGCAGTGGCGCGCCGCGGCGCGGGCGCTGCTTGCGTCCGCGTTCGAGATCCTCGACCCGATGCGCAGGAATTTCAAGGATCGCGAGGTGGACTCGGCCAACGAAATCGTCGAGTTCGACCTGCAGGACGTGCGCGACTGCGACATCGCGCTGGTGAACTACTGCAAGCCCAGCATCGGCACGAGCATGGAGGTGTTCTACGCCGCGCACGACCTGGGCAAGTTCGTGGTCGCCTTCGCGCCGTTCGAGTTCAAGGACTGCAGCCCGTGGATGGTGCGGTACTGCACCAAGATCCTGCCCACGCTGGAGGACGCCTGCGCCTACCTCGTGACGCATTTTTCCGGCGCCGCCGGCTAGTGTCCATGAATCTTCGTCGCGAGAGCGCGCGGGTTGCGTCAGATCAAGTGCCTGGCGCCGGAAGCCGGGCGCCGGCGCTCACTCCCGCCTGATGCCGAGCTTGTCCATCAGCTCGTACAGGGTGGGCCGGCTGACGTCGAGCTCCTCGGCGGCGCGGCTGAGGTTGTTGCGGTGGCGGGCCATGGCTCTCCTGATCGCCTCGCGCTCGACCTTTTCGCGGGCTTCTTTCAAGGTGGTAATCTTGAGGCCCACCGCGGCCGGATCGAGTTCCAGGTCCTCGGGCGTGACGTGCCGGCCTTCCGCCATGATGGCCGCCCGGCGTATGCGGTTCTCCATTTCGCGCACGTTGCCGGGCCAGGCGTAGGCCGACATCACGCGCAGCGCTTCCGCGTTGAAGCCGGACAGCTTGCGGTTGTTCTCCAGCGCAAAGCGGCGCAGGATGACCTTGGCCAGGACGGGGATGTCCCCCGTTCGCTCGCGCAGGGGCGGCAGGCTGACGGTCACGACCGCCAGCCGGTAGTAGAGGTCTTCCCTGAAACGCTCCGCGGCCATGGCCTGTTTCAGGTCGACGTTGGTGGCCGCGAGCACGCGCGCGTCGATCTCGATCGGGCGGCGGCCGCCGACGCGCTGGATGCTCTTCTCCTGCAGGAAGCGCAGCAGCTTGACCTGCAGGGCGAGCGGGACTTCCCCGATCTCATCCAGAAACAGGGTCCCTCCCGCGGCGGCCTCCATGCGGCCCGGCCGCTGGGCGTGGGCGCCGGTGAAGGCCCCCTTTTCGTGCCCGAAGAGCTCGCTCTCCAGGAGGTTTTCGGGAATTGCGCTGCAGTTGATGGCCGCGAAAGGGCCCGCCTGCCGCCGGCTGCGGCGGTGAATGGCTTGCGCCACCATCTCCTTGCCCGTGCCGCTCTCGCCCAGGATCAATACCGGGGCATCGGCCAGCGCAACCTTGCGAACGGCCGTGAAAACGGCCTGCATCTGCGGGCTCGTGCCCAGCATGCCCTCAAAGCCGTCGGCCGCAAGCTTGCCCTGCAGCTCGCGGTATTCCGCTTCCAGCCGCACCAGGTGGAAGGCCCGCTTGAGAATGATTTTCAACTCATCCATGTCGATGGGCTTGTTGAGGAAATCGTAGGCGCCTTCGGCCACGGCCCGCAGCGCGTTGCCCTTTTCCCCCTGGCCGGTGATGACGATGATCTTGCGGTGGGGGTTGGCCTCCAGCAGTTCGCGCATCGCGGCGATGCCTTCTTCGGGCTCATCGGGACGCGGCGGCAGGCCCAGGTCAAGCAGGATCACCGCGGCCCCGCTGCCCGCGGCGGCCGCGACCGCGCCGGGGCGGTCTCCGGCCAGTTCGACGGAATAGTCGCCGCCCAGCGACCATTTCATCTGCGTCTGGATCGACTGGTCGTCGTCCACTATCAGCAGAGAGGCCATATGCGCGCCAGACTACCACGCGGCCCCGGCCACGCCAAGGCCGATGCGTCAAATCCCGTGCAACGGAAACACCAGGCGTTTCACGCGCTCCACGGTCCGCGCGATCGCGTCGTCAATTCCCGGAATCCTTCCCGGGCGCGAGAGCATGGGCCGGTCCCGCAGGCCGCCGTGCCATTCCGTGCCTTCCAGCATGACGCCGCCCAGCCCGAGGCTCATCTCGTTGTCGGCGCCCGCCCCGCAGAGGATGCTCCACAGCAGCGACCAGCCGCGCACGGTGTTGTCGGCGTTGTAGCCGCCGCCGCCCGTGACCAGCAGCGGCCGCCCGAAGGCCACGGCCCATTCCGCAATCTCGGCGTAGGCGTTGTTGGTAAGGCGCAGGTGCGCCAGCGGATCGCCGCTCAAGGCGTCCATGCCCGCCTCCACGACAACCGCGTCCGGCGCGAAAGCCTCCATGAGCGGCGAGGCCACGGCGTGGAAAGCGGCCAGGTAGGCCCTGTCGTCCGTGCCCGGCGGCAGCGGCACGTTCACGCTGTAGCCGCGCCCGGCGCCTTCGCCGATGTGGTCCTCGAAGCCCGTGCCCGGAAAGAGGCTGTGCCCGGTCTCGTGCAGGGAAATGGTCATGACGTCGGCCCGGTCGTAGAAGGCCGCCTGCACGCCGTCGCAATGGTGCACGTCGATGTCCAGGAACGCTACCCGCCGCCCCGCCGCGGCCAGCGCGCGGCACCCGAACACGATATCGTTCAGGTAGCAGAAGCCGCCCGCGCGGTCGGGCATGGCGTGGTGATACCCGCCCGAAGGGTTGAACGCGACGCGCGCCGCCCCTTCCAGGAGCAGGCGCGCGCCCTCGACCGTGGCGCCGCAGGCCAGGGCCGGGTAGTCGTACATGTCGGGAAAGACGGGGCAGTCCGGAGTGCCGAGGCCCATCGCGAAGCCCTCCGGCCCCAGTTCTCCGCCGGCCGCGGCCCGGAGGGCGTCGAGATAGCGCGGTTCGTGAAAGGCCTCGAGTTCCGCCCGGGTCAGCGGCCGCGGCTCGACGACCTTGCGGCGCGGGCCGTTCAGCAGCCCCATGGCGGCAACCGCGTCGCGGGTGCGTCCGGCGCGCGAGGTCTTGAACGGGCAATCCGCCGGGTAGTGAAGCCGGTCCAGGTCCGCGCAGTGGACGAAGACGGCGTCGATGGCGCTCATACACCCACAGGCTAGGTCTTGCCGGCCGGCTCTTTTCGCGGGCGCGACGGCTGACGGAACTTGATCGCGTCGCCCGCCACGGTCGCTTCGATGACCTCGCCCTCATGCAGGCTTCCGCGCAGAAGGCTCTCGGCCAGGGGGTCCTCGACGTGCTTCTCGATGGCGCGCCGCAGCGGCCGGGCGCCGAGCGCTTCGCTGAATCCCTTGGCGATCAGGAAATCGCGGGCGGCCTTGGTCAGCCGCAGGCGCCGCCCCTTCTCCGCCAGGCGCTTGGCCACCTTGGATATCTCCAGGTCCAGGATCTTCTCCACGTCGCCGCGCACAAGCGCCCGGAAAACGATGATGTCGTCGAACCGGTTCAGCAGCTCGGGCTTGAACACGCGCCGCGCTTCTTCCATCATCCGCTCCTTCAGCCGCGCCTGGTCCGCCTGCGAAGTCGTCTCGCCGAATCCCAGGCCGCCGCCCTTCTTGGCCAGGTCCAGTCCCAGGTTGGACGTGAGGATCACGACCGTGTTGCGGAAATCGACGTGCCTGCCCAGGCTGTCCGTGAGCCGGCCCTCCTCGAGGATCTGCAGCAGCGTGTGCATCACGTCGGGGTGCGCCTTTTCCACTTCGTCGAAGAGCACCACGGAGTACGGCCGGCGGCGCACTTTCTCGGTGAGCTGTCCGCCTTCGTCGTGCCCCACGTAGCCGGGGGGCGATCCCACCAGGCGCGAAACGGTGAAGCGTTCCATGTACTCGGACATGTCGATCTGGATCAGCGCGTCGGCGTCCCCGAACATGAACTCGGCCAGCGCCTTGGCCAGAAGGGTCTTGCCCACGCCCGTGGGCCCCAGAAAGATGAACGAACCGATCGGGCGCCGCGGGTCCTTCAGGTCGGCCCGCGACCGGCGCAGCGCGCGCGAGATGGAGGAAACGGCCTCCTCCTGGCCGATGACCACCTTCTGCAGCTCCTGCTCCATCTCGAGCAGGCGGGCCAGCTCCGCCCCTTCCATCTTCTTGAGCGGAACGCCGGTCCACTTGGAAACGACGTGCATGATCTCCTCGGCCCCGACGACGAGCGTTTCTTCGCCGCGCTCCCCGCGCCACTGGCGCACCTGGGCCTCGAGCTGTTCCCGCTCCTTGCGCTCGCGGTCGCGCAGCTCCGCGGCCTCCTCGAAGCGCTGCTCGCGGATGGCCGCGTCCTTCCGGGCGCGGATCTCCTCCACCTCGGCCTCGCGCTGCCTGAGCTCCGGCGAACGCGTCGTCGCCTTGATGCGCACCCGCGCGCCGGCTTCGTCGATGGTGTCGATGGCCTTGTCCGGCAGGAAGCGCCCCGAGAGATAGCGGTCCGTGAGCTTGGCCGCCGCCTCCAGCGCTTCGTCGCTGTAGGACACGTTGTGGTGCTTTTCGTAGCGTTCGCGGATGCCCTTCAGGATCCGGATGGTCGCGTCCACCGAGGGCTCGTCCACGCGCACGGCCTGGAAGCGCCGTTCCAGCGCGGAATCCTTCTCGATGTACTTGCGGTACTCGTTCATCGTCGTGGCGCCGACGCACTGCAGCTCGCCGCGCGCCAGGGCCGGCTTGATGATGTTCGAGGCGTCCATCGCGCCCTCGGCCGAGCCGGCGCCCACGATGGTGTGCAGCTCGTCGATGAAGAGCACCACGTTCTTCGCGCGGCGGATCTCGTCCATGACCGCCTTGATGCGCTCCTCGAACTGGCCGCGGTACTTGGTGCCGGCTATCATGAGGGCCATGTCGAGGGTGATGACCTTCTTCCCGCGCATGATCTCGGGCACGTCGCCGGTGGCGATGATCTGGGCCAGGCCCTCCACGATAGCGGTCTTGCCCACCCCGGCTTCGCCGAGCAGCACCGGGTTGTTCTTGTTGCGGCGGCAGAGGATCTGGACCACGCGCTCCAGTTCCTCGTCGCGGCCGATGCACGGATCGAGCTCGCCCTTGCGCGCCATCTCCGTGAGGTCGCGGCCGAAGGTGTTCAGCGCCGGCGTTTTGGCCGGCGCCTTCTTTGCCGCGCCGGCGGCGCCGGCGGCGGCGGCGGCGGCGGCGGCCGGCTGCTCCTCACCGGGCTCCTCGGGCTCGCCCTCGAAATTCGGATTGAGTTCCTTGAGCACTTCTTCGCGCACGCGATCGAGGTCGATATCCATGTTGCGCAGCACCTGGGCCGCCACGCCTTCCCCCTCGCGCAGCAGGCCCAGCAGAAGGTGCTCGGTGCCCACGTAGCTGTGGTTCAGGGCCTGCGCCTCGGCCATGGCCAGCTGCAGCACCTTCTTGGAGCGCGGCGTGAACGGCACGTTGCCGACGGTCTTCGTCTCGGGCCCCTGCCCCACGGCCTGCTCCACCTCCAGGCGCACGGCATCCAGCGACACGCCCATGCGCTCCAGGACGCTGACCGCCACGCCTTCGCCCAGCGCAACCAGGCCGAGCAGCAGGTGCTCGGTGCCCACGTAGGGATGGTTGAAGTTGTCCGCCTCCTTGCGGGCCAGTTCGATCACGCGCTGCGCGCGGGGAGTGAAATTGGAGAAGCCGTCCATGTTTTCCTCAGCGCGCGATGCACACGCCCTTCAGGTGTTTCTTGATCATGCCGGCCCGGAGTTCGTCCCTTTCGCCCGGGCTCAGGTTGCGCTTGCTGGTTTTCTGCAGGTGGCCCGGCTGGGTCAGCAGCATGGCGTCGTTGATCGACGCGGGAGTCAGGTTCTCCACGAGGCCGAAATCCACGCCCAGGCGCAGGGCGGAGAGCAGGTGCACGGCCTCGCCCGACGACAGCACGCGCGCGTGCGAGAGAATGCCGTAGGCCCGCCCGACGTGATCCAGCACGTTCACGCGCCGGCCCTCCATCAGGCGCAGGCGCGCGTTGGTCTCGTGCCGCACGACTTCTTCCGCCATGGCGATGATGCCGCGCACGGTGTCCTCTTCGTTCTGTCCCAGCGTGACGCGGTTGGATATCTGGTACATGTTGCCCGAAGCTTCGGAGCCTTCGCCCAACAGCCCGCGGACCTCGTAGCCCATGCGGTTGAGGCCCTTGATCACGGCTTCGACTTCGTTCATCAGGGCCAGCCCCGCCAGGTGCAGCATGACGCTGCCCCGCAGGCCCGTGCCCACGTTCGTGGGGCAGGCCGTCAGGTAGCCCAGCTCCGGATGGTAGGCGTATTCCACGCGCTCCTCCAGCGCCGTGTCCAGGGCGTCCAGCTCGCGCCACATCTCCAGCAGCTCCATGCCCGGCGTGATGGCCTGCAGCCGGAGGTGGTCCTCCTCGTTGACCATCACGGCGATGCGCTCGCTCTGGCTGACCACGAGTCCGCTGCCGGCGCCCTTTTCCGTGAGGTCCAGGCTGGCCAGGTGCCGCTCGCGCAGCACGGCCCGGTCCACGGGAGCCAGTTCGCCCATGTCCAGGATCAGCGCGTCGGCCAGGCCGGGCATCCCGGCCAGCACCCCGCGCATTTCGCTCCAGACCCGCAGCCGCTCCTCCTCGCCGGCCCAGTCGGGAAACGCGACGTCCCGGATGTTCCGCGCCAGCCGCGCGCGGCTGCTGACCACAACGCCGGTATCCCGGCCGTGCGACAGCCAGGAGCCGGGGTTTCGCACCAGATCGTCAACCAGCATCTCAGTCCACGCCTGCCGTGTTTCGCCCGCGCGCCGGCCGCGCGCGCGCTTCGCTTTCCGCAATCCGGTCGCGCAGGTGCGCGGCCTCCTCGAATTTCTCCGCCGCCACCGCCGTGTCCAGGCGCCGGCGCAGCACCGCGGCGCTTTGCGCACAGCGCACCCGCGCCGGCACCTTGCCGACGTGCTGCCGGCCTTTCTGCATGCCGTCCAGCATCGGCCGCATTTCCTCGCGGAACGCGTCGTAGCACCGCGCGCAGCCCAGGCGCGACGTCTTGGAGAAGTCGCGCTGCCGCATGTGGCAGTTGGGGCACGACTTGTCCGGCAGGCTTTCCGGCGGCGGCTTGGCGGCCGCGCCGAACAGCAGGTCGGCCAGCGAAACGGGCGCGCCCGCGTCCAGCCCGCTCTGCACGGCGCACTCCTCGCACACGTGCATCTCGCGGATCTGGCCGTTGCAGGCCTCCTTGAAATGCACCGTGGCCGGCTTTTTCTTGCACACGTCGCACAGCATGGCCGTCAGTCCTTGCCGCCCGGGGCGGCGGCGCCCACGGGCGTAAACCAGTTGTGGCGGTCTTCCGCGCCGCCCTCGACGATCTCGAAGAACGCGCCCTGGATCCGCTCCGTGACCGGGCCGCGCCTGCCGTCGCCGATGGCGATGTTGTCGATGCGCGTCACCGGCGTGATCTCCGCGGCCGTGCCCGAGAAGAAAACCTCATCGGCGATATACAGCGCCTCGCGCGGGATCACCTGCTGGTGGATGCGCACGCCCATCTCGCGGGCCAGCGTGAACACGCAGTGCCGCGTCACGCCCGGCAGGATCGAGGAACTGGACGGCGGGGTGTATATCACGCCGTTGCGGACCATGAAGATGTTTTCGCCCGAGCCCTCCGAGACAAAGCCGTAGTGGTCCAGGGCGATGCCCTCGTCGAACCCGTCCTGAGTGGCCTCGATCTTGATCAGCTGCGAATTGAGGTAGTTCCCGCCGGCCTTGGCCAGCGCCGGGAACGTGTCGGGCGCCGCGCGCCGCCAGGACGAAACGCGCACCGACACGCCGTCGACCATGGAATCCTCGCCCAGGTACTTCCCCCAGTCCCAGGCCGCGATGACGCACTTCACCGGACAGGTCAGGGGGTTGACCCCCATGGCCTTCATGCCGCGGAACGCCAGCGGCCGGATGTAGCAGGAAGACAGGCCGTTGACGCGCACGGTGTCCAGGACGGCCTGGCGCAGCTGCGCCAGGCCGAACGGGATTTCCATGCGGTAGATCTTGGCCGAGTCGTACAGGCGCCGGAGATGGTCGTCCAGCCGGAATACGGCCGGCCCCGCCGGCCGGGCGTAGCAGCGGATGCCCTCGAAGACCGACGAGCCGTAATGCAGGGCGTGGCTCATCACGTGGCACGTGGCGTCAGCCCAGTCCACGAAACGGCCGTCATACCAGATCTTGCCTTCGCCGAAAGCCATCAGACACCTCGTCCGCTTCGGGCAACGCGCCGGATCCGTCCGCCACAGCCGCCGCCGGGGCGGAGGCGGGTGCACCCGGAGGGATTCGAACCCCCACGGCCTTAGCGGCCACAAGGACCTGAACCTTGCGTGTATACCAGTTTCACCACGGGTGCACGGTTACACCATCCGAAGAAAGCATAGTGCATGCCCGGCAGACGGTCAACGGGAATGAAAGGAACCCGGCAACCGGTCAGTCATGCAGGGAGGCGAGGTAGGGCGGACCGTCCCGCCGTCGCCCTGCGGGCTATGGCGGGCAAGCCCGGTCCGCCGCGGCGCGGCCGGCTTGGCGCGCCGGAGCCTCCGGGCGAAGGCGGCACGCCGCGCCCTGCCGGCGTGTTTCCACCGCGTAACTGACCCACTACGGAACCCGGCGGCCCGCCGGTTTCGCAGGGGAAGAAGCGAGGTGGCCCGCGACCTTCCGCCTTCGCGCCGCGCCATGGCGCCGCTTCGGCGCGACGGCAGCCGGGCGCGGGCGGACGCGCCTGAGAATCGGCAGGCAAAACCTGACCGGGCCGAAGGCGCCGCCTCTCACCCGCCGGCCGGGGGCTTGGCGGACGCCCCGTTGGTGCCGCCGGCGGGAACGCCTTCCGCGCCGCGCACGAACGGATAGGGCCCGCCGTCCGGCAGGTGATAAGTCTGGTCCACGAACCGCACCCCCTCCCGCGTGGAGGTGAACGCCGAGCGCGTCAGGCAGTTCCGGCCGGACTGGTGCACGACGACCACGTTGCCGTCGCGGTCGACGCGCAAAACGGGCTTGCCCATGCGCACGATGCGGCCCAGCGGGAACACGCCGCAGTTGATCTTCCCGTCTTCTTCGGAAACCGTCAGAAACAGATATTCCGCGCCGCGGCGCGTCCAGTAGCGCAGGTCATATTCGCGCAGGCGATCCGGGTATTCCGGCACCGTGCGCGCGGCGTGCGCGACGTCGATCCCGCGCACCACCTCGAAGCTCCGCACCGGCGACTGGTAGCGGCGGCCGAACCACTCCACGCGGGCCGTTACGCTGTAGCGCCCGAGCGTTGCCAGCCCGTAAAACATGGAAATGTCCGCCAGGATTTCCTGGTCGCCGTTGGGATGCACCGTGACGCGTTTCACCACCGGCGCCGCGCCGGACGGCTTGATATCCACGGTCCTGTTGCGCGTGTAGCGTTTGACCTCGAAGGTGACCGCGGCGGTGTCGGCGCCGGCGCCGGGGTCAGGGGCGATCACCAGCGGAGCGGCCGTGTCGTTGTGCAGCTTGAGGAAGACCATCACCGGCTCGCACTGCAGATAGCCGTCGTATTCCAGCTCGAGCCCGACGTCCACCTCCCCCGCGGCCGCCGAAAGGCACGCGGCCAGCGCGAACGGGACGATGACCATCCGTCGCGGCCGTCTGCGCAGCGTATGTGCCGTTCTCAAACGCACCTCTGCCCGTCGCGGGCGTTTCAGCGAATATAGGCCGCGGCGCGCGCTTCTGCCAAGCACAGAGACGGCAATTCTCATTCCGGCCTTCGTTCCTCGCGAGGGGCGCGGATCGATTTCTTGTTCGATGCCGGGCGTTCGGCTACACTGCCCCACCGTGAGCAAGCCGTTCGTCCATCTGCATCTCCACACGTGCTACAGCCTTCTTGACGGCGCGTGCCGTCCGGCCCAGGTAATGGAAAAGGCGCGGGCCAGCGACATGTCCGCCGTGGCGATCACCGATCACGGGGTCATGTACGGCGTGGTGGACTTCTACGGCGAGGCCCGCGCCCACGGCCTGCGCCCCATAATCGGCTGCGAGGTCTACGTGGCCGAGGGCAGCCGCCACGAACGCCGGGCCGAGGACCGCAAGCCTTCCAACTATCACCTTGTGCTCCTGGCCGCCGACGACCGCGGCTACCATAATCTGATCAAACTCGTCAGCGCCGCGCACCTCGAAGGCTTCTACTACAAGCCGCGCATCGACAAACAGATCCTCGCCGATCACGCCGGGGGCCTGATCGGGCTGTCGTCCTGCCTGCACGGCGAAGTCGCGTCGCGGCTGCTCGACAGCGACATGCCCCGCGCCGCGCAGGCCGCCGGCGCATACGCGGACATCCTGGGCAAGGACAACTTCTACCTCGAGATCCAGGATCACGGCATCCGCGAGCAGCGGCAGGTGAACAAGCTGTCCGTGGAGCTGTCGCGCCGGACCGGGCTGCCGCTGGTGGCCACCAACGACGTGCACTACCTCGAAAAGGAACACGCCGCCGCCCACGAGGTGCTGCTCTGCCTGCAGACCCAGACCGTGATGAGCGATCCCAAGCGCATGCGCTACCAGACCGACCAGTTCTACATGAAGAGCCGCGCCGAGATGGAGCGGCTCTTCGGCGACGTTCCCGAGGCCCTGGACCGCACGGCGGACATCGCCGAGCGCTGCAATGTCGAGCTTGAATTCGGCCGGCCGCACTTCCCGGCCTACCACGCTCCGGACGGCCTCACCCAGAAGGAATATCTCACGCGGCTGTGCCGCGAAGGCATCCGCGCCAGGTACGGCGTGGAGAACTGCGACCGGCCGCGCGACGCGCGCGAGCGCGAGATCGTCGAGCGCTTCCGGCACGAGCTGGCCGTGATCGAGAAGACCGGCTACATCAACTACTACCTGGTGGTCTGGGACTTCGTGCACTGGGCGCGCAACGCCGGCATCCCCGTGGGGCCCGGCCGCGGCTCCGGCGCCGGCAGCCTGCTGGCCTACGCGCTGGGCATCGTGGCCATCGACCCCCTGCGCTACGGGCTCATCTTCGAGCGCTTCCTCAACCCCGAACGCGTCTCACCGCCGGACTTCGATATCGACTTCTGCCAGGCCCGCCGCGGGGAAGTCATCGACTACGTCAAGGGCAAGTACGGCCGCGAGAACGTGGCCCAGATCATCACCTTCGGCTCGCTCGGCGCCAAGATGGTCATCCGCGACGTCGGCCGTGTGCTCGAGATCCCCTACGGCAAGTGCGACCAGCTCTCCAAGATGGTGCCCGAAGACCCCAAGATGACTCTGCCGCGCGCCCTGGACCTGAACCCCGAGCTGCGCAAGGCCTACGAGACGGATGACGATTGCCGCCGCATCCTGGACCTGGGCCTCTCCCTGGAGGGGCTCTACCGCAACGCGGGCACGCACGCCGCGGGCGTGGTCATCGGCGAGAAACCCCTCGTGGAGATCATCCCGCTGGCCCGCGACAAGGACGGCGAGCCGGTTACGCAGTTTTCCATGGAGCCGCTGGGCGAGATCGGGCTGCTCAAGATGGACTTCCTCGGGCTCAAGACGCTCGACGTCATCCAGGAATCCGTGGCGCTGGCGCGCGAGACCAGGGGCCTGACCGTCGACATCGACAACCTGCCGCTCGACGACCGGCCCACCTACGACCTGCTGAACCGCGGCGACACCGTCGGCGTGTTCCAGCTTGAAAGCACGGGCATGCGCGACCTGATCCGGCGCATCGGGATCAACTGCGTCGAGGACCTCATCGCCATGATCGCCCTCTACCGGCCGGGGCCCATGGAGATGCTTCCCGCCTACATCGAGCGCAAGAGCGGGAAAGCCGCGATCGCCTACGACCACCCCCTGCTCGAGCCGATCCTCAAGGAAACGTACGGCGTGATGGTCTACCAGGAGCAGGTGCAGCGGGCCGCCAACGTCCTGGCCGGCTATTCCCTGGGCGAGGCCGACATCCTGCGCCGCGCCATGGGCAAGAAGAAGGCGGAAGTCATGCGGCAGCAGCGCGCCAAGTTCGTGGCCGGCTGCGAGAAGGCCAACCGGATTCCCAAGGCCCTGGCGGGCCGCATCTTCGACAACATGGAATCGTTCGCCGGCTACGGCTTCAACAAGGCCCACAGCACCGGCTACGCCGTGATCGCCTATCAGACGGCCTACCTGAAGGCGAATTTCCCGTCCGAGTTCATGGCCGCGCTGCTTTCCAGCGAAATCGGCAATTCCGACAAGATCCCCGTATTCATTGCCGAAGCCCAGGCCATGGGCCTGGCCGTGCTGCCCCCGGACGTGAACGCCAGCGGCGTGCGCTTCACGCCGTCGGAAAGCGCCGTGCGCTTCGGGCTGGCCGGCGTCAAGAACGTGGGGGCGGGCGCCGCCGAGGCGGTCGCGCGCGAGCGGCAGCGCGGCGGCCCCTACGCCGGCCTCGTGGATTTCTGCACGCGCCTGGACAGCCAGCTCGTCAACCGCAAGGCCATCGAAAGCCTCGCCCGCTGCGGGGCCATGGATTCGCTGGATGCGCACCGGGCCAAGGTCTTCAACGGCATCGAATTCGCGATGGCGCGGGCGAGCGCGACGGTCCGCGACCGGGAAACGGGCCAGGGCCGGCTTTTCGACCTGCTCGCCGCCGACAGCCCGGACCGCGGCGTCGACGCCGGCCTGCCCGACCGCCCGCCCTGGCCGCAGAGCCAGCTCCTCGCGGGGGAGAAAGAGCTCCTGGGCATGTATCTCAGCGGCCACCCCCTCGCCGAGCACGCGCCGCTTCTCATGCGCTACCGCCTGGCCGACATCCCCGGCGCGGCCGCCCTGGACGACCGCGCCTCCACGCGCGTGGGCGGCATCGTCGCCCAGCTCGCCAGGCGCATGACCAAGAAGAAGGAGCCCATGGCCGTGGTCACGCTGGAGGACATGGAGGGCTCGATGGAAGTCCTGGTCTTCCCCGAATGCTACCGCCAGTACGGCGCCGCGCTGGTCCCCGAGAGCGCCGTGATGGTGTGCGGCGAAATCTCCAGGCGCGAGGATACCCCGCGCCTCGTCGCGGCCGAGATCTACCCCCTGTCCGAAGCGCCGCGGCTGTTCGCCAAACGCATCAGCCTGCACATCCCCGCGGCCGGCCTCGACGAGCAGAGGCTCGCAACCGTGCGGGAAATGCTCCGCGTGCACCCGGGCAACGTCCCGGTGGGCATCTGCCTGCTGTTTCCGTCGGGGGAGAAGGTTTTTCTCGATGCCGACGAGAGCATGCGGGTCACGCCGTCGGAAGAGCTGATCGCGCGCCTGCAGCACGCGCTGGGCGAGGAAAGCGTGTACGTCGCCGCGAACCGCCAGCCCTGCCGCAACCCGCCGCGCGAGCGGCGGTCCTGGGAACGGCGCAACGGCAACGGCTCGCCGCGGCCGTGAGCGCCTTCGTTGAAGAGCTCCGCACCGGCCTGGGCATCCGGGAATTGTGGCTGACAGTCAACCGCCATGACGCCGGCTCCATCGCTTTCTACCGCCGCCTGGGGTTCGCCGTGACCGGCGAACCGGTCCGGGACATCGGGAAGGGATTCGTGATGGATGACTTCCGCATGGCAAAACAGCTTGACACTCCTTGAACCGTGTACTTGAGTGGCGCGGAATCATGACGGCCCTCCGCCCCCGGCGCCGTGGCGCAGACGCTCGCAACAACGAGGTGTGGCATGCCCGAACCAGTGAAACCGACAGACAAGGCCGGCCCGGCCGACCAGTGGTACCTCAAGATCGACGACGGTTCCGTGTTCGGACCCGCCCCTCTCAAAGACCTCATCGCCTGGGCCGAGCAGGGCCGCATTGCGCCCGGAAACGAGGTTTCCGCCGACAATCGCAAGTGGGTTCCCGTCGAAAACCTCAGGGAACTCCGCATGGTCTGGACGGTCACCCTGGCCGACGGAACCCCGTACGGCCCGCTTAACATCCGCGCCCTGGCCGACCTCGTGGTGGAAGGGACCATCACCGAAGACGCGCCCCTGCGCAACGCGGAAACCGGCGAGCAAACCACCGTCGGCGCCCGGAAGGCGGTCATTCTCGGCGTGGCGCCCGCCGGCGAGGACATGGCCGCGCTGAAGAAGAATCTCGAAAGGATGACGGAGCTGGAAAGACAGGCCGCCGAGGCGGCCGGCCGCCTGCGCGAGACGGAGAAGGACCTCCAGGAACGCGCGCGACGGCTTGACGCGCTGCAGACCGAGAGCCGCACGCGCGAGCATGACCTGCAGCGCCGCATCCAGGATATCTCCTCCGGCGCCGCCGCCATGGAGAAGGAGCTGGATCAGACGCGCGAGCGCCTGGCGGCCGAACGCGCGCAGCAGGCGGCCGCGAAACGCGGCGACGGCGAGCGACTCGCCGGACTGAGCCGCGCCGCCGACGACCTCGCGTCCCGCGCGGCCGACGCGGCCGCGCGCCTGGACCGCGCCCGCAAAGCCCTGCGCGACGAGCGGGCCAGCGGCTTGCAGGCGCAGGAACGCAGCCGGACACGCGAGAACGAGCTGCGCCGCGAAATCGATACCCTCCGGCGGAACGCCGACCAGGCCACGCAGGCCCTCCTTGCCGCGCGCCGCGAGATCGAGACGATGGGCTCCGGCCGCGAGCGAATGGCGGTGGAGACGGAGTCGCGCTTCACCTCCATGCGCGACCGGATCGCGGAACTCGAACGCTCGGCGCAGGAAACGGCGTCCAAGCTGACCGAAGCCGAGCGCCAGAGCACGGCCCGGGCCGCGCAGATCGAACAGCTCAACCGCGCGCTCGCCGGCAGCAAGGACGATCTGAGCGGCATCAGGAAGCAGATCGAGGACGAAAAGAACCGCGCCGAAGCGCAGGCCCGCGACCTCAACGCCCGCATCGAACAGCTCAACGCCGCGCTCGCCGACGCCACAAAGGAACGCGAGGACGCCCGCGCGCAGCTCGAAACCGAAAAGAACCGCGCCGAAGCGCAGGCCCGCGACCTCAACGCGCGAATCGAGGAGCTGGACCGCGCGCTGGCCGGGACGGTAGAAGACCTGAGCGCGACGCGCGGCCGGCTCGAGGCCGAGAGAGCCGACGCCGAAGCGCAGGCCCGCGACCTCAGCGCCCGCATCGAACAGCTCAAGGCCGCGCTGGCCGGCGCCACCGAAGAGCTCAACCGCGCGCGCGCGGAGCTTGAAGCCGAGAGAGCCCGGACGGAGTCGCAGGCGCGGGAGACCGAGACTCGCGTCGGCGACATGAAGCGGCAGGCGTCCGAGCTTGAGCGCAAGGCCACCGAAGCCGCGGCGCGCCTGCGCGCCGCCGAAGAGGATCTCCAGCGGCGCATCACCGAGTTCGCGCGCATACGCAACGAAAGCCACGCCCGGGAGCAGGGACTGCGCGAGGTCATCCGCGACATGCGCCAGGCGGCCGGCCGGGCCCTTGAGGAAGTCGCGGGGGCGAGGGCGCATGCGGCCGCCCTGCGCGCCGCTTCCGACGCAGACGCGAAACGCGACGAGGAGCGCCGGGGCGACCTGGCCGGACGTCTTGACGGCCTGCAGGCGCAGGGCCAGCGCGCGGCAAAGGCCCTGGACGGTTTGCGCGCCGACCTCCGC
Organism: Lentisphaerota bacterium; assembly: GCA_016873635.1. Taxonomy (GTDB): domain Bacteria; phylum Verrucomicrobiota; class Kiritimatiellia; order UBA8416; family VGWJ01; genus VGWJ01. The sequence continues at coordinate 5,224 of VGWJ01000006.1, read as the reverse complement.
GATGAGCGCGCCCGCTACGACGTCATCCTCCAGCGCAGCAGCGAGCTGGAAGCCGAGCGCCTGACGCATACCGAGCACATCAAGCACGTGCTTGCCGAGGAGGTCGAACGCCTGGGCGCCGATCTCGATCGCGAGCGCGAGGCTTTCGAGGGCCTGCGCCGGACGTTCGCCGAACGCGAAAAGGCGTTCCAGGACCGCATACTCGACCTGCAAGGCCTTGTCGGCACCGATTTCGAGGAACACCGCAAGCTCTACGAGCGCCGCAAGGCCGCGCTGGAGAAGATCGGCGAACTGGAGGCCGAGCTGGATCTGGCGCGCCGCGAACGCGACGACGCCATGGCCATCGGCAGCGAGAAGGAGGGCGAGCTCGGCGCGCGCCTGCGCGCGCTCGCCGCCGATCGCGACCAGCGCGCCGCGCGCGCCGCCGCCCTGGAAAGGGAGCTGGGGCAGGAGCGCGCGGTGGTCGCCGAACTGAAGGAGCGGGCGCAGAAGACCGACAACGAGCTGGCGCAGCGCCTCGACCAGGTCCAGGACGAGTGCCGCGAGCTTACGCGCCGCCTGGGCGACAGGGAGCTCGAGCTCGAGGAAATGACCAAGCTGCGGGACGACGCGCGCGAAGAGCTGCGGCGCCGCGAGGAGGATCTCGCCGAGCAGCGCGCCGCCGCCGAACAGGCCGCCCAGGAAGGACGCGCGCGCGACGCCGCCGCCGAGTCGCGCATCGACGAGCTGCAGCGCCGCTGCGCCGAGACCACGGCCAGGCTGGACCAGATCGAGTGGGACAGCCGCCAGCGCGAAAGCTCGCTGAGCGACGAGATCGAGGGCCTGCGCAACGAGAAGACCTATCTCGAAGAGCAGCTTGAAGAGGGCCGCAAGACGGTGCAGGAACTGCACCTCGCCCTCGACCAGGAACGCCGCGAGCTGACCCGTCTGACCGAGCTGTATGCCTCGGCCGAGGAAAACGTCCAGACCAGGGAAAAGGCGCTCAACGAACACGTCGCGCGCCTGCAGCGCGAGCGCGAGGACATGCAGGCGCAGCTCGGGAGGGCGCGCGCGGAGCTGGACGAGCAGAAGACGCTCAGCGCCGAACTCGACAAGACGTCGACGGAGCAGGAGCGACTGGCGCGGCATCGGCTCGAGCAGGCGGAGCAGAAGCTCCAGTCGCTGCAGGCCGAGATCGACGGCGCACGGCAGCAGGCCGCCCGCCAGACCGAGGCCGCCGAGGCGCTGCGCGCGCAACTGGCCGAGCGCCAGGCGGAAGCCGAGAACCGCATCGCGCAGGCGCAAGCCGACTACCGGGCGCTGCAGGAGAACCTGGCGCAGCGCGCCGAGCGCGTCGAGGCGTCCGAGGCCCTCCTCCGGCAGAAGGACCAGGAGCTGGCCGAGCTGCGGAAGCTCTACGAAACGGCGCAGCAGGAGCTCACCCGGCGCGAGGATGATTTCCAGAAGGCCATGGAACAGACCCAGGAGCGGTACCGCGCGCTCAACGTCAAGGTCGACGAAGACCGCAGGATTTTCCAGACCGAACGCACGCGCGCGCAGCAGCAGGCCGACGAACTGGGCCGGCAGAGAAAGCTGTTCGACGAAGAGCAGAAGCTGCGCCGGAAGCGCGAGCAGGAGCTGGCGCAGGCCCGCCGCCAGATCGAAGAGGAGCGCGAGCGCATCGCCCAGCGGGAAGACGCGGTCACCTCCGCGCGCACGCAGGTCGAGGACGAAGCGCAGCGGCGACAGACCGCGGAGGAAAAGCTCGCCGCGTACGAGAAGGCCCTGCGGGACGCGCAGGACCGCTACGATCAACTCAGGCGCGAATTCGATCAGGAGCGGGCCATGGCCTCCGAAACGCGCCAGCGCGGCGAACAGGAGCGGGCCGACTTCGCCGCGCGCCTCAGCCAGCTGCAGGACGAGCACCGCGGCGTCGCCCTGAGCCTGGAGGAAGCCACCCAGGAGCTCGAGCAGCAGAGATCCATGGCCGAAGAGGAGCGCGCCCGCAACCGCCAGCGCGAGGACGAGCTCGCCCTGCAGGTCGAGCAACTCCGCCAGGAACAGCTGTCCCTGAGCGAAGAGCAGGAGCGCGCCACGCAGGAGCTCGATCAGCGGCGCATCCTGCACGAGGACGAGCAGGAGCGGCACCGCCTGAAGATCGAGGACCTTCAGCAACAGCTCGAGCAGATCCAGCAGGAGCGCCAGGCCGCCAACGTGCGCCTGGAGCAGCAGAAGAAGTTCTACGACGAGGAGCGCGAGCTGCGCCGGCAGAAGGAGCTGGAGCTTCTGCAGCAGAAGCGGCTGCTGCAGGAGGCGCAGGGCGCCGCCCGCCAGCGGGAGCTGCTCTTCGGCCAGCAGAAGAAGGTGTACGAGGACGAGGCGGCGCGCGCGAAGCAGAAGGAACAGGTCCTCACGCGCCGCGTCGACCAGCTCCAGCGCGAGTACAGGCAGGCCGCCAGCCGCCTGGAGCAGACCCAGCGCGAGATGCTCCAGCAGAAGAAGCTCTTCCAGGTTGACCAGACGCGCGCCTACCGCGGGCGCGAAGAGACCGCGCGGCGCGTCGTCATTCCCGAGCGCGCGGCGCCCGGCGAATCGCCCGCCGCCGGCCTGGCCGAGAGCATTGAAGCCCAGGCCCAGCGCGAGTTGCAGGAGTGGTCGCGGGCGAGGGAAACGGCGCCCGATGCGTTTGAGACCAGCGCGGAGGAAACGGAGGAGACCGCCGGTCCGCCGCCCGAGGAGTCGGCCGGCGAGCCCGGAGAGGACCGCGCCGCGCCCGGAGCGGGCGACCGCAAGGGCAGCGCGCCGCGCACCATCTTCCGCCCCCGGCCGTGGATGAAACTGAAGTAGGGCGGCCGGCTGGCCGCGGTGAATCATATGGAAAACGTGCCGGCTGATCCGGCGGGCGTCATGCCGGGCGCCCCGCCCAAGTACCTGCGCCGTCAGGTGCGCCTGCTGCAGCACCCCGACGAGGAAGAGCTGCTTCCCAGCGAGGCGCTGCTGCTCACGGAAAGCGAAGGCCGGCTCACGCGCCTGCGCAGGCCCGGCGAGCTTGACGTGCCTCCGCGGTCCCTGCCGGTCCTGCGGGCCTTCCAGGACTTCCTGGCGCATGAGCGGCGCAAGGCGCGCAACCGCATGCTGTTCATGACGCTCTTCTTCGCGGCCGTGTTGATTGCCGTGGTCGGCGCGGCCTTCCTGACGGCGACGCTGTTCCTCGACCAGACGCGCGGCGACGTGGGCGAGCTGCGGACGCGTCTGGAAACCGTGCGGGCGGAGTCGTCCCGCTTGCGGCGGAACGCCGACGCGGCCCTGGACACGGTCGAAACCCAGGCCGCGCGCCTCCGGGAGCAGATCCGGCTTGACCGCGAGGGGCTCTCCGCCGAAACCGCGGGGCTCGCCTCGCGGCTCGCGAGCTACACGCAGAACCTGTCCCGGCTTTCGGACGTGGTCGCGATGCTGCGCCTGGAGAACGCCACGTTGCGCGACGACGTGGCGGAACTGCGCACCGCGGGCCCCGCGGCGCCCGCTCCCGCCATCGCCGATGCCGTCGCCGAAGCCGACGCCGGACTCCCGGAGCCGGCATCGGTTCTCACGATGACGATTGCGCCGCGCGACAGCGGGAAGTCATATACGTGGCGCCTGCCGCTACCGGCGGCGGAATAGGCCGCGCCGGGGACGGGCGGCGGCGGCGCGCCGGCCCCCGACCTTGCGGGGCGCACGGCCGGACCGCCTGCCGCAACACGCGTGGAATCCGGGCTCAGTCCGGGATTATGAGCTTCTGCCCGGCCCGGATGGCATTCGGATTCTGCAGGTTGTTGGCCTTCATGATCGCGTCTATCCGTACGTCGTAGGCCGCGGCGATCGCCGAAAGCGTCTGGCCGGGCTGGACCACGTGCTCCACGCCGCTGACGCCGCGCGATCCGCCGCCGGCGGGCTGGGCGCGCATGATACCGGCCATCCTGCGGCTCAGCTCATCAATGGTCTGCTGCCGGTCCGCGGCGCGGGCCGCTTCCGCGGCCGAAAGCGCTTTCTCCAGGGCCGCCAGCCGGCTTTCGATATCCCTGAGGCGGTCGTCACGCCCGCCCTGGAGATCCTCCATCCGGCGGTACACGTCCTGCTGTCCCGCGCCGGCGGCGTCGACCCGTTCGCGCAGGCGGACCACTTCGCTCTGCAGACGTTCCACGTCGCTCTGCTCGCGCATGCGCTGCTTCGAGCTGTCGTCGGTCGTCACGCATCCTCCGGCGCAAAGCGCCAGAACGCCTGCCATCGCCGCCCGCCGCCAAACCGTCCCTGTTCCTTGCATGTCGTTGCTCCAACGCGTATCTGCCTGTCTCCGTCTGAGATTCCGTGAGCATTCTGGGCGCAGAAGCGCCGCGCTCTCAAGAAAAAACGCGAAGCTACCACGGGAACCAGCAGCGCGCCATCCGGCCCCTGCCCGCCTCGGCCAGCTCGGGCTCGACGGCCCGGCAGCGGTCCTGCGCCCGGGGGCAGCGGGGGGCGAACTTGCACCCCTCGGGCAGGCGCGCGGGGTGCGGCACGCCCCCGGGAATACCCGTCATCCGCTCCGCCGCGCCTGCCAGACGCGGCACGGCCGCCAGCAGCCCCTGGGCATACGGGTGCGCCGGGCGGCCCAGCACGTCCGCCGTGGGGCCGCGCTCCACGATACGGCCCGCGTACATGACGTTGACGAAGTGGGCGCGGTCCGCCACCAGCCCCAGGTTGTGTGTGATCAGGAGCACGGCCATGCCCAGTTCCGCCTGCAGCGCGGCCAGCAGTTCGAGGATCTGCGCCTGGATGGTCACGTCAAGCGCGGTCGTGGGCTCGTCGGCCACGAGCAGGCGCGGCCGGCAGGCCAGGGCCATGGCGATCATGGCGCGTTGCTGCATGCCGCCGCTGAGCTCGTGCGGATAGGCGCGCATGCGGCGCTCGGGCTCCGGCAGCCCCACCATGTTCATCAGGCGCAGGACCTCATCCTTCACATTCACGCCGCGGCGGTGAAGACGGACCGCCTCGCCGATCTGGTAGCCGATCCTGAATACCGGGTTCAGGGAGGAGCCGGGCTCCTGAAAAACATAGGAAATCTCCCGGCCGCGCATGTCGGCCAGCTCGCGTTCGGTCATGCGCAGAACGTCGCGTCCCCTGAAAAGAATGCTGCCGCCCGCGTAGAAACCCGGCGGCTCAGGCACGAGCCGCGCCAGCGAGAGCGACGCCACGCTTTTCCCGCAACCGCTTTCGCCCACGAGCGCGA
>VGWJ01000005.1 GCA_016873635.1 Lentisphaerota bacterium | reverse complement strand
CAGAACAGCGCCGGATTCAGAAAGACAAGCGCCAGGAATGCCAGCGCGGCGGCAAGAAAGGCAATGGAAACGCCTACGCCCATGAGCAGCTTCTTTCGCGCGCCGGCGCGCCGGCCGGCAGCGGGCTCAATCTACCTTGCGGGGCCCGGCCTGAGAAGCCCGCTTTTTTTCCGCGGCGTCCCGCCCGGCGGCTACGGCACGCAGTCTCCGACCAGCTCCGCCTTCAGCCGGGCCATCTGTCGCGCCCAGTCGAAAGTCGTCCGCGCGCGTTCATAGCCGGCCTCCGCGATCCGGCGGCGCAGCGCGGGCTGTTCCCGCAGCGCGTTCATGCACCGGGCGAGGTCGGCCGCATCGTCCGGCGCGAACAGCAGGCCGTCCTCGCCGTGCCGGACGTAGTCCTTCATCGGGCGGAGGTCCGCGCAGATCACCGGCCGTCGATGCAGCCGGGCCTCGACCGGAGCGCCTCCCATGCCTTCCCTCACCGAGGGATAGACGAACGCGTCGAAGAGCGGATAGCAGGCGTGGGGATCCGGCACGTTGCCCGCGAACAGCACCGCGTCGGCGACGCCGGCCGCCAGCGCCTGTTGAACGGCCGCGGGCCTGGTTTCGCCGTCGCCGACCAGCACGAGCCGCGCGTCGCGGTCGGCCGCCCGGACCTGGCGGAAGGCCTCGATCAGCACGCCGTGCCGCTTCCCGGGCGTGAAATTCGCCACGCAGCCGTACACGAACTTGCCTTCGAGCCCCGCCCGCAGGCCGGGCGGCGGCGCGCCGTCCGCCGCGACCCGGTAGCCTTCCTCGATCACGACCAGCTTGCGCCGCGGCACGCCGCACAGTTCGTGCAGCGCGTCCGCGACCGCGCCGCTGATGCAGATGACGCGTCGCGTCCACGGGGCGCAGATCCGCTCCAGCCGGCGGTACCCGGGCTTCAGGTTGTCCACGGCGGTGCGTTGCATGGCGAAGACGCGGCGGCCCAGCGGCGGAAAGCAGGCCAGCCGCGCCACGTACTGCGACGGGAACTGCGAACCGACGACGACCCCGTAGCGCCGCCGCAGGATGTGCCGCCACAGGTTCAGCAGCCCGCCCCAGCGCAGCTTCAGCGCCTGCGCGTCACCCGCGTCGTAGGCGTGGAAGTAGTGCACCGGCACTCCGGCCGCGCGGTAGACTTCCAGCGTCGGGCCGATCTCCCGCAGGATCGCCACGTCGACCTCCAGCCCCCGTGCGCGCAGGTAGCAGACCTGTTCGAGGTTGCGCCGCTCGACGCCGCCGTTGGCGACCAGGGAGTTGGCCACGTAGAGCACGCGATCGGGCTTGAAGACACGAAACACGGAAACGCTCCCTAGACGCGCGCCCTTGCGTCCGCCAGCAGGCTCCCGGCGGTCGCCGCGGCCCGCGTCACCAGCCGCCTGCCGCCGGGCAGCGCCAGAAGCGCCAGCGCATACGCCCCGCCCACCATGCCGGCGCCCGCCGCCGCGGCGGCCCACGCCGGAAGGGCCGCCAGCCCGAGGCGCGGTTCCAGCGCCCCGAAAAACGCCGCCGCCGCCGCCGTGGCGACCGCGGGCCGCCACAGCGCGCCGAGGTACCGCGCGACGGACGACAGGCTGCCCCGCAGGCCAAGACCGATCGTGACGGGCAGGAAGGCCCCGTGCGCCGCGGCGAGGGCGATCGCCACGCCCACGGGCCCCCAGCGCAGACCGCAGACGATGGCCGCGATGCGCGCGAGATTCTCGGCGACGGTGAGCAGCATGAACAGCCGCAGCCGGTTGTTCGCGACCAGGAACCACTCCAGGGGCAGGCCCAGCCCCCGCAGCAGAAAGGCCAGCGACACGAAGCGCAGGATCGGCGCGGCGTCGGTCCACTGCCCGCCGAGCAAAAGCGCCACAAGGTGCGGCGCGGCGAGGCTGAGGAACAGAAACAGCGGCGTGACCAGGCACAGATAGTACTCCGTGATCGCGCAGAAGAAGCGGCCGGACCTTTGGGCGTCGTCCTGGAGCTTGGAGAGCGCCGAGACCGCCACCCTCTCCAGCGGCCAGTTGATGAGCCGGTCCGGCAAGCCGGCGACATCCTGCGATTTCGCGTACAGGCCCAGCGAGTTGCTCGACCAAGCCCGGCCGATCAGGATGCGGTCCGCCTCCTGCGCCACGGCCTGGATGACGGAGCGCACCGAAAGCGAGGCCCCGAAGCGAAGCAGCGACAGGGTGCTGCGCGGGAACTGCGCCGGGCGGGGACGCCAGCGGCACAAGTGCCACGCCATGATTCCGCGCAGCGCCTCGTAGGAGAGCAGGACCACGGCCAGGGACCAGTAGCCCGCGCCGCACAGCGCCGCCAGCACGCCGGCGAGCTTGGAAACGAACGAGGCCACGAGGTCGATTCCGGAAATCGCCACGAACTGCATGGCGCGCGCCAGCAGGGCAAGGTGCGTGGCCGCGACGCCCGCCAACACGATTTCAAGCGCCAGGACCGGCACAATGGCCGTCAGCGGCGGAACGCCGAAGAACCGGGAGAGGAGAGGGCCCGTCGCCGCCGCCGCGGCGGCGAGGAGCAGGCACAGGCCCACGCTGACCCAGAAAAAGCCGCTCAGCTGGTCGCTGGCCAGGTCGCGGCGCTGGATGACCCCGTAGGCGAGGGCCTGGCCGGAGAACATCTGCAGCATCCGCACCACCACCCCGCCCATGGCGATGTATCCGAAGTCGCGCGGGGCGAGGAGCCGCGCCAGGATCGCCAGCGAGGCGATCTGCGCGCAGAGCTTCAGGCCCTGCGTGGCCACGGAGACCATGCCGCCCATGGCGCTGCCCTTGCCGAGGCCGGCGGTGGAGCCGTCCGTCCGGAAGTAGCATTCCGCGGCCCTCCGCGTGCGGAGAACGCCCGGCAGGCCTGAAAACAGCCTCATCACCACAGCCCTTCAGAAGCGGGAAACATTGTCGGCGCGCAGGCCGCCCTCCCAGGTCCGCATTTTCGGTTCGCCCGTGTAGACGGCGCGCAGCGCGCTCGTCGGGATGCGATCGACATTGCTGTAGAACCCGGGAAAGCGGCGTTCCCACTCGAGCCGGTTGAGGACTTCGTTCCTGCCGAGCAGCTGGACTTCCAGCTTCATGGCTCCTCCGGTGAGGCCGAGGAACATCCCGTACTCCTGGAGGGCGCGCGCCACGATCTTCCCTTCGCGGTTCAGGCCCCAGCGGTCGAAATCGCTTTCCGTCAGGGCGGGATCGAGTTGGAAACGCATGCCCTCGATGGGATACTCCGGGCCGACCCACCGGCCGTCGCTCCGGCAGGCCGGGGGCAGGAAGATCTTCGCGCCGCCGGGGCCCTGCCGGTTCTTGTTGAAGCTGAAGCACAGCGCGTGGCGGATGCGCCCCGCTTCGAGTTCCTCCGGCCGTATCATGCCGGCGATGCCGGGAAAGCCTGAGCCGCGGCCGCCCCGCAGAATCCAGTCCGTGCCTTCCGGGGGATCCGCGACGCCGCTGTCGAGAAGGTCCCACACGTCCAGCGTCGTGGCGGTCGGGTTTTCCGACCACAGATTCCAGCGGTACGTGGATATGTCCCAGAGCGTGTGCGTGAAGGGATCCACGATGCAGATCTGGCCGTCCTCCGTGGGCTCCGCGTACATCGCGCGCGTGACCGGGACCGGCGCGTCCGACCAGCCGTCGCGGTCCTGGTCCCAGGTGTTGAATATGCGGTCGCTGCGAACGCGGGCGCCCGCCACGTTCGCGGCGTTGACGACCCAGATCGGGCAGGCATACGTGGATATGAGACGCAGACGATCGGACCCGGACCGCAGCGTCGCCATGATCAGCGCCGAGTCGGGATGCTCCCGCGCGCCGGCGGGAATCGGCGTATTCCACGGCGAGTCGTCCGCGAAGGGCCGCCAGCTTCCGGGCAGGCTGTTGCCGATCAGGCCCCTGTTCGAGTAGTCCCCCGGGTAGAAATCATGGTTTCCGGGTCCGCCTCCGGGCGGGGGCGCCGACGCGGGGTCGGGACCGCATGACGTTGCGAAGAGAGTCAGGGCCGCGGCAAACGCCGCCGGCATTGCGGATGAGCGGAACACACTCACTTTCGGACCTCAGTCGACCAGTTGGAAGATATTGAGCGGCGGTGCGTGCGCATACGCCCGCATGCCGCCGTTCGTCGCGCGGCTGAAATAGGTTTCCTCGCCGAACCAGTCCCAGTCGGGCGCCCACGTCCAGACCCCGTGCCGCCTGTAGAAGTCGCGCATCCGGCGCCCGAACGCGGGGTCCGTCGGCAGAGTCACGACGGCGCCCGGGCGGCATGCGCGCAGCTCCCGCCGCATCAGGGCGAAGCTGCGCGGGCAGCCGTAGTTCGAATGCCACAGGTCAATCTCGCCCCGCGCGCGCCGCCGCTCGAGGATTGCCGCCACCTGGACATGCTCCTCGTGTCCGTATTCGCCCCACGGGTTGTGGGTGATCACCCTGGCGCCCCGCGGAATGAGCTCCCGGAGGCGCTCTTCCAGGATGCGGCCGTTGCGACGATAGGCGATTTCCCCGCGCAGCGACGTCCAGATGCGCAGGCCGTGCCGCGTCCGCCGCGGGCGCAGGCTGTGCCTGGGATTGTAGGCCCCGAATCCGGCCAGCGAAAGGAACACCGTTCCGGCAATCGGAAACTCGCGCACCACCGCTTCATGCGCCTGCCGGTTGCGCGGCGATCCGGCCCGGAAACAGACAATCAGCCGGCCGACCTTCCCCATGATTCCGCTGAACCACAGGGCCTCGTCGTCCGGATGCGCCACCACGACGGTGGCGTTGTCACCCTCCCAGGGCAGACCGTCCCGACTCGCTTGCGGCAATCGCGACCTCCCGTTCCTGTTCCGGCCGAGCTGTCGAAGGGCCACGCGGCGGCCCCAGTTTGCGCCGTCAGGCTAGGCGCACGGTTCGGGGCCGTCAAGCACAGAGCGGGCGCTCAGTAAAACGTCTCTTCGATATCCCGCACGGTCTCCAGTGTGAACGGCAGCCGCGTGGCGTAGATCCCGCGCAGCGTGTAGAGAGAAGACGCGGCGGTGAGTACGACCAGCGCGGCGGCCAGCAGCGCCGCCGCGGCCGGCCGGCGGCGCGCCAGCCGCCCGCAGGCCGCGGACGCGGCCAGGGCCGAGGACACGGCCACGAAGGGCAGCAGGTAGAAAAGCTGATAGTCGTGCATGGCCGACGCGCGCGCCAGCCACAGGCAGTACAGAAAAGTGCCCAGGCCCAGGCACAGGATGAGCGTCTCCCGGTCGGACACGGGGCGCCGCCGGATGACCTTGATCCCGATCCACCCCAGCCAGGCTCCGGACAGCAGCCAGGGCACGGTGGCGTAGCACACCTGTCCGTGCCACAACGTCTTGGCCACGCACCGCGCATAGAACGGGAGGCGGCCCGTCCCCGGGGGCGCGGCGAGGTAGTACGACAGGGATGCGCCCTGGCTGCCCTGCAGCTTCCAGTGGCCGGCCCACAGGAGCTGCGGAACCACCAGCAGCACGCCGCCGAGCAGCGCAAGGCAGCTCACCAGCAGAAGCATCCGCTTCCGGGTCACGGGCGCCGCCGCGGGCGCGGGCATGAACAGCACGAAGGCGAGGGCGCACAGCGCCGCGTGCCACGATGCGCTGCAGACCAGAAGCCAGGCAAAGGCGGCCGCCGCCAGCCAGCGCCGGTCCAGCGCCGGTCCATCCGTCGCGCGGAGCGAGGCGTACATTCCCATTTGCAGGAACAGCAGGCCCGGCACTTCGTGGTCCGGCATCTTTCCGTAGAAGGCGCTCATGGGCGCGCAGGCGAACGCGAGCATGGCCCACTGCAGCGCCCGGCCCGCGCGGCCGAGAACCCTTCGCGCCAGCGGAACGAAAACCAGGAACGACGCCACGTGGAGCGCGGCCACCGCCAGCCGGGCGCACAGGGGCGCGCTCGATCCGGCCGCCGCGAAGACGGCGGCCAGGTACAGGCCGATGAAGGGCGGGTGATGCAGATAGGGCTTCAGCTCGTTGTCGGCCCTGGCCACGCGGAAGTCCTGTCCCCTGGTCGCGGCCGGCCCGCGCATGAGGTGCGCCCTGGCCACGGCGGAGAACCATGCGCCGTTGTCGTCGTGGTGGTACTGCCAGGGGTCGGCGCTGTGCGCGGCGAGCAGAAGGCCGAGCACGCACGCGAAGATCGCAGCGCTCCAGAGCGTCGCCCGGCGTTTCATGGCCCCCTGCTCTCCCGCCGCAGCCGCTTCGCGCGCGGAAAACCGGGAAGAAAGGCGGGCTTCCGGCCGCCGTCCGGTTCCCGGGGCGGCGGACTCATGTGAGGGTGCGCCGGCCGGCGGCATCCGGCGCCGCGTCCGGCCCGGCCGCATCTTCCGGCGAAGGTTGCCCGGACTCCCTGCGGCACACCTGGGAGAGGGCGAGGGACAGCAGCAGGTACTTGTGGTTCACGTCGCTGAAAAACAGCAGGTAGAGCAGAACCGAGAGATAGGCCACGCGGTAGCTGGCCACAAGCTGGGCCATCGCCTCCGCGCCCCTTTGCCGGAACGTTTTTTCGGCCCGCAGGAAATCGCGATACGCGAATCCGAGCACCGCCAGGAAAGCAGCCAGCCCGAGCAGTCCGTTCCCCACCAGGACCTCCAGGTACGTGTTGTGCGCCGTTCTCCGATACTGTTCCTCCGGACTTACGGTGGCCTCGCGTTTCCCGCGGGTACGATACTGGCGCCCGTAGTACGAGTCCGCCCAGTAGTACTGGAAAGCGGACGGCCCCCACCCCAGCAGCGGCCGCTGCCTGAAAGCGTCCGTCGCGCAGGCGACATAGGCTTTGCGCCTTGACATGGCCGGATCCGACTCGTCGCCGATCGCGGCCTGACGCTTCCAGTAGGCGGACGGCACCAGCGCCACGACCAGCGCCAGCGCCAGGGCGCCGGCGCTCAGCACCAGGCCGAACTTGCGCGGCGTGAGCCGGCGTTTGTGCGCCAGAAAGATCCCGACGGCCGTGGCGACAAAAACGATCGCGCCGCTCCGCGAATACGTGGTCACAAGCCCCGCCATGCTCAGCGCCACCAGCGGCACGATTATGAGGCGCGCCAGGCGCCGGCGGGCATGGAACGCCCAGTAGACGAGCAGCGGGATGGAAAAGATGATCATCAGCGCCATGTTGTTGGGGCTGATGGCGCCGCCGCTGACGCGCTCCTGCCGGCCGGAGGCATACAGCCAGAGGCCCATCACGATCCCCGCGGCTATGCTGATGAGAATCACGGCCGGCAGACGATGCGTCAGCCCGCGCCGCGGAAGGAAAGCCATTGTGACCGCAACGAAAAGGTAGCCCGCGACGTAGAGCGGCAGCGCCTGGAGCGTCATCATGCGGTATGGCGAGAAGAGCATGGCCAGCACGGCAAGCACGAAGAAGACCAGCAGGCGGAGCCAGATCCCCGAGCGCAGATTGCGCATGGGCTGCTTGCTGGGCAGGACGTGAAAGACGAGCAGGAATGCCAGGAACGCCCCGACGAGCCAGTGGATCCTGATAAAGCTGAAGTCGCCGGTGAACCCGCGCAGCGTGCCGAACGGAATGACGGCGGCAATCACATAGATGCCGATCTCCGGCCAGCGCCCGAGCACGAGCGCCACCAGCAGCACCAGGCCGGGAGCCAGCGCCAGCGGGCAGATCGGGCTGACCAGCAGCGCGACGGCGAGGCCGACCAGCACAAAGGCCAGCACCGCGAAGAACGGATTTTCGGTCCTGACGGCCAAGATTCTCTTGATGTGCCCGTTCATGGCGCGCTTCCGGCCGCCTTCATGCCGCACTCCGGCAGAGGAAATACTGGTGCACCTTGTAGTAGTTCAGGGGGGATACCGGCGTGTACTTGACAACGTACATGTGTGCGCCCCCCTCCCGCGCGGTCTCGCGGTACAGGACGCCTTCGCACACCGCCGATTTTTCCCTGTGGCGGTGTCCGCGCCGCCGTCCGTCCCCGGCGCGCACCTGCAACTTGAACAGCATGGGAAAAGGGTTCCCGATCGTAGCGTTGGACCGCATGAGGAACGCCTCTTCGTTGATGTCCACGAGCTCCGCGAGCCGGTCCAGCCCGCCGGCGCGCCGATCGCCCGCGCCGTACCAGACGAGGCCCTGCCGCGGGTGCACGCGCTCCTGATCGCGCCGCTCGCTGTGCGGTCCGCGGGCCGCTGTCAGCCGGACGGCCTTCCAGATGGCGTTCCCGGCAAGGCGCAGCGTGGTTCTGATCACCACCAGGATGGTGAAGCCGACGATGGCCGCGTCAAACATCAGCACCTGCTTCTTCCTCACCAGCGTGTTGTCGATCATGGCCCGCAGGCGCTTCGGGGAGCTGTACGGGGTGAAGAGCTGCGAGTACCCGATCAGGCCGGGCTTCACGCTGAAGCGCCGGTCGTAGTCGCGGATGTGCCTGCATATCTTCTCGTAGACAACGGGCCGCTCGGGCCGGGGCCCGACGAAATCCATGCTGCCCCCCAGGATGTTGAAAAGCTGCGGCAGCTCATCCAGCCGCGTGTCCCGCAGGAACTTGCCGGCGCGCGTGACCAGCTTGTGCCTGTGCGACAGCAGCTCCGCGCCGACGATCTTCTCCGCTTCAGGAACGAGCGTGCGGAACTTGTACATGCTGAAGACCTGCTTGCCCAAACCCAGCCGGTCTCCCTTGTAGAAGATCGGCCTGCGGTCGAATATCAGTATGACAAGGCACACCACCCCCATCACGGGCAGGGCGGCCACAACGATCAGGAAGGCCAGAACGAAGTTGAAGCCCCGATTGACCGCCAGCGACGTGCGGCGGTAGCCGCCCCATCTGCCGCCCGCCGCCAGGATGCGCGCCCCGCCGCGTCCGGCGCCCCCCGACGCAGACACCGACCTTCCGCCGTACGTGCTTTGCGTGGCTGTTGGCACCGGTCATCCGCACGATGTGCGGTCCGCATGAAGGGCGCTCCACCAGCGTCGTCAGCACTTGGTGATGGAGAACACCACCGGCAGGCCCGAGTAGCGCTCGACGTCCTCCGGCTTTCGGACAGTATGGTCGAGAAACTCGACCACGAAACCGAGGCTGCATCCCGTGATGAAGCCGACAATCAACCCGAGCAGCAAGGTCATGACCCGCTGCGGGAAGACGCGCACCGCGGACATCGCCGCGCTGGTCAGCACGGCTACGTCGGCGGACAGGCTCGCGCCGCCAAAGCCCTGCTCCACCTCGGCCTGCTCGGCGCGGCGGGCGTACGTCTTGAAGGAGTACTCCAGCATCTCCGCCTCACGCATCGCGCGGCGGATCTCGATGGCCGTCCTCTGAAGCTGCTCGTTGCGGTCCTCCAGCTCCATGATCCCGATCGAGAGCATCTTCATCCGCGCCTCCATCTCCTTGTTCTCCAGGAACTTGGAAGCGACAAAGTTGTCGCGCAGGTCCGCGAGACGCGTGCTCAGTTCACGCTTCAGGGTCACGTTGCTGGTCATCTCCTCCTCGAGCGAGGCCAGCGAGCCCATCCGCGCCGACTCCATGAGCTTGTCTTCGACCTGCTCCAGTTTCTCGCGGTACTCCTCCGCGCGTTTGGACAGGAACTCGTGCTGGCCCATCGGGTTGAGCTTGGCGCTCCGGAACGGCACATAATTCCCCAGCAGCGCTTCCAGGAACGCCTCGGCCCGGCTGTCGCTGCGGTTGCGGTACGCGATCCTGATCACGTGCGAAGCCGGGACGACCTCGGTGCGCAGCTTGCCCTTCTCGCCGCGGACGCGCGCCGCCATCTCCTGCGCATCCGCCTTCGGCGCGCCCACGTCCTCCAGCGCCCGCCGGACCAGTTCCGGCGAGGTCAGGATCTCCAGCTCGGAGGCGACGTCCTGCTCCGTCAGATCGAAGACGCGGACATCGCTGACCTCGAGCGAGGTCGGGCTGGAAGGCGGCCTGCGGCCCTGCATCAGGACCGAGCCGGTGGCTTCGAAAGTCGGCGGCCAGAAAAGGACGATGGCCACCGCGCAGGCAAAGACCACGAAGGTCACGCTCCAGATGATGCCGCTGCGCGCAAAGAAGATCTCGACCAGCTCCCGTTTCCAGTCTTCCGCCGGCATGGTGTTGTTGATTTGTGCGCTCATTATGGACCTACTATTGCTGTTGCTGTTGCCTGAGGTACGGTTTGCCCTTCGTTCAGATCATAACCCAGCCCGATGCTCCAGCCTCGGAACAGGATAATCTGCGCAAAGTCGCGCATGAAGTCGGCCATCTTCGTGCTCGTCTTCCGCGGCACGTACACGATGTCATCCGGTTCCAGGAAGAAAAACGCGCTGTCATTCCTGAGACCGAGCGACCGCTTCACGTTCACCTTGGTGCCCACCATCTTGTCATCGTGCCGCCGCACCACGGTCACGTCCGAGAGCTTGGCGGTCTGCAGCAGCGGACCGCCCGCCAGGGCGAGCGCTTCCGCGACGGCCGTGGGCCGCAGGATCTTGTGGGCGCCCGGCACGGCCACCTCGCCCAGGATGTAGACCACCGACCCCTCATGCTTCTCCAGGAACAGGTCCACCGACAGGCCCGGCAGAACCGACCCGTACTTGCCGTTCAGGATGTCGTTCACCTCGGGAATGGTCTTGCCGACCACGAACACGTCGCCCACCATGGCGAACGTGCAGTAGCCGTCCGGGCGAACCGTAACCAGGCGGCTCAGGCCGCGCGGCGCCGTATGCAGGTCGTTCTTCAGTTCCTTGATGGCCGAGCGGAATTCGGGAACCAGCACGTACAGCTCCACGTCCTTGAGGATCTTGGCATACTCTTCCTGGAGATGCTTGGTGAGATCCGTGACCGTCATGCCCACGACATAGACCTCGCCCAGGTAAGGCAGCGATATCTTGCCGTCAGGCCGGATGCGCTGGCTCTGGTCCAGCTCGGACGCCTTCGGAAACCGCACCGCCACCTCGTTGTCGACCGTGAGCTTGAAACTCTCCTTCTCCTCCCAGGTCTTGATCTGGTACAGAACGTCCAGTATGTCGCCCGGTTGGATGCGGTACTGGTCGAACAGGCTGAACTGCGTGGTGTCCTTCTCGAACGAGAAGGTGACCTCCTCCATCTCCACTTCGCGGCCGCGATGTTTCGGCCCGGAAGCGCACCCCGCCGCGAACGCCGCAAGCAGCCCGAGGCGGACGGCGCCCCGGCCCGCAAGGCGGAGCGACCACTTGAGTGATTGAATCCTAGACTTTGCCATATAGCCCCCGCGGTATGTAGAAGCGGCGCTTGTTGAGCACGACGCCCAGCACGTTTCCGCCGACGTTGGCGATCTTCTCCTTCGCCAGCTCCAGCACTTCCCACTTCGTCCTTTCGCATTCCACGACGAAGACGACGCCGTCGAAGTACCGCGCCATGATCGTCGCTTCGGAAGAACCCAGCGCCGAGTCGCCGTCGCAGATCACGTAGTCGAAATTCTCCGCCAGGGCCCGCAACACGCCGCCGAATGCCTCCGGCTTGACGCCGTCTCCGCCTCCTGGCCCCACGCCGTAGGGCAGCACGCTGAGCCTCTCGAACTCCGTTTCCCGCAGGGCATCCGCGACGTCGACGCGCGATGCCAGCAGGTCGGTCAGTCCGGGCGTGGCCTCCACGCCGAAGCACTGGTGCACCTTGGGTGCGCGCTGGTTTCCGTCCACCAGCAGCGCCTTCGAGCCCCCGGCCGCGGCAAGCGCGTGCGCGATGCCGATGGCCGCCGTCGTCTTCCCCTCGCCGCGGCGCGGGCTCGTGACGAAGAGCGTCTGCGTCCGTTTGCCCTTGGCCGCGCTGAGCAGGTTGCCTTCTACGCGCTTCCCCGCAAGCGTTTTTTTTCGTGTGTATTCCTTACGTGTTGTTTTGCCATGTTCTTCAATACCCCGCCGCTTGCGTTGGGCGCGTCATCTCAAACCCTGCGCCGCGGCAACGCGGCGCTTTGCGGGAAACCATTGACCGTCCGGGCGCTCTGTGACACATTCGCCGGCGTGACGGAAACGCCCTCCAGCCCCGACGTCGAAGCCATCATGGCGGACATCCGCCGCGAGATCGCCGCCGCCGGCGGCCTGGCTCCCGGCGAACCGCCCGGCGGCTCCGCCGCGGAAGCGGGCCTGCGCGAAAACCTGGCCGCCGCCAACCGCCTGCACGCCGTGGGCGCCGTCACGGGCGGCGGGGCCGCCGCCCTCGCGCGGCGCGCGACGCACAAGCTGCTCGGAACGCTGATCGCGCAGATCAACGAGTTCAACGCCCGGACCGTGCGCGTCCTGAACGAGATCGTCGGCATCATGGAGGGCGAGGAAACCGCCTCGACCGGACAGGTCCTCGAACAGAGCCGCCGCCGCCTCGAGCTGGTCAGCGAACTCAGCCGCCGCCTCGCCGAATACGACGCGCTCGACATCGACGCGCGCCTGCGGCGCCTGGAAGAGCGGAACGGCGTCCGCGACGCGCGGGGGAAGGCGTGAGGGTCGCCTTCGTAGCGCCCTTCTTCGGCGCGCGCGCCGCGGGCGGGGCCGAGGCGGAGTGCCGCAAGACCGCCCTGCGCCTGGCCGCGGCCGGCGTCCAAGTCGAGATCTTCACCACCTGCGCGCTGGACCTGCACCACGAGTGGAACGTGCGCTTTCATCGCGCCGGCTCGCGGGTCGAGGACGGCCTCGCCGTGCGCCGCTTTCCCGCCGAAGGCCGCGAACTGGGGTCCTTCAACGCGCTCAACGCCCGCCTCATGGCCGGCCGGCGCCTTTCCCCGCGCGAGGAAACCGGCTTCATGGCCATGCACGTCAACAGCCTCGACCTCTGCCGGGCGCTGGCGGACGCGCGCCGCGCCTACGACTGGATCTGCTTCATCCCCTACCTGTTCGGCACGACCGTCTTCGGCTCACGCGTGTGCCCCGACAACGCAATTCTCATCCCCTGCCTGCACGACGAAGGCTACGCGCACATGCGCATCGTGGCCGACACCTTCCGGCGCGCGCGCCGGGTCGTTTTCCACACGCGCGCCGAACAGGAGCTCGCCGCCCGCCTCTACGGCCTGCCCGCCGAACGCAGCCTGCTCGTCGGCGAGGGCATCGACACGGACTTCACGGCCGACGGCGACCGCTTCCGGCGCAAGTACGGCATCCCGGGCCCGTTCCTGTTCTACGCCGGACGCAAGGACGAAACGAAGAACGTGCCCCTCCTGCTGCGCTATTTCCTGGCCTTCCGGCGGCGGAATTTCGTCGACCTGCGCCTCGTGCTGGCCGGGCCGGGCGGCGTTGCCGTGCCGCGGACGGAAAAGGGCGCCATCGTGGACCTGGGCTACGTCCCGGAGCAGGACAAGCGCGACGCGCACGCCGCCGCGCTGGCGTTCTGCCAGCCGTCGCTCAACGAGAGTTTCTCCATCGTCATCATGGAGTCATGGCTGTGCGGCGTGCCGTGCCTGGTCCACGCCGGCTGCGCGGTCACCCGCGAACACGCCGCGCGCTCCGGCGGAGGGCTGTATTTCGGCAGCTTCGCCGAATTCGACAAGTGCGTCGCGTACCTGCTGGCCAATCCCGGAATCGCGCGCCGCATGGGCGCCGCCGGGCGCCGCTACGTGCGGGCGAACTACGCCTGGGACCGCATCGTGGAGCGCTACCGGACGGAGGTTTTCGCTACCTCTTCACCAGCAGCAGATCCCCCATGACCAGCGCGTCTATGGCGGTGGAGGCAAAAGTCTCCACGGCGTCGTCGGGCGTCTCCACGATCGGCTGCCCGGCCACGTTGAACGACGTGTTCAGCAGCACCGGCACGCCCGTGCGCTCGCCGAAGCGCCTGATGAGGTCGTAGTATTCGGCGCTCTGCTCCCTGGTCACCGTCTGGACGCGCGCCGTCCCGTCCACGTGCGTGATCGCCGGCACGCGGTCGCTGCGGGTCTTGGCCGCCAGCAGCATGAACGGCGACTCCGCCTCCAGCTCGAAATACTCGCCGCATTTCTCCGCGAGCACGGCCGGCGCGTACGGCCGGAACGCTTCGCGGAACTTGACGCGCGAGTTGAGCACGGCCTTCATGTCGGGCCGCCGCGGGTCCGCCAGGATGGACCGGTGCCCCAGCGCGCGCGGGCCGAATTCGCCGCCGCCCTGGTACCAGGCCAGGATCTGGCCCTGCTCCAGGCGCGCGGCCGCCTCCTCCAACACGTCGCCTTCCGCGGCCACCGCCACACGGTCCGCGGCCCGCCGCGCCGCGCGCCGCATCCGCCCGCGGTCGTAGGACCGGCCCAGGTAGGCGTGCCGCATGGTGTAGAGCCCGCCGTCCCCGCCCAGGATGTCCCGCCAGCCGTAGAGCGCGTTGCCCAGCGCCGTGCCGTCGTCGGTCGCCGCCGGCTGCACGAAGATGCGTTCGAACGGCGTCCGGTCCAGCACCATCTTGTTCGTCACGCAGTTCAACGCGACCCCGCCCGACATGCACAGGTTGGGGCAGCGCGTGCGCTCGTAAAGCCGGTTGGCCAGGGCGATCACCGCTTTCTCGAGCTTGTCCTGCGCGTCCGCGGCCAGGTCCATGTGCTCCTGCGTCAGCATCTCGTCGCGCTCGCGCCGGGGCAGCCCGGCGCCGACGTTGAAGAACTGGTCGGGATCCGAGCCCAGCTTCGGATAAGGACACCGGATGTAGGACGGGTTCGGCCGCGGCAGGCCGTCGTCGAAAAGAACGAGGTCGTCAAAACGCCCCGGCCGCCCGTAGGGCGCCAGGCCCATGGTCTTGCCCGCGTCGAAGGAACCGAACCCGATCCGGATAGTTACGCCCTGGTACAGCCACCCCAGGCTGATGCGGTCGCACAGCCCGCCCTCGGCCGGCCGCGCGTAGGTCTGCTCCAGCAGCTCGATCCGCCCGGCGCGCCCCATGTACATGGATTCCAGCTCGATCCCCTGCCCCCGCTCGAACGCGCCGCCCCCGTCCATGATGAGGATCGCGGCCTCGTCAAACGGGCTGGCGTAGTAGGCGCTGGCCGCGTGGGACAGGTGATGGCCGATCATGTGCATGCGGCCGGCATGGCGGAACCCGCGCAGGGCGACGCGCATCTTCTCCGGCTGCAGGAAGTTGACCATCGTGAAGACGACCGCGTCCAGGTCGTCCGGGCCGATGCCCCCCGCGTCCAGGCAGTACTTGACGGCGAGATTGTCGCGCTCCTGCTCGGTCCAGTGGCAATGCTTGCGGCGGTTGAGGCGCTCTTCGGCCACGGCGGCGACCACCGCCCCGTCCTGCACCAGGCAGGCGGCGTAGTCGTGCGACAGCTGCACGCCCAGCACGCTTCGCTTTTTCTTTCTTTTCACCAGCATTGCCCTTGACCCATCCTCTCCATCGTCCTCGTCCTCGAAACCGATCTCCCGAGCACGAGAACAAGGACCGCTCCGCAGTCTCTGCAATGCCACGCAGTGAAGCGCGCCGCTCAGTGCGCCGCTGGCTCACGCTCCCGGCAGCGTACTGAACTGGAATACTCAACTCGATGGAGGCGGCAAGATTGGCGGGATCATCTGCTCAACCAATCTCCGAAAACCAGAGACAACGCCCAGCAGAGCGCCGAACGAAGCCGTAGGCCTAAACCCAACCTCGGTCGATGACAACTGCCTGCGGTAGTTGGCGCGATCCTGTCTTTCGCGGACGAGGTGCGCTGCATTGAGCTCCAGTTTCGCGATGTGGTATCTCGCCGATACCGTTAGTCCCACCAGACGGTGTGTGCCGGGATCTTCAAAAATCACGTGGTCGTAGTCCCCTTCCTTGCAGCAGTTCAGAAACCTGAGGTCCCTTATTCGTTCCGAGCGTGAAGGCCATGTCGCCGACTTCGCCCTATTGCAGTGGGGCGTCGCGGGAAAAAGGTTGTCGTAGTGCTGCCTTTTCCGCCTCTTCTCCCTGGGGTCAAAATGGTCAATCTCCAACATGCCCCCCACCCGCGAAATGTGCTGCAGCGAATAGGCGCAACGCCGACCGAAATCCAACAGAAGAAATGGATAGGCCTTGCGGTAGGTGCTCTTCCAAAGCTTGAACTTAGGCCGGTTGACCCGTCTGATTCTCGGACTCGGAAAACCTGACATATTCCAACAACGCCTCACTCAAGAGCTTCAGTACTGCTCGCTGCTTGTACTCCGTTACGACCTCTGCAGTTGTGCGGCGAAACATGAACTGACGTCGCCGTTCTTTCATCTTCTCGTAGGTCTCTTCGTCGTCATCGGGAAGAGTCCCCAAGATATACTGCCTCTCAAGAACCTGAAGGTGGTCCTCATCCTTGCAAGTCCACCCCGATACCGGTACGGGAATCCGCAATCTGTCGGGAGTGCTCGTTGCCCTGCCCGTCACAGTGGGACGTCCGCTCGCCGCCGACCGCGCGCAAGGCCACACCCTCCCAGCCGCCTCGCTTGCTGCCACGTAGGCGGCATTGCATGTGGCGGGGCCGACTTCCTCCATGACGCTGCCTGCGCTGATTGATATCACTTGCTGTTTCCTCCCGTCGGTTCAAACAGAGCCATCAGACATCCAACGTGCACTGAGAGCTTGGACGACGCGCACACAACCGGCTGCGTCTCAACACGGCACGGCTCCACTTTTCCTCTCGTTGCCTGTATGAGCGCGCCCTTCGAGAAGGCATAAAGTGAAATCTCTGCATCGCTGTCAACGCGGGCAGCATGAACGAAGTGAACAGCATAGACCTGCGCCGTCTCAGAGAACGAAGACCGCATGGTGACAGGCTCCGCAAGATGGTCTACGGCACCAACGTACGCCATAATCCGTTCCCTGTTCTTCTCCAAATCGCCCAAACTGATTGAGCAGGTGAGAACGGCTAAGTCGCGGCCCCCGTCGTCCAAAACGAATTGAACTAGACGAACGCCACCCACATCCCGCACCTGGAAAGCATTGAAGTGCATCCATGACAAGAAGCCAACGTGGTGAAAGCCGACTTCTGCGATACGTTGGTCGCCTGTCCCCGGTCTGTCCCCGCCGGTCGTCCCTTGTTCGCCAGCCTCTACTGCTTCCTGATTCTCACTATCAGCCACGCTACTGCCCTCCGCTCAACTGCAGCTTGTTCGTGGATTCCCTCTGCCCAACCCGCTCATGAAGTCTATAGACCGACCCCAATCCGGTCAAGTGCCTCTATACAATCATTCAGCCTTC
Organism: Lentisphaerota bacterium; assembly: GCA_016873635.1. Lineage (GTDB taxonomy): Bacteria > Verrucomicrobiota > Kiritimatiellia > UBA8416 > VGWJ01 > VGWJ01. The sequence continues at coordinate 62,028 of VGWJ01000005.1, read as the reverse complement.
CGCCAGCGCCTTCACGTGCGCGCCCACGGCCGGGCCCAAGCCTTCGCGATCGTAGCCGCCCTCCAGCGTTGAGACAAGCCTTCCGCCCGCGTATTCCTCCGCGACGTGCGTCACCAGGCGCGTCAGCCATCCGAAATCCTCCGCCGTCAGATCCAGGCCACCCAGCGGATCGCCGCGCAAGCCGTCGAACCCGGCCGATACGAACACGAACTCCGGCTTGAAATCCTTCAGGCGCGGAAGCAGGCGGTCGCGGAACGCGGCTTCGATTTCGCGACGCCCCGCCCCGGCGCCCAGCGGGCAGTTCACGTTCAGTCCCTTCCCCGCGCCGCTCCCGGTCTCGGCGGCCGTGCCCGTGCCGGGATAGTGCGGCCACTGGTGCGTGCTGAAGTACAGCACGGTCGGATCGTCGTAGAAGATCTCCTGCGTGCCGTTGCCGTGGTGCACGTCCCAGTCCACGATGAGCGCGTTCCCCGCCCCGTGCCTCCTCTGCGCGTACCGGACGCCCACGGCCAGGTTGTTGAAGATGCAGAAACCCATCCCGCGGTCGGGGGTCGCGTGGTGGCCCGGCGGCCGCACGGCGCAAAACGCGTTGCGGACCCGGCCCGCCGCGACCGCGTCGACCGCCGCCAGAACGCCGCCCGCCGCGAACAGGGCCGCCTCCAGCGAGCGCTCGCATACGTCCGTATCGCCGGTGCTCAGGCAGCCGATGCCCGAGGCCACGTCGCGCCGCGCGATGCCGATGTAACGCCGCGTGTGGCACAGCGCCAGCTCGTCGTCCGTCGCCGCCCGCGGCGCGATCCTTTCCAGATTGGCCAGTCCCACGCTCGCCTCGATCCCGGCCAGGGCCGCGTCGCAGCGCCACGGCGCCTCGGGATGCCAGCGTCCCGGCACGTGCGCCTTGTACACGGGGTCGTATGCCAATCCGGTGGCGGTCATGACGGTTGAGTGGCGGCGCAGGGATTCGAACCCCGGACACAAGGATTATGATTCCTCTGCTCTGCCGACTGAGCTACGCCGCCCGACTGCACTGCGAAGGAGTAAAGCCTACGGCCTCGGCCGGACGCCGTCAATTCCAAACCGGCGGCAATTCCAAACCGCGGCAACCATTCGCGCTTCCAAGGGCCGCGGCGCTGTGATAGACACCGGGGCATGGGTACGGACTCGCGGAACGGCGCGGAAAAGTACGCGTGGCTGGACGAACTCAATCCGGCCCAGCGCCGCGCGGTCACGCACGGCGCCGGACCGCTCCTGATCGTGGCCGGCGCCGGGACCGGCAAGACCCGCACCCTGGCCTGCCGGGTGGCCTACCTGATCGCCCGCGGCACGGACCCCGGCCGCATCCTCCTGCTGACCTTCACGCGGCGCGCCGCGCAGGAAATGCTCAGCCGCGCCGCGGCCGTCATCGAGCGCGGCACCGGCGCGACCGCCCGCGCCTGGGGCGGCACGTTCCACGCCATCGGCAACCGCCTCCTGCGCATCTACGCCAAGGCCGCCGGGCTCAACGCGGAGTTCACCGTGATGGACGAGGGCGACGCCGAAGACCTGCTGAACGTCATCCGGCACGACATGGGCCTGCACGGCCGCGAAAAGCGTTTCCCGCGCAAGCGCACCTGCCTGGCCGTCTACTCGCGCTGCGTGAACGGCGTGGAAAGCCTCCCCGAAGTCCTGAAGCGCTTCTTTCCCTGGTGCGCGGACTGGGAGCAGGACCTCAAGGAACTGTTCAGGCGCTACGTGGCCCGCAAGCAGGAACAGAACGTCCTGGACTACGACGACCTGCTGCTCTACTGGATGAGACTGCTCGGCGACGAGCGCGTCGCGCGGCAGATCAGCGGCCGCTTCGACCACGTGCTGGTGGACGAGTACCAGGACACGAACCGCGTGCAGGCCGAAATCCTGCGCGGCATGCGGCGCGGCAACGACAATATCACCGTCGTCGGCGACGACGCCCAGAGCATCTACAGCTTCCGCGGCGCGACGGTCCGCAACATGCTGGACTTCCCCAGGCATTTTCCCGGAACCGCCATCGCCGCCCTGGAGCAGAACTACCGCTCCGTGCAGCCGATTCTGGAGACGACCAACCGCCTCATCGCCCAGTCCCGCGAGCGCTACACCAAGGACCTGTGGTCCGCGCGCCCGGGGGGCGCGAAGCCGCGCCTGGTGACCTGCCGCGACGAGGACGCCCAGAACGCCTACGTCATCGGCCGCGTGCTCGAGCACTACGAGCAGGGCATCCCGCTGCGCCGCCAGGCCGTGCTGTTCCGCGCGGCCTACCTTTCCGCCACGCTGGAAGTCGAACTGGGCAAGCGCAACATCCGCTACCAGAAATACGGCGGCCTGCGTTTCCTGGAGGCCGCGCACGTGAAAGACCTGGTGGCCGTCCTGCGGGTGATGGAGAATCCCCGCGACCGCATCGCCTGGTTCCGCCTGCTGCAGCTCATGGACGGCGTGGGCCCGGCGACCGCGCAGCGCGTCATCGACCACGTCCAGGCCGCGGGCAACGACCCGCGCGCCGCGTCCGGCTTCACGGGCGCGCCCGCCGCGCAGGACCAGCTCCGCGCCTTCGGGGCCATGGCCGCGGATATCCTGGCGCCGGGCGGGCTGCCGCCCGCCAGCCAGGTGGAACGCGTGCGCCGCTTCTACGCGCCGCTGCTGAAGAAGCGCTACGAGAACCCCCGCGCGCGCGAGCGCGACCTGGAAAGCCTGGAACAGATTGCCGGGCGCTACCGGTCGCGCCGCAAGTTCCTGTCCGATCTGCAGCTCGACCCGCCGCGCTCCACGGGCGACCTGGCCGGCCCGCCGCTCAAGGACGAAGACTGGCTGGTGCTCTCAACCATCCACTCGGCCAAGGGCTGCGAGTGGGACGCGGTCTTCCTGATCCACGCCTCCGACGGCTGCCTGCCGTCGGACATGGCCACCGACACGCCGGAGGAGATCGAGGAGGAGCTGCGCCTGGCCTACGTGGCCATGACGCGCGCGAAGGACCATCTCTACGTGACCTGGCCGCTGCGCTACTACCATACCTGGCATCCCCACACGGACCGCCACAGCTACGCGCAGCCTTCCCGCTTCCTGACGCCCGAGGTCGTCGCGCGGATGGAGGGCGAGAGCGCCGGAGAGATGGAAAGGGAAGACGAGTCCTCCGGCCTCGCCGCACGCCGGGACATCGCCGCCGAGATCAGGAGCATGTGGGAGTAAGGCCCGGGCTTCCGCCCCGGGGCGCCTTGCGCCGCGGCCCGGGGCCGCGCCGCGTGCGAAGGCGGGATCAACCGGCGGCGGGCCCGGCCGGCCGTTTCAGAAGATTTCTCACGTCTTCGCCGGTAAGCTTGCGCAGCTTATCCGCCGGCACCCCGCGCGCGGCCAGCCGGCGGCGCTGCACCGCGTCGCGCCGGCGGCGCGCGGCGCCGGTCTTCTTCGGCCTCGTCATCGGTTTCTTCGCGAACTTGCGCCCCTTGCCCATGATCGTCACCTCCGCTAGGAATCCACGAAAGCGGCGGAGTATTGCCCAAACGTCCGACGGAAGCAAGCGCCTTCCGACCCTAGAAATCCAGGCGGAAGCTGTAGACTTCCCCCTGCATGCGGCTGACGACCTTGCAGTCGCTCTTGTGCAGCACGCGCTGCATGGCGCGGTTCTCGCGCAGAACCTCCGCCGTGAAACCCGCGATGCCGTGGCGCTTGGCGATCACGATCAGGTGCCGCAGCAGGTACGTGCCGATTCCCCTGCCCTGCCACTGATCGCGCACCACGAACGCCACTTCCGCCCGGTTGGACGCGGCATCCAGGTAGTACCGCCCGATGGCCACGATCTCCTCTCCGCTGGCTTCAGGCACGGTGCCCACGATCGCCACGTCGGTGCGGTGGTCGATGTACACGAACTGCTGGATCTCCTTGCGCGGGATGCGCTTCATGCGCGACATGAAGCGGTAGTAGACGGTCTGCTGCGAGAGCGCGTAGAACAAGTCCTTCATCAACGGCTCATCCGTGGGCCGGATCGACCGGAAGCCGATCTCCGTGCCGTCGTCCAGCAGCATCGTGGTCCGCGTCTCGGGCGGACCGATCACCAGCTTGCCCTCGAACTCGGCCAGGCCCGGGCTGAGGTAGCGCGCCGCGATGGCGTCCTGCAGAAGCCGGCCCCGGAAGTCGGGATGCGCGATGGAGATCAGCGCCATGGCCCGCTCGGGCACGCTCTTGCCGTGCAGGTAGGCCACGCCGTACTCGGTGACCACGTAGTGCACGTCGCCGCGCGTGGTGACGACGCCGGCGCCCGGGCTGAGGCTGCACACGATGCGCGACACGGCGCCGTTGCGGGCCGTCGCGGGCAGGGCGATGATGGCCTTGCCGCCGCGCGAGCGCGCCGCGCCGCGGTTGAAGTCCACCTGCCCGCCGATGCCGGAGTAGAAGCGCGTGCCCAGCGAGTCGGCGCAGACCTGTCCGGTCAGGTCCACTTCCAGGGCCACGTTGATCGCCACCTGGCGCTCCTGGCGGCTGATCACGAAGGGGTCGTTGACGTACTCCGTGGGGTGAAACGCGAAAGCCGGATTGTTGTCGACGTAGTCGTACAGGCGCCGCGTTCCCATGCAGAAACTGGCCACGACCTTGCCCCGGTCAAGGGACTTGCGGCGGCCGTTGATCGCGCCGCTCTCGATCATCTCGATGACGGCGTCGGTGAACATCTCCGTGTGGATGCCGAGGTCGCGCTTTTCCCTGAGAAACTCCAGCACGGCCTGCGGAATGGTCCCGATGCCCATCTCCACGGTGGCGCCGTCGTCCACCAGCGAGGCCACGTGCCGGCCGATGTTGCGCGTGACGTCGTCCGGCGGCGGCGGCCGCACCTCGAGCAGCTCGGCCTCAACGGGCACGAGCACGTCGATATCCAGCACGTGCAGGAAGCTGTCGCCCAGGGTGCGCGGCATGCGCTTGTTGACCTGCGCGATCACCAGGCGGGCGTTCTCGGCCGCGCTCTTGACGATGTCCACCGAGATGCCGAGGCTGCACAGGCCCTGCGCGTCGGGCGGCGACACCTGGATCAGGGCCACGTCCAGGGGAAGCTGGGCCGAAGTGAAAAGCCGCGGGATGTCCGACAGAAAGACCGGCGTATAGTCCCCCAGCCCCTCCTGGATGATGCCGCGCACGTTTTCGGCGATGAAGAAGCTGTTGATGCGGAAGCATTCCGCCAGCTCGCGCGTGGCGTAGGGCGCCTCGCCCAGGGTTAGCAGGTGCACGATCTCCAGGTCCGCCAGCTCCGCGCCCCGCGCGGTCAGGGCGCGCACGAGTTCCTGCGGCTGGGCACAGCCGGTGCCCACGAACACGCGCTGGCCCGGCCGGATGCGCGCCACCGCCTCGGCCGGCGTGGCCAGCATGTCCGCGTACGCCGCTTTCCAGTCAGGATCGAAAGTCATCTTGCCTTTCTCCGTTCGCCGCCGTTTCGGCGCCGCCTCCGGCGGCCGGCATTCCGGGCCGCGCAGCGGCCCGCGGAGGCCGGCGGTCCTCCGCCGCCCCCGCGACACCGTCTCCCGCCGGCCTGAGCGTGATGCGCGCGTCCGCGGCCACGGACTCGGCGCCTTCGCGGCCGACAATGAAAGGGTTGATATCCATTTCCAGTATCTCCGGAAAATCGGTCGCCAGCTGGCTCACGCGCTGCAATCCCACGGCGATGGCGGAAAGGTCCACGCTGGCCTGTCCGCGCACGCCCTTGAGCAGCGCGAAGGACTTGGTGCCCTCCAGCATGAACATCGCTTCGCGGTACGTGATCGGCGCGATGTGAAAGGTGACGTCCTTCATCACTTCCACGAAGATCCCGCCCAGCCCGAACATGAGCATGGGGCCGAACTGGGGGTCGCGGCTCATGCCCAGGATCACTTCCCTGCCCTGGCCGCACATCTTCTCCACGTATACGCCCTCGATGCGCGCCTCGGGCACGCGCTGGCGGATGCGCAGCATCATCAGGTCGAACGCGTCGCGCACGTCCTGGGCCGATGCCAGGCGCAGCCGCACGCCGCCCATGTCGGACTTGTGGATGATGTCCGGCGACACGATCTTCATGGCCACCGGGTAGCCGATCTTCTCGGCGGCTTCCACGGCCGACGCGGCGTCCGCCGCGGTCTGGCCGTCGGGCACGATGAAGTCGTAGGCCCGCAGCACGGCCTTGGCCTGCGGCTCGCCCATCTGCATGCGGCCCGCGCGCTGGTGCCGGCGGATGATGCGCGTCACGCGCGGGCGGTTGACGGGGAAGCGCGTGAGCACGCGCGGCGCGCGGCGCAGCCATTCGGCATAGTCGCACATGGCGCGCAGCGCGGCCACGGCCCGTTCAGGGGCCGGGTAGTCGGGCAGGTTCGCGGCCACCAGCTCGTCGCGGCCGGGCATCACGTCGGCCCCCCCCATGAACGAGGCCAGAACCGGCTTGGCCCCGCGCACGCAGGCCGCCACGCGCCGCGCCGTATCCGCCGGCCGCGTCATGGCCTGCGGGGTAAGGATGACGATGATGGCGTCCACGGAGGGGTCGTCCTGGGCCGCGTTGACGGCCGTGGCGTAGCGTTCGGGATCGGCGTCGCCGAGAACGTCGATGGGGTTGCCCACGCTGGCGGCCGGGGGCAGTCTCTCGCGCAGGGCCGTGGCCGTGCCGCCGGCCAGGGCGCCCACGCGCATGCCGGCCTGCTCCACGGCGTCGGCCGCCATGATTCCCGGGCCGCCGGCGTTGGTGATGATGGCCACGCGGTTGCCGGCCGGCAGCGGCTGCATGGCGAAGGCCGTGGCGAAGTCGCACAGCTCCTCGAACGTGTCGGCCCGGATTACGCCCGACCGCCGGAAGGCGGCGCCGTAGGCGATGTCGGCCCCGGCCAGGCTGCCGGTGTGCGAAGAGGCCGCCCGCGCCCCGGCGGAGGTGATGCCGGCCTTGAGCATGACCACCGGCTTGATCGCCGCCGCATCTTCGGCCGCGCGCACAAAGTCGCCGCCGGAGGCGATGCTTTCAAGGTAGCCGGCGATGACCTTCGTGCGCGGGTCCGACGCCAGGGCGGCGAGGAAATCCGCCTCGTTCAGGTCGGCCTTGTTGCCCATGCTGATCAGCTTGGCCAGGCCCACGCGCCGACCCGCGGCCCAGTCCAGCAGGGCCGTGCACAGCGCGCCGGATTGCGAGATGACCGAAATCGCGCCGGCCGCCGGCATCTGCCGGGCGAACGAGGCGTTCATGGCGTGATGCGTGTTGATCAGGCCCAGGCAGTTGGGACCGAGCAGGCGGGCGTGGCGCGCCCGGCACAAATCCACGACTTCGCGCTCGATCCGCGCGCCCTCCTCGCCTACTTCCTTAAAGCCCGCGGAAATCACGCACAGCGCGCCCGCGCCGGCGTCAAGCGAGGCCCGCGCGGCATCCGGGACGCGCGCCGCGGGCACGGCGATAACGCTCAGGTCGATCTTGACGGCGCAGGACTTCAGATCGCGGCAGCATTTCAGGCCCAGGATTTCGTCGGCGCCGGGATTCACCGGCAGAAGCGTGCCGCCGTAACCGCTCGCGATGAGGTTCGCGAGGATCTCGTGCCCGACCTTGCCGGGCGTGCGCGAAGCGCCGATCACCGCTATGCCGGCGGGCTGAAGCAGGGGCTCGAGCATGGCTGAAAAACTCCGTTCGCCAGTCCCTTGAAAGGTCCGTGGGGCGTTTGGAACAAAAAATAGGACGGAAAACGAACAAAAGACAAGCGCGAACATCGGCGTTCGATTTTCAATTCTCGATTCCCAATTTTCGATTCCCAATTTTCAATTTTCAATTTTCAATTTTCAATTTTCAATTTTCCGTTACAGTCCCCTCGCAACGTTTGCGCGCCGCATCCGGAAGGAAACGCGGCAACCGGTCGTGACCGACATGCACATACTTCTGCCCGCCGGCGCGACGCTCGTGGCCCTGGCGCTGGCCGTCTGGGGCGGGCTGCGAACCCGGCAGTCCCCGAGCTGGCTCGCGTTTTCCGCCGGCATGCTTCTGCTCGCGGCGGACGAGGCGCTCCGCGCGGCGCTCGCTTCCTTCGCTGCCCCGGCGGCGGCCTTCGACCTGGAACGGTGGCGGCTCGTGCTGGCGGGATTGCGGCCCGGCGTCTGGCTGCTCTTCAGCCTGGGCTACGCGCGCGGAAACGCCGCCGAATCCTTCCGCCGCTGGCGCGCGGCCGCAATCGCGATCTTCGCCCTGTGGGCGGCCATCGCCGCGGCGGGCTGGAAGCACCTGCTGGTTGCCGTCGACGCGCGGGGCGCGGAAGAGGTCGCCCCCGCGACGCCCGTCGGACCCGCCGGTCTGCTGTTGCAGATCCTGATCGTGTTCGGCCTTGCGGCGGCCCTGGAAAACCTGGAGCGGACCCTGCGCGCCGCCGTCGGCACGATGCGCTGGCGGGTCAAGTTCATGGTCATCGGGCTGGGCGCCATCCTGGTCATGGGTATCTTCTCCGCCGGACAGGCCCTGCTCTACTCGTCCGTGAGCTGGCGCGCGGAAGCGCTCAATACCCTGGCCCTGCTGGTGGGCGGCCTGACGGCCGTCGTGGGCATGGAGCGGACGCGGCGCGCCACCGTGGACCTCTACCCTTCGCCCGGCGGAATGCGCGGTTCGCTGACGATCCTGGTGACGGGGCTTTACCTGGTGCTCGCGGGCGTGGTTGCGCAGCTCTCGCTCGCCGTCGGCGGGATCGACACCATGCCGCTCAAGAGCTTCCTGATCATGGTGGCGCTGCTGGCCGCCAGCGCGGTGCTGCTTTCGGACCGCGTGAAGCTGTGGTGGGGCGAGTTCGCCATGCGCTATCTCCACCGGCCGCGCTACGACTACGGGCGCATCTGGCGGGAATGCGCCGAAAAAACGGGCTCGATCGTGGCCCCGGCGCGCCTGTGCCGGGAAATGGCCGAACTGCTTTCAACGGCGCTTGAGGCGCTCTCGGTCACGGTCTGGCGCATGGACGGAACACGCGGACAGCTCGCGCTCGCCGCATCCACCTCGCTCCCGCACAAGGACGGCATCGCCGGGCCCGTGCTTGACGCCGCCGCCGCGCGGCGGCTGGCGGAGGATGCGCAGCCCTTCAACCTTGAAGCCGTTCCGGCGCCCTGGGCCGAAGCGCTCCGCGCCGCCGCGCCCGCCACCTTCCCGCACGGCGGCGACCGAATGGCCATGCCCCTGTGCGCGGGCGGACACCTGCTGGGCGTGGCCGTGGTCGGCGACCGCGTGCGCGGCCGCCCCTTCACGAACGAGGACCGGCGGCTGCTGCGCACCATCGGCGATCACCTCGGCGCCAGCCTTCTGAACCTGCGCCTTTCCGAGCGCCTGCTCGAGTCGCGCGAGATGGAGGCCTTCCAGAAAATGTCCGCGTTCTTCATCCACGACCTGAAGAACACGGCTTCGTCGCTTTCGCTGCTGCTGGAGAACTTCCGCGTTCATTCGGAAAATCCCGCGTTCCGCCAGGACGCGCTGAAGTCAATCGAGGCCAGCGTCACGCGGCTGCGCGACCTCATCGGCCGCCTGGGGCGCCTGCGGGAAACGCCGGAGACGAACAAGCAGCCGTGCCAGGTCGCGGAAGTCGTGGATGAAGCGCTGGCGCAGATCGCCATCCCGCGCGGCGTCCGCCTGCTGCGCGAGGGCGCCCCGCCGCCGCCCATAACGGCCGACCGCCGCCAGATCGCTTCGGTCGTCACCAATCTCGTGTTGAACGCTTTGCAGGCCTTGCCGCCCGAAGGCGGCGAAATAAGCGTCTCGACGGCAACCCGGGAGCGGCAGACGATCATCGCCGTGCGGGACAACGGCCGCGGCATGCCGCGCGAGTTCGTCGAGAATTCGCTGTTCCACCCCTTCCGCACGACCAAGAGCGGAGGCATGGGCATCGGCCTCTTCCAGAGCCGCATGCTCGTGGAAAGCCACGGCGGACGGATCGAGGTGGAAAGCGAGGAGGGCCGCGGCAGCGTGTTCCGGGTTGTCTTTCCCGCCGCCGGCGCCTAAAGTCCCGTTCCATGCCGGCTTGGCCAACGCCCCGCGCCCGTCTCGCCCGTTTCGCGGCCTTCTCGGCCGCGGTCATCCTGGCCTTCGCCGGTCCGCTCGCGGCCCTGATCAGGCTGGCCCTGAATTCGCGGCTCTATTCCCACGCGCTGATCGTGCCGGCCATCAGCGCCTGGCTGGCGTGGCGCGGCCGCCGGCCCCTTCCGGCATTCGTCACCTCGGCCCGGGCCGGCGCCGCGCTGCTGTCCGCGGCGGCGGCCCTGGCGGCGGCCGCCGCGCTCTGCCCCCCAGGGACGAGCGACGCGTTGGGGTTGCGTATCCTCGCGATGCTCTCCGCGCTGGCCGGCGGATGGATGCTGTTCCTGGGCCGGCCCGCCTTCCGCGCCCTGCTCTTTCCCCTTCTCTTCCTGCTGTTCATCGTGCCTCTGCCGACCCCGCTGGAGCGCCTTCTGAACGCGGCGCTGCGGGACGGTTCGGCGGCGCTGGCGCACTGGACTTTCGCGGCCATGGGCTGGCCCGTGTACCGCTCGGAATACGTCCTGACCGTGCCCGGCCTGTCGCTGGAAGTGGCCGAAGAGTGCAGCGGGATCAACTCGACCTACGCCCTGTTCATCACCGGCGTGCTGGCGGGCCGCATGCTGCTGAATGCCGGGCCGAACCGGATCCTGTTCGCGGGCGCGGTCATTCCCCTCGGGATCCTGCGCAACTCTTTCCGCATCGTCTCCCTGGCGGTCCTGACCCTGAAAGTGGATGCGCGCGTTCTGGACAGCCCCCTGCACCACCAGGGAGGGCCGATCTACTTCGCGCTCTCGCTGGCGCCGCTGTTTGCGCTGTTGCTGCTGCTGCGCCGGCGGGAGCGGGTCCGCAACGGACAACGCGACCGAAAGGGGAACAGGCGGGACACATGAACATGCACGGCAAGCGCACCTGCAAACAGGCGGCCGGCTGCGCGGCCGGGCTCCTCCTGGCAATCGCGGCCGGGGCGGGCTGCGGCCTGTTTCGCGGCCCGGAGGAGCACATGCGACGCGGCAACCGGCACTTCGAGGCGGGCCGCTTCGACAAGGCGGCCGTCGAGTACATGAATGTCGTGCGGGCGCAGCCCACGAACGCCACGGCGCTCCTGCGGCTGGGCCTGTCCTGCTTCGAGCTGGGCGAAGCCCGACAGGCTTTTTCCGCGCTGCTGCGCGCCCGCGCGTGCGGCGCGCAGTCGCGGGAGATGTCCCTGAAACTGGGCGCCCTCTACCTCTGGGGCGCGCGGCCCGCCGAGGCGCGCCGCGAAATCGTCGCGGCCCTGGAACAGGGACCGGCCGATATCAACGCCCTGTCGTTGCTCGCCGACGCCTCGCGCGCGCCTGACGAGATCCAGGACGCGCGCCGAATGATCCGGGCGCACGCCGGAGAATTCGGCGACCGGGCCGCGTATCACATCGCGCTGGGAATGCTCGAAGTGCGCTCGGGGGACCTGGACGGCGCCGCGCGCGCCTACGAGGCGGCCGTGGCGACCGACCCCCAATCGGCCGAGGGCCACATGCGCATGGCCGGCCTCTACGACGCGCGGGGCGACACCAACCGCGCCGAAACCGCCTTCGCCCGGGCCGCGGAACTGGCGCCGGACGACCCCATCGTGCTCCTGCGGCGGGCCTCTTTCAAAGCCGGCCGCGGGCAGCCCGAAGAGTCGCGACGCATGCTGGAAGAAGCCGTGGCCGCGGCCCCCGATTTCGAGGCCGGAAGGCTCGGACTGGCCGGCCTGGCGATCCAGGAAGGCCGCCTGGACGACGCGCTGACGATCTGCGCCACCGTTTTAAAAAGGAATTCCGGCAACCTGCAGGCCCGTCTGCTGCGCGCGCGAATCCATCTGGCCAGGAACGAGACCGAGGCCGCCGCCGCGGAGTGCCGAAGGGTGCTCGACGCGCAGCCCGGAGCCGCCGACGCCCTGTACGTGCTGGCGCTGACGAACCTCCGCACGGGCAGCACGCCCAAGGCAATCGCGCTCCTGTCGCAGGCGGCGTCCGATAACCCGGACTACGCCGCCGCGGTGATCCTGCTGGCCGAGCTCCAGCTGCAAGCCGGCCGGCCCGATGAAGTCATGGCCCTCCTGCCCGCGTTCATCGCCAGATACCCGCGCCTGCCGCGGCCCTATGTCACGCTGGGCGCCGCGTACCGGGCGGCCGGAAAGGCGGACGAGGAAATCGCCCTCTTCCGGAGCATGGTCGAGGCATTTCCGGATGACGCGCGCAGCCTGCACCTGCTGGGCGCAAGCCTGCTCGCGGCCGGGCGGGAGGCGGAAGCCGAAGCGCAGTTCGCGGCGGCGCTCGGGCTCCAGCCCGGTTTTGTCGATCCGCTGGCCATGCTGGCGGACCGGGACATGGAACAACGCAAGGACTTCGACGCCGCGACGCAGCGCGTGGAACGCCAGATCCGGCTCGCGCCCGACGAGCCGCGACTCTACGACCTGCTCGGCCGCGTGCGACTGGCCGCCCGCGACCCGGACGGCGCGGAAACCGCCCTGAAGAAGTCGCTGGAGCTGCGCCCCGATTCCGTCGGCACGCTGATGGCGCTCAGCCGGGTCTACAGCGGCTCCGCGAAACAGGACGAAGCTCTGGCCAGCCTCGACCGCGCCCTGGCCGTGAACTCCAACCACCTTCCGGCCCTGGCCATGTCGTCCTCCCTGCTCCTGCGGAAGGAGCGGGTCGACGAGGCGCAGGCGCGCCTCGAGCGGCTTCTGGCGCTGGACCCGAAATCGGTCGTGGCCGCCAACAACCTGGCCTACGTCTACGCCGACATGCGCAATGACCTGGAACGCGCCTACCCGCTGGCCGCGCGCGCGCGCGCGCTGGCCCCCCACGACCCCTACGTGGCCGACACGTTCGGCTGGATACTCTGCCGGCGCGGCGAATGGAAACCCGGCCTCCTGGCCCTGCGCGAGAGCGCCGCGCGGCTCGACAAGCAGCCCGACGTGCTCTACCACGCGGCGGTTTGCCGGGCGGCGCTGGGCGACGAGACCGGGGCGCGCGCGCACATCGGCCGCGCCCTCCTGGCGCGGCCGGAGTTCCCGGACGCCGCGCGGCTGGCGGCCGTGCTGGACGTCGATCCGGCGGCGCTCGACGACGAGGGGCGGCGGACGCTGGCCGACGCGTCCGGCAACCCGCTGCTGGCGATTCCGGCCCTGGCCCGCCTGGGAATCGTTGCCGAACTGGAGGACGGGGCCGCGGCGGCGCGCGAGGCGTACGGCAAAGCCCTGGCGCTGAACCCCGATCACCCGGCGGCGTTGCTCGGCATGGCGCGGCTGCGCGCCGCGGAGGGCGCCGCCGCCGCGGTCCTGGACCTCGCGCGCAAGGCGCGCGAAGCGGCGCCCGACGATCCCGCGACCGGGCTGGAGGCCGGCCGCCTTGCCCTGCGCAACGGCGACGCGCGCTGGGCGCTCGCCGTCCTGCGCGACGTCGGCGTGCGAATGGAGGACAACCCCGAGGCGCAATACCGGCTGGCGGCGGCGCGATTCTACGCCGGACAGATCGCCGAGGCCCGCGGCCTGGCGCAGCGCGCGCTGGCCTCATCCGAACCGTTCGGCGCCCGCGCCGAGGCCGGGCTGTTCGCCGCGGCCGTGACGCTCTGGCTCGATCCGGAAGCCGCGGAGGAGGCGCTCGCGGGCAAGGCGTCCGAAGCCGAACGGTCCGCCGGGGCCGACTGGCTTCCGGCCCTGCTGCTGCGGGCCCGCGGCCAGGCCCTGCGCAAGGACGCCGCCGGGGAGCGCGCCGCCCTGGAGCGCGTCCTGGCCGTCGCCCCGGACTTCGCGCCCGGCATGCTGCGGCTGGCCGGACTCTATGCCGCCCGGCCGCGGGACGAGGCGCAGGCCTACAAGCTGGCCGTCAGGGCCCGCGAGATGCTGCCCGCCGACCCCGCGGCCGCGCGTTTGCTCGGCAGGCTGGCCTACGGGCGGAAAGACGCGCGCTGGGCCGGCCAGTTGCTGGCCGAAGCGCTGAAGGCCGACCCGCGGGATGCCGAAGCGGCCTTCTACCTCGGCCTGTCGCAATACCAGTTGGGCGACAAGGACGAGGCCCGGCGCCTGCTCGAACAGGCCCTGGCCGCCCGCGCCGACTTCCCCGAAATCGATCGCGCGCGCGACATCCTGGCTGAACCGCGCTAGCCCCCAGGCTAGTCCAGGTGCCGGTAAAGCAGCGCTCCCAGCCGGCGGTTGACCGCCCGCGGCAGGCAACGGAAAACCGGGTTGTGCCATCCGCTGACCAGGTCGCGGCTCCGCAGCCAGCTTCCGTCGGCCAATCCATAACGGTAGTAATGCAGCGGCTCCTCCCGCGCCCCCCAACTCAGCTTGAAGCGCCGCAATCCCTCCTGTGACATGTCGGTGCGTCCCAGGTGCAGTTCCTCCGCCCCGAGCTCGATGCATCGCACAATCGAACGCCACATCACGAGGTTGACCGCGCGCAACTCCTGTCGCCGCAGATCCGACGCCCCGAACTTGAAGATCGCATGCCGCCCGAAACGGAAGAACACGGCGCCGGCCACGGGCAGGCCGGATCCGTCGGGCCGCGGAGCCGAGGCGAGGGCGATGAAGCCGCGCCCCTCGCCCAGCATATGTTCCCGGATCTTGCGGAAGAACAGACTCGGCTGCGGAGGCAGTCCGTGCCGCTGCCGCGTCATGCAATGCAGCCTGTAGTACTCCTCGACGTCGGATTCGCCGGCGCCGAAGCGCACCTGTACGCCGCCGGCCTCGGCCTTGCGGACGGTCCGGCGCACCGCGCTGTCAAGTCCGCGCGCGACGCCCTCGCGCCCGGGCCGCAAGTCAAGGACATGCGCGCGGTACGTGGCGGCCGGCTGAGCTCCGTCCAGGGGCGCAGGCCCGCGCCACTCGACGTGGCGCCACGCCTCCGCCCGGCCCGTCGCCCACACGGCCTCCCAGAACTCCGGCAGCCGGACGTCCGGCTTCAGCAGAGGCGCGCAGAAGTCCGCGAAAGGCAGGCATACGCCGCGCGATCCCGTAAGCCGGCTGCGCACCGACATCAACGGGAAAACCGCCGAGGGCCGCTCAGGCGCGCCCAGCGCCAGGTACGCCGGCACGTGCCCGTAGGCGGCCGCGAGGACGGCCGCCCAGCCGCGCGAATGGAAGGCGGTGGCGCCGGGGATGTCTCCCACAATCCGATCCCAGTCAGGAATCAGACAAGGATCAACCCTCCGAACCGATGCGCTGTCGTTGTCGCTCATCCGCCACGATCGCCTGTCCGCCGCGCAGGCGATTACTTGCACGAGGCGACCGCGGTGTCAAGGACGGCCGCCGCCCGGAAGAATGAAGGCATCCGCTTCGACCGGCCGGGACAGGATGCGCAGAAAACGGGTTGTTGGCGAGTGGAGAGAAAGGAAACGCCGGAGGCAATCGTGATCCGTAGTCGTCGCCGCAGTCGTCCACCGGAAATGCGGAAAGGTACGACCTCCGCGCCGTCCGCATGCGCCGCGAATGTGCTTGCGGAGCCGCGCCCGGAATGCCATTTTCCGTCGCGGCGGCGGTCAAAGCGTGTCAAAGGGACTGCGCGGGGCGGCGCGGCGTTGGCCAGGACAAGAAGGGGATCCGGAATTGAACCACGGAGACACGGAAGCACGGAGCAGAAGGACACGGAGGCTCGACAACGGCGGCCTGTCCGGCGGGGCCGAACGAGGCCGCCGTTCTCTCGCGTCTGTAATGGGAGGGGGAGGAGAACGTGTTCGGACTCCTCTTCCTCCCAAAACGACCGGCGAGCGAATGGCGGCAGACCGCGCCAGCGGGCTGTCGGCATTCGCGAGTCTCCGTGGCCTTCCGGCTCCGTGTCTCTGTGCCTCCGTGGTGAACCCGAAAGCAAAGGCCAACCACGGCGTTCATGATAGGCTCGCCCGCTCGCCATCATGACGCCGGACGTTCTGCCCCGAAATGAGATTGAGATGGGAAGTGACCCGTGGTACATTGATTTCCGAAGCGAGGTGAGAATATGCACAACGAATTCACGGCTGTCGTGGAGCGGGACGGAAAGTGGTTTGTGGCGTACTGCCCGGAGATTCCCGGTGCGAATGGGCAAGGCAAGACCAAGGCGGAATGCCTCAAGAGCCTGTCGGAAGCCATTGACTTGATTCTGGAAGACCGCCGGGATGACGCCCTGCGCGGGCTGCCAGCCAATGCCATGCGGGAACTGGTGGCCGTGGGATGAAACGCAACGAACTCCTGCGGCACCTCCGCCGACATGGGTGCTACCTTAAGCGGGAGGGTGGTTCGCACTCGCTGTGGGCAAGCCCCAACACGGGCCGGATTGAAGCCGTGCCTCGTCATACCGAGATCCCCGATCGGTTGGCTGCCAAGATCTGCCGATGCCTTGCCGTCCCGGACCCGAAATGAACCGGCAGAACAATGCGCCGCAGGATCCTCGCGGCCCGGTGGCCGCTCGATCCTGAGCGCCGACGATTCGATCAGAGATGGTAAAAGAGGGATTGACGGAAATGTCTGCGCTGTGTACTTTGTATGACAGAACAATACAGAAGGAGGCGGCATGAGCACGGCGATATCCATCCGCTTGCCTGACGCGCTGGCGAGAGAGATTGACCACATTGCAGACGAGACGGAACGGCCTCGGTCCTTCCATATCCGGAAAGCCGTGGAGTCCTACATCGAGGACTTCGCTGACGTCCAGATCGCCTTGGATCGCCTGCGCGATCAGAAGGACGCGGTCGTGTCTAGCCGCGAACTGAGGAAGTCCCTTGGCCTTTGAAATCGCCTACAAGAGGAGCGTGGGTAAGGACCTTGCCGGTATCGGCAAAGCCGAAGCCCGGCGCATTCTCGACAAGATCGAGAAGGAACTCCCAGCGAGAGCCGAATCGTATCCCGCGCTGAAAGGTCAGTTCTCGGGTCTTCGCAAGCTCCGGGTCGGAGACTACCGCGTCGTCTTCGCCATTATTGGTGCACAGGTACTCGTGCTTCGGATCGGACACCGGAGAGAAATCCACGAAAGATGATCGAAGCGGGTCCCCGTCACTGACTGAGGGGATCAGCCAGTCACGGGTCGCGTAGCAGGTCCGTCATGTCACCATGCGGTTCCTCCTACAGGAGACTTGCACTCCATTTACAACGCGCCCATGATGGGCGCACACCAGCACCTCGACCCGTACCTTGAAAAGCCGCGCTTCGCACGGCTTTTCAAGCCCGGTCAGGTGCATCATGCCAGGCGCGGAGCATCCGGCCCGGCGCAGACGGCAACTTTTCCCCCGGGATGCAAGTGCGGCCGCATCCGCTCGTGGAACAGACCGGCGTAGCGCTCGATCCAGTCAAGCACCGCCGCCTGTCCGAGGTCGCGGCCGGCCTTCTCGGACTCAATCCACTTGTGGCGCCGGATTTCTTCCATCTCGTGTTCGAGGTACTCGTGGAGCGTCATGGTCATGGCGCTCCCCAGTCGTCGTACCCGGCCGCGGGGCCGCGCGGCTCCGGCTTGAGCTTGTCGCGCCCGGTCCGGCGACGGAAAAGGCGCGTGAAAATCCCTCCCAGAAACCGCCCGATGCGGCGGAAGATATTCGGGCGGCGCAGTCTTTCGAGCCGGCGGTAGCCTTCCAGCAGCTCCTGGGGCGAAAAATCCTTCCGGTGGACGTTCTCCTCGAGCTGCATCTCCAGCTTCTCGATCTCGGAATCGCGGTGCACGATGTTGGCGTCGATATGCTCCCAGCCCAGCTTGCGCGCCGCAAGCAGACGCCGGTAGCCGGCCACCAGCTCGTTGCCGCGCGTGATCGTGATGGGATTGAGCTGGCCGCGCAGCTTCATGCTGTCCGTGAGCGGCCCCACGTCGCCCACCTCCTGCCGCACGCGGTCCGTCACGATGATCGAATTTACCGCAACCTGCATGTTTGCCACGTTGTCCGGCCGCGCGACGGCCGGCTCCCGCGCCGGGGCGCAAATCGACAAACCAACACGGGGTGCTATTCTACCACTTAAGCGCCGCGGCGCAAGAGCGCAAAGACGAAACGCGCGTAACCGCAGTTATGCAGGGAGGCGAGGTAGGGCGGACCGTCCCGCCGTCGCCCTGCGGGCTAGGGGCGGGCAAGCCCGGTCCGCCGCGGCGCGGCGGGGTTCCGGCCGAAGATGGCGGCGATCCGCCGGACGTCGAGCTTGTCGCTGCGGTCGTAGTTGTAGACGCCGTTCTGCTCCTGTTCCACGTCGGTAAGCTGCGTGTAGCAATAGCCCCGAACGTGCTCGCGGGCCAGAATCGCGTCAACCTGGCCTTTCAGCCGCCCGTAGAACTCCTCCTCGCTGCGCGGCGTGTCGCCGTAGCCCCAGGAGTCGGAAGCGTACGCACGGCGGTTTCCCGGAATCCACTTGATGCCCCCGAACTCGTCTACCAGGTACGGCTGGCCGCCGTAGGCCGCTTCGCGCTCCGGGCAGTTGCGCCAGACGCCTTTCTCGCGGTCCGGGGTGAGCTGCGCCGCCAGCTTGCCGGGGTCCTGCTCGTAGTTGTGCACGGTCCACAGATCGGTCTGCGCGTGAATGTAACCGCTGGCGTCGTTGACGGGGCGCGTCGGGTCGAGGTCCTTGCAGAGCGCGTACAGATCCCGGTGGAAACGACGATGCTCGGCCGGATGGGTGACCTGCCCCGTCTCGTTCAGCGGCGTCCAGGCGATGAGGGACGGGTGGTTGCGGTCGCGGACGACGATGGCCTGCCACTCGCTCAGAAACAGGCGCGCCGAGGCAAGGTCATTCGGATCGCTGCCCCAGCTCGACGATTCGCCCCAGGTCAGGTAGCCCAGGCGGTCGGCCCAGTAGTGGAAGCGCTCCTCGAAGACTTTCTGATGCAGCCGGGCGCCGTTGAATCCGGCCCGCATCGCGAGTTCGATGTCGCGCTTCAGCGCCTCATCCGACGGCGCCGTCCAGATCCCTTCCGGATAGAACCCCTGGTCCAGCACCAGGCGCTGGTAGAGCTCCTTGTTGTTGAGGTAGACCCGGTCCCCCTCAACGTGGATCTTGCGCATTCCGGCGTAGCTGCGAACGGCATCCACGACCCGGCCCGATCCGTCGGCCACCTCGAGGGCCAGGTCGTACAGGAAGGGGCTTCCCGGCGACCATGTTCTGGGCTTCTTCAGGGGCAGGATCAGCGGCGCGCCGTCCAGGGCCGGCCCTTCCGCCCGCGCCACCGCCTTCCCGCCGGCCAGGGCCGCGGCGCGCAAAGTCTGGCCGCGCTCGACGCCGCGGAAGCGGGGCGTGACGACAAACCGCCCGGCGTCCAGGTCGGGCACAATGTGAACGTCCTTCAGGCCGCGCCTGTCCACCGGCTCCAGCCAGACCGTCTGCCAGATTCCGGTCGTGCGGGTATACACGCATCCGGACGACCAATAGCCCCACCAGTTCTGTTTGCCGCAAGGCTGCCTGGCGGCGCGCATGTTGTCGGCCACGCGCAGCACAATGTCGTGCGCGCCGCCGGGCCGCACAAACGCCGTGATGTCGAAACTGAACGAGACGGTGCCGCCGAAGTGCGCGCCCGCCGGCTTGCCGTCGACAAACAGCTCGCACTCGTAGTCCACGCCGCCGAAATTCAGGAGCACGTCCCTGCCGGCCCAGCCCGCCGGCACCGCGATCCGCCGGTGATACCACATGGCCTGGATGAAATCCCTGTGCCCCACCCCGGACAGTTCGCTCTCCGGACAGAACGGCACGATGATGCGCCCGTCGAACCCCTTGCGCTCGAAGAGGCGGCGGTCCATTCCCGAAACGCCGAAATCGAAGCAGTAGCTCCAGGGCCCGTTGAGGTTGATCCACTCGGCGCGTTCAAACTGGGGCCGCGGATATTCGGGACGCGGGATCCGCCGGGGACTCGCGGTTTTCGAGCGCTTTCTATTCATGCCTTTCATCGTTTCCTTCCGACGAAGCGCGAATCTAGCCGCCGCCCCCGCGGCGCGCAAGCGCGTATTGGAGCGCCGCGCCGCGGCGCTTCCGCGGCATCCGGTCGGCGCCGCCCGCCGGCCCTTCCGCCCCGCGGCCCTCTCCGGCGGCGGGCATGTTCGCATGCGTGATATTAAATATTTGACATATTTGTAGGTTTCCAGCCACCTCTCGCTCATCTGGAAACGTGGAACCCGGAAGACTACCCGGAGCAGACCGCGCGCGGCGTCGTGCTGGACGTGCGCACGCCCCAGGAGTACGAGCTCTGGCACATACCGGGAGCGGTGAACATTCCGCTGGGACGGCTGCGGCGTTCGCTGGAAAAGCTCGATCGCGAGCGGCCGGTTTTCGTCTACTGCAAGGTGGGCTTCCGCAGCTACCTCGCCTACCGCGTCCTGCGTCAGAAGGGCTTCCGCGCCGCATCGCTGTCGGGCGGCACCATGACGTTCTGCGCCTGGCACGGCGCCGGCGTGTGCCCGGCCGAGCCCGAGCCGCCCGTTGTCTCCTACGCGGAGGACAGGCAGGCGCCCCGGCCGTCCCCCGCAGCAGGTGACCATGTTCTTCACCTTCTGGGGCCTGAACGTGTTGCGCCGGACCGGGCCGCAGGCTCCGGGCAAGGGCTTTCTTGACCGCATGTTCGGAATGATGATGCCCAAGGGGCCCGGCCGCCTCGGCTTGTCCAGGATGAGCATGCTGGGCATGGGCACGGCCATGATGAAGCACGTCATGCGCAGGAAGAACGTGGACAGCCTCGCCAGCCTCATCGATCAGGCCGTGGCGTCCGGCGTGCGCCTCGTGGCCTGCACCATGTCCATGGGCGTGATGGGCCTCACCAGGGCGGAGCTGCGCGACGGAATCGAATTCGGCGGCGTTGCCGCGTTCCTGGCCGAAGCCGACGAAGCGAACATGACGCTGTTCGTATAGAACGGCCTTTACCGCACGATATCGAGCGACCTGGCGCAGCGGAAGCCGATCATGGGGTTGCCGCCGCCGTCGTTGCCGTCCGCGACGGTCCGGTTCGACGCGTTGCCGCGCCAGAAGGTCGCCAGCTCGCGCGGATCCGCGGTCAGGTATGATCCGCCCCGGAAAACGTGAGGCGCCGGCGCGCCGGCGCCGGCGGCGGGCGCCTCCGGTCCGGCCGGATCGTACACGGGCGACGACCGGTAGTAGTCGCGCGCGTACGCGTCGCTCACCCATTCGGCGGCGTTGCCGGCCATGTGCAGCAGGGGGAAGGGCGACGCGCATTCCTTCGTCCATTCCATGAGATCGTTCTCGATGGCGACCAGCGCGCGCTCCGGAAGCGTCTTGTCCGTGTCCCAGGTCACGGCGGGCAGCCGCGTCGGCGGCGGCGGGGTCGTCTCGATCTCCTTGACGCAGCCGCAGCCGAACCGGTCCTGCGGCGGCTCCGCCGGGTTCTGGCGATCCATCTCCGAGGCGATGAAATCGCGGCCGCCCTGCCAGTTCACGCCGCACGTCGAGGCGGGGTCGCCGTCGCCCCAGGTGTACAGGCGGCCGTCCATGCCGCGCGCCGCCTTCTCCCACTCCGCTTCGGTGGGCAGGCGTTTGCCGACCCATTTCGCGTAGGCGTAGGCGTCGTACCAGTCCACGCCCACGACGGGCTGCTTGTCGCCGCCGAGCTCCGGACGGCTCCAGCCGTCGGCGTCGTGCTTCTTCAGCGGCGGGGCGTCCGGGTGCGCCGTGGAGTAGTCGCCGGTGGCTTTGACGTGCTCGACGAATTTGCGGTACGCGGCGTTGGAGACTTCGCGCCGGTCGAGCAGGAAGGGACTCACGAACACGATGTGCAGCGGGAAGTCGTCGGCGTTGGGATCCTCGACGGCGCTCCCCATGAGGAAGTATCCGCCGGGGATGTAGACCATGTCCGGCGGCACGCCGAGGCCGCGCGGCGGAGGCTCGGCGCCCTTGCCCGCCGCGCGGTACGCCTCCATGACGCTGCGTTCCATGCGCAGGATATAGCCGAAATCCATCTCGCGGATGGCTTCGGCCGCCGGCCCGCGCTTCGCCACCACCTGGTCCATCCAGAACCGCAGGAACGCCATGCACTCGTCCACGGCGTCCTTGAACGCCTTTTCGGTCAGCAGCTTGGGCACGTGGGCCTGCATGAGTCCGGGCAGGCTGCGCGCCGTGGCCGCCCGCTTCTCGACCAGCTCGTCGCGGGTGGCCTTGAGCCTGGCGTTCGAGGCCCAGTCGCCCTGCCCTTCCACCTGCGCGATCTGCTCCGTGTACACGGCGAACTTCATTACGGCCGCCTGCACCGGCGCCAGCCACTGGCCCCTGATGCGCTCCATGCCCCGGTCCAGCATCGTGATGCATTCCCGGATCGAGGCCAGCCGTTCCGCGACCGGCCCCGTTTGCGCGTGCTGGGGGGAAAGCTTCAGAAACTCGGCGTGCAGCGCCTCCAGGCGCCGGTATTCCGCCGCGGGAAGCGCCTCCGGCGGATCGATCTCGATCTCCAGCAGCTTGGCGGCGAACGCGTCGTCCACGGGCATGGGCCGCACGCCGCGCACCGCCGCTTTCCTGAAGAGCTTCGACATCGTGGCCGCGCCGGACTTGCGCACGCGGATCACGATCTTCTCCGGGTCGTCGCTGACCACGGCGCCTTCATAGACGGCGCCGTCCGCGTCCGTGACCTGGACCATTTTGGCCTCGGGCACGAGTTTCCTGGCTTCCTCGGAAAGCTGGGCGTATTCCAGCGCCAGGCACGCGGTCGCCAGGCCGAGCGCCAGAGTCACGCCCAGGGCGGCAAAGCTCGACGGTCTTGCTTGCATAACGGTCCTCCTCCTTGTCGCGGACTACGCTAGCACAGCGCCCCGCCGCGCCTCAATGCCGTTCGCGGTTTGCCAGCGGGGCCTCACGGCAGGTCGTAGCGCCGGTCGAGGACGAAAGCGTTGTCGAAATGCCTGACTTCGGGGCGTTTGTCGCCCGGGGCCCCCACGACCTCCACGACGTCGAAGCGGAAACACACACGCGGATCGCCCAGGCGGTTCAGGTAGCGCAGCGCCGCCCGCGAAAGGACGCGCCGCTTCTTGCGGTCGACGGCTTCCAGCGGCCGCCCGAATTCCTCGCGCGCGCGCGTCTTGACTTCGACGAACACGAGCGCCTTCCCGTCCCGCGCCACGATGTCGATCTCGTCGCGGGCGTCGACGCGCACGCGCCGCCCCAGGATCCGCCAGCCCTTGCGGCGCAGGGCCCGCGCCGCGACCGCCTCGCCCCACAGGCCGCTTTCCAGGTGGGCGCGCATCGCTTTCAGCGGTCCCGCCCCAGGATGGCCGCCGCCTCGCGCACCGGGCGGAACGAGCGCCGGTGAATCGGGCAGGGCCCGTACTCGAACAGGGCCTGGATGTGCGTGGCCGATCCGTAGCCCTTGTGCCGCGCGAATCCGTATTGCGGGTACACGGCATCGTACTCCCGCATGCGGTGGTCGCGGACGACCTTGGCCACGACGCTGGCGGCGGCCACGGAAAGGCTCTTGGAGTCGCCGCCCACGATCGCCGTGCAGGGACAGGGCATGCCGGGCACGGCGCACCCGTCGATCAGCGCGTGCTCGGGGGGCGGGACCAGGTCGGCGACGGCGCGCAGCATGGCCAGGTGCGTGGCGCGCATGATGTTGAGCTCGTCGATCTCCGCCACGTCGGCCACGCCCAGGCCCACGCGCACGCCGGGCGCGTCCGCGAGCAGGCGGAAGAACTCCTCGCGCCGTCGCGCGGTGAGGAGCTTGGAATCGGTGAGCCCTTCGAGCAGGCCGTGTTCTTCGGCCGCGGCGAACTGCGGGTCGAAGACCACCGCCGCGGCCATTACGGGCCCCGCCAGCGGGCCGCGGCCGACCTCGTCAACGCCGGCCACCGCGCGCACGTTCCGCTGCCAGAGCTGACGTTCGTAGGAGAGCAAGTGCGCTGCTTCCCTTGCCGCGGGGCGCCCGGCTACTTGCGGGTCCTTTCGCGCAGACGCGTCTGCTTGCCCGCGCGCCCCCGCAGATAGTAGAGCTTGGCGCGCCGGGCGTGCCCCGAGGATTCGATCTCGATGCGCGCCACGTGCGGCGAGTGCACGGGAAACACGCGCTCCACGCCCACCCCGTGCGAGACGCGGCGCACCGTGAACGTCTCGGTGTGTCCCGCGCCGTCGCGGGCGATTACCCGCCCGGCAAACACCTGTATGCGCTCCTTGCCGCCCTCGCTGATCCGCGCGTGCACGCGCACGTTGTCGCCCACGGCGAAGACCGGAACTTCCGCCTTCTTCTGCTCGCCCGCGATCTTTTCCATCACCTTAGCGATCATGACCGTCTTCCTTTCCCGCCGGCGCGTCAATCGCCGGATCCCGCGGACGGCGCCATCAAGTCCGGCCGCCGCGCCATCGTTCGCTGCTCCGCCTGTTCCCGGCGCCAGCGCGCGATCCGCTCGTGGTTGCCGGAGAGCAGGACCTCCGGCACGCGCATGCCCCGGTAAACCTCCGGCCGCGTGTACTGCGGGTATTCGAGCAGCCCGCCGCTGAATGACTCTTCCGCCACGGCGCCGTCTCCGGCGCCCAGCACGCCCGGCAGAAGCCTGACCACGGCGTCAATCACCACCGCGGCGGCAACAACCCCGTTCGTCAGCACGAAATCGCCGACGGACAGTTCCTCGGCCCCGAAATACTGCCGCACCCGCTCGTCCACGCCCTCGTAGTGCCCGCAGACGAACACCAGGTGCCGCGCGCCCGCCATCTCCGCCGCGACCGCCTGGTCGAAGCGCCGCCCCTGGGGGGTCATCAGCACCACCCGCGCGGCTTCCGTCCGAACCGATTCCACCGCTTCGACGATCGGCTCGGGCTTCATGATCATGCCCGGCCCGCCCCCGTAGGGGCGATCGTCGGTCGTGCGGTGCGCGTCCCGCGTGAACTCACGCAGGTCAATCGCCCGGATCCGCGCCGCGCCCCGGGCGACTGCCCGGCGGAGCATGCTCTCCCCCAGGAACCCATCCAGCATGCGGGGGAAGATCGTCACCACGTCAATCGCGAGCGGCTCGTTCATGCCGGTCTCGTACGCCGGTCCGGCGCCCGCCGCCGCGCTATGCCTTGGGCGCGCGGGCGAGCAGGCTGCGCACGGTGTCGCTGATCTGCGCCCCGCGCTGTCGCCAGTACTCGATGCGGTCGCGCTTCAGCTCGAAGTTCACGCCCTGCCGCTTGGGATCGTACCACCCCAGGATCTCGACAAAGCGGCCGTCGCGCGGGCTGCGCCTGTCGGCGGCCACCACGCGATAGCTCACTTCGTTCTTGCCGCCGGTTCTTCTCAACCTTACTGAAACCGCCATTTCTTCTGCGTCTCCCGTGTCGTTTCGCGCCCTTTTCGCGCCGCGAAAACGGGGAATGGTGCCATTTCGCCCCGGCGTCCGCAAGGGAAAATGTGGCCTCTCTTTTTCGCTTGCCCTTCAACGGCGCGGCGTTCTAGCGTAGCCCGCGGGAAGCATGGAGAGCCATGGGCCACGTTCAGATCCGTTGTACGAATTGCGGCAAGACGGCCAGCCTGCCCGCCGACGCGCACGCCGACGCGCTTCTGTGCCACGGCTGCGGCGCGAAGCTGACGCGCGCGCATATCCCCAAGGTCAGCGGACGACTCCGCCTGAAGGAAGTGCCACGGACGGCGCCGGCCGAGGCGTCGCCCGGGAAACGCCCCGCGAAACGGCGCCAGCGCGAGGCGGCGACCGAGATCCTCTCGCAGCCCGACATCATCAAGGCGGCGCGCGAGGATGCCGCCCGGCGGCTCAGCAAGCCGCGCCTGCGTTGGAGCGGCGCGCTGGGCGGATGGGTGCTGTTCATAGCTCTCGGCTCGATCTGCGGCCTGGCCCGCTACGCGGGCCTGCTTTCCCGGGAATACCTTGAATACATTCCGCGCGTCGGGCCGCTGGCGCTTCTGGCGCTGCACCTGTTGATCCTGCTCAAAGCCTTCAGCGATTCCATCTTCCAGGGCGTGCTTTGCCTGCTCGTGCCTTTCTATTCGCTCTACTACCTGCTCGCCGTCTCGGACGACTTCGTTCTGCGCGGCATCGTGGCCGGCCTGCTGGTCGGCATCGGGCAGGACAGCGCCATCGTCCTGCAGAAATACGCCAACGAGACGATCGTGGCCGTGAACGCCTGGATCGCCTCGGGCGGATGAACGCGCCCCGCGCGGGCTTCCAGAGGAACGGGACCGTGGAAATCAGGGAAGAGCAGCGCGAAACATGGGGCACGCGCGCAGGCTTCGTGCTGGCCGCCATAGGCTCGGCCGTCGGCCTGGGCAACCTGTGGGGCTTCCCCTACAAGCTCTATTCCTACGGCGGCGGCGCTTTCCTTATTCCCTATCTGGTGGCGCTGATCGCGGTCGGCGTACCCATGCTCATCCTCGAATTCACGCTGGGACACAGCACGCAGCGCGCGGCGCCCGACGCCTTCGGCCGCCTTCACCGGCGCTTCGAGATGGTCGGCTGGTGGGGCATCCTGCTCAGCTTCGTGATCATCACCTACTATCCCGTAATCCTGGCCTACTGCTTCAGCTATCTCTGGTTCAGCCTCAAGGCGCTGGCCACGGGCGCGAACCTGCCATGGGCCGGCGAAGGCCTCGCGGGCGTGACCAACGCCGGCGACTTCTTCTACAAGACCTACCTCGGCTACTCGGAAGATCTGGCCCTGGGCGGCCTGCGTCTCAACATCGCCGTCCCCCTGGCTCTGACCTGGCTGGCCATGTACCTGTGCATTTTCCGCGGCGTGCGTTTCGTGGGCAAGATCGTGTGGCTCACCGTGCCTCTGCCCTGGATCATGCTGCTGATCCTCGCCGCGCGCGGCCTGACGCTTCCCGGCAGCCCGCAGGGCCTCGCCTTCTACCTCAACCCGGACTGGTCGCAGCTCGCCAAGCCGTCCACCTGGCGCTTCGCGTTCGGCCAGATGTTCTTCTCGCTGAGCCTGGCCTTCGGGGTGATGATCACCTATGCCAGCTTTCTGCACCGGCGCAGCGACCTGAACAACAACGCCGCGCTGGTGGGCCTGGCCGATACGGCCACGAGTTTCGTGGCCGGCCTGGCGGTCTTCGCCACGCTGGGCGGCATGGCTTTCGCCACGCAGCAGGCCGGACACCCCGTGCCGGTGCAGGAGGTGGTGAAGGGCGGGCCCGGACTGGCATTCGTGGCCTTTCCCTATGCCCTGGCCCAACTGCCCTACCCCGCCCTGTTCAGCGCGGTGTTCTTCATCACGCTCGTCACGCTCGGCATCGACTCCGCCTTCTCCATCACGGAGTCGATTCTCGCGGCCATCGTGGACAAGACCGGCTGGCGCCGCGGCCCGGTGTTGATCGTCATGAGCCTGGTAGGGCTTGCGTTCAGCCTCGTCTACGCGACCGCGGGCGGACTGAACTGGCTGGGCATCGTTGACGGCTTCGTCAACGGAACGTGGGGCATCGCGTTCATGGGCCTGCTGCAATGCCTCGTGCTGGGATGGCTGTACCGCATCGATCGCCTGCGCCGGCACGCCAACGAGCGCAGCGACTGGCGCCTGGGCGCCTGGTGGAACGGCCTGATTCGTTTTCTCGCGCCCGTCACGCTGGGCACGCTGGTGTGGTGGAGCATGTTCGACGACTTTGCCTCGCCCTCCGGTTTCCTGCGGGACGCGCAAGGGCGCTGGCACGCCGGCAACGTCGCGGGCCTGGCCGTCGTGACCCTCGCGCCCCTGCTCGCCCTGGCATTCAGCTCCCTGCGCGGGGCGCGCGAAGCCGCCCCCCACCCGGCGCGGCCCGCGGCCCCGTTCGCCTCCGGCCTGCCCGCGTTGGTCGCGGCCGTGGCGTCCGTCGCGGCCGCGGTTTGCGGCTTCGCGGCCGTGCTGGCCGCCTGCCGCGGCGGACGGCCGGGCGATCCGGCGGCGCTGGCCGCACTGGCCGCCGCCGCGCTGGCGGGCGCGGTTGCCGCCGCCGCCGCCTACCGCCATATCCGGCGCGCCGCGGCTTCGGGCGCGGACCCGGCCTGGTCGGCGCGCTGGGCCGGCATCCTCGGCACCGTGGCGCTCGGCGCGGCCTGCGGATTCTTCCTGGCCCTGCGCACCTCCGTCGCGGCCACCGCCGCGGCTCCGTCCGCGCCGGCCGAAGGACTCTCCGCCGCGGCCTACGGCATCATCGCCGCCATCGGCGTGCTGGTCTTCGGCGGCCTGGCCTGGTCCCTGTACCGCGCGGTAACGGCGGGCGCGCGCGAAGACGCGGCCGGCGAGCGCATCTGAGGGCGCCGGGCGGCGATCAGGGCCGCCGCGCGCATGCGATGCGCCGCGAATTCACGTCTCGGCCGCTGCGGCCGACGCGCCCGCCGCCCGGTCCAGCACCCACTCCGCGATCCGCTCCGCCACCCCGCGCTTGGACATCAGAGGCAGGTCTATCGGCGCGCCTCCCGCCGGCAGCAGCGTGACCTTGTTCGTGTCCGCCTCGAAACCGGAGCCGGCCCGGCTCACGTCGTTGGCCACGATCAGGTCCAGCTTCTTCTCGCGCAGCTTGCGGCGCGCCTCGGGCAAAGGGTCCCCGGTTTCCGCGGCGAAACCCACAAAGACGCGGCCGCCCTTGCGCTCCGCCAGCGCGCGCAGGATATCGGGCGCCGCCTCCAGCTCGAGCGCGACGGGCATGGCGGCTTTCTTGAGCTTAGCGGCCGCCGCCCGCCGCGGCCGCCAGTCGGCCACCGCCGCGGCCATGACCAGCGCCCCGCACCATTCCAGCCGCGCGCTGACGGCGGCCAGCATTTCGTCCGCCGTCTGCACTTGCACGCGGCTGACCCCCGCCGGCGCGGCGAGCGCCACCGGTCCGGAAACCAGCACGACCTCGTGTCCGCGCGCGGCGAACGCGGCCGCCACGGCATAGCCCATCTTGCCGCTGGAACGGTTGCTTATGAACCGCACCGGATCGATCGGCTCGCGCGTCGGCCCGGCCGTGACCAGAACATGCATGCCCCGAGTGTGGCAGGCCGTCCCGACAATGGCAAGCGGGCAGCGCGCGTTGCACGCCCGCTTGACTTCCCCGCGCGCGCTGCTATGAAACGCCGCCATGACCGTCAGAACCATTGCCGTCGGCGACTTTCTGGCCAACTGCCTCGTGGCGTGGAAAAACGCGCAGGCGCTTGTGATCGATCCCGGCGACGAGCCGCGGCGCATCATCGAGCTGCTGGACGCCGAGAAGCTCACCGTCGCCTGCTACCTGCTGACGCACGGCCACGCGGACCACGCAATGGCCCTGGCGGAGCTGGCCCGGGCGCGGCCCGCGCCCGTGGCCCTGCACGCGGCGGACGCGGCCTGGGCCTTCGAGCGTCCCAACCCCGTGCTCCCCTTCCACCCCTCCCCCGCGCGGCCGGATGCCATCGCGCGACTGCTGCGGGGCGGCGAGGAGTTCACCGACGCGGGCATGCGCTGGACCGCAATCCATACGCCGGGTCACACGCCGGGCTCCGTCTGCTACCACCTGCCGGACGAGGGACTGCTGTTCACGGGCGATACCCTCTTCGCGGGCTCGGCGGGGCGCACCGATCTTCCCGGCGGCGACGCGGCCGCGCTGGCGGCCTCCCTGCGCAAGCTGGCCGGTCTGCCCGACGCCACGCGCCTGCACTGCGGCCACGGCCCGCGCACCACCCTCGGCGCCGAAAAGCGCGACAACCCCTACGTGCGCGCGGCGCTGGCGCGCCGCTGAATACAAAAGCCTTGCGGATCACAACACCCTCGACTATTTAGGAAAAAGACACGTTTCTATCCGGCGACGCGTATGACAGCCGTTGCGACAGTGCCCCGCGCCCCGATGCCGCGGGCACTCGTGGTGGACGACGAGCACCTCGTGCGCCAGACCTACATGTCGGTTCTCAGCGACGCCGGCTGGGTGGTCGAGGCGGCGGCCAGCGGCCACCGGGCGCTGAGCATTCTCATGCAGCATCCTTTCGACGTCCTCGTCGTTGACCTGCGCATGGAAGGCATGGACGGCCTGGTTTTCCTCGAAGAGGCCCTGCGCATGTGGCCGCATCTCGGGGTGGTGATTGTCTCCGGCTATGTCAACGACAAGGCCGTGGCCCGCGCCGCCGCGCTGGGCGTGCGCCGCGTGCTCCAGAAACCGGTCGACCGGCGGCATCTCTGCGACGCGGTTCTCAACGAGGCGCGGGGCCGCCTTGCGGCCGGGAGGGCCGGGACGGAAGCGCAGGCCACGGTCGCTCTCATGCGCGACCATCTCCGGCTGCTGACGCGGCTGGGCGACAGCCGCAGCGTCGAGACGCTGGCGGCCACCCTGCGCGATTTCGGGCGCAGCCTCGCCCGCACGATTCCGTGCTCCGCCCTGGGAGTCCTGGTCGTGCGCGACGACGAGCAGTCGCTGCTGCTGGCGCCTTTCGTCCCCGTTGCCGAGACTTTCCTCGCGCAGATGCGCCAGACGATGTTCGCGCGGCTCGAAGCCCTGAGCGGCAGGGCCGTCAGCCGCGAGGCCGTGAGCGAGCGCCGCGAGGGCCCGGAGCCCGGCCCCGCGGGGGCCGCGTATCCCGCCGCGTCGGTGGTCGTGCCGCTGATCGTCGGCAACCGCGTCGACGGCGTGCTCGCCATGGCCAGCGCCGAGCCGCGCGAGTACGGCGCGTCCGACGTTTCGCTCCTGTACCACGCCGTGCATCACGTTGTCGCGATCTACAGCGCCCTGCGCACGATGCACCAGCTCAGCGCCAAGGACCCCCTCACCGGCGCGTTCAACCGCATCCGGCTGCAGGAGGAGCTCGAACGCGCCTGGCTCTACAGCCGCCGCTACGACACCTCCATGGCGGTGGTGATCGTGGACGTTGACAACTTCAAGACCTTAAACGACTCCTACGGCCACTCGGCGGGCGATGCAATCCTGCGCGAGTTCACCGCGATCATGTCCGGCGTGGCCCGCGCTTCCGACGTGATCGCCCGCTACGGCGGCGACGAGTTCGTCACGATTCTGCCGCGCGCCACCGAGGAGGATGCCGCCGCCTTTGCCCAGCGCCTGGTCAACGGCGCGCGCCAGCACGTGTTCTGCCATTCCACGCACCGGCTGCGTCTCACGATCTCCGCGGGCATTGCCACCAGCGACAATCCCACCTCGCCGGCCACCAGCGCCGAGCTGCTGAGCCAGGCCGACCGCGCCCTTTACATGGCCAAGCGCGCCGGGCGCGACCGCGTCTGCGCCTGGCCGGCGGAATTCGCCGTGCCGCCCGCGCCCGCCGAACCCGGCCGCGCCGCGCCGGGCGCCCCGCCCCACCCGTCGCGCGGGGGCCGCGTCGCGCTGGTCGACGACGAACGCGCCATTCTGGACGTCATCTCCGCCATCCTGCGCGGCGACGGCTTCAGCGTGGAGCCTTTCGTCTCGGCCGACGCGGCCCTGCATGCCTTGCGCTCGCGCCGCGGCGAATTCGACCTGCTGCTCACGGACATCAGCCTGCCGGAGAAGAGCGGCATCGAGCTGCTGCACGAACTGGCCGACGACACGCTGCTGGTCAAGGTGGTGATGACCGGTTTTGCCACCGTCTCCAACGCCGTGAGCTGTCTGCGGGAAGGCGCGTACGACTTCATCCAGAAGCCCGTCGAGCATGATTCGCTGGTGGCCCTCATGCGCCGCGCCATGGAGTATCGCCGCCTGAAAGTCGAGAACGAGCGCTACCACAGCCACCTCGAACAGATGGTGCGCGACCGCAGCGCCCAGCTCGCCAATTCCTTCGAGGAGATCAAGAAATCCTACGAGTTCACGCTCGAGGCGCTGGTGGCCATGCTTGACGCGCGCGAGCATCAGACCGGCCGGCACAGCCTGCGCGTGCGCGAACTCGCCGTCACCCTGGCCCGCGAGATGGGCCTCGACGGCGAAGATCTGCAGAGCGTGGCCACCGGCGCCCTGCTGCACGATATCGGCAAGATCGGCATTCCGGACTCGATCCTGTTCCGCCCCGGCCCGCTGCAGCCCGACGAGTGGAAGGTCATGCAGGAGCACTGCGAGATCGGCTACCGCATCGTCAGATCGAGCCCCTACCTGCGCGAGGCCGCGGAGATCGTGTGGGCGCACCAGGAGTTCTACGACGGCTCGGGCTACCCGCGCGGCCTCAAGGGCCGGCAGATCTGCATGGGCGCCCGCATCTTCGCCGTCGTTGACGCCTACGACGCCATGCGGTCCCAGCGCGTGTACCGGGACCCCGTCGGCCCCGACGAGGCCGTCGCCGATATCTGCCGCTGCAGCGGCACCCAGTTCGACCCCGACGTGGTCGCGGCTTTCCTGCGCTGCCAGCCGGAACTCGACCGCCTGCTCAATCTGCCGAACGCGAGCCTCTGAAGCCGCTCGCCCCGCGGACCGTCCCTGCCCGACGGCGCCCTGCCGTCACGGCCAATTCCTCCGATTCCGCGGATCGTTGTGGATGAATGACGAATGACGAAATACCCAAGCACGAAGGAATGGCGAAGCCCGCATTCCGAATGTGACGCCGGAAATGGGAATTGCCATTGCCGGCAGCAGAGTCTAGAGTCTGTCCCCGCGCTCGATGCCCGCGCAAGGAAGAGGATCCCCATCGCGGCCGGGACGAAAGGAGCCGGAACGACCATGCAGCGCGCTTCGCTCAAGGCCATCGCGGCGCTCGCCGCGGCGCTTTCCATCGGCGCCGCCCGGGCGGCGGAAATCCACGATGCCATTGCCGCCCGCGACATCGAGGCGGTGCGCCGCCTGCTGGCAACGGACGCCGCCAAGCAGGTCGCCGCGGTCGACAAGGGCGGTTCGACCCCTCTGCACTGGGCCGCCGTCTACGCCTTCCCCGAAGCCGCGCGGCTGCTGCTGAAAGCCGGCGCGGACGTCAACGCCGTCACCGACAACGGCTCCGCGCCCCTGCACTGGGCCGCGCACAAGGACGGCGCGGAAATCGTGGAGCTTCTGCTCGACGCGGGCGCCGCCCGCGACGCGCGCTCCGCGCGCGGCTTCACCCCCCTGCACTGGGCCGCGATCGGCAATTCCGTGCGCGCGGCGCGCCTGCTCCTGGACGCCGGGGCCGCGATCAACGCCCGGACCAGCGACGGCGTCACCCCGCTCCACTGGGCCATCCGGAAGAAGAACTGGGACATGGCGGAACTCCTGGTAATGCGCGGGGCGGACATGGAAGCCAAGGCCGACGACGGCTCCACGCCCCTTTCCTGGGTGTCCAGCCGCGAGGAGCGCGAAAAGCTGGAGCAGATCATCCTGCGCGCGACGGCCGCGCGCCCGCCGCCCGCCGCGCCCGCCGCGCCCGCCGTACCGGTCACCGGGATCGGAACGCTCGCGTTTCCCGACGGCAGCCGCTACGAGGGCGAGCTGCTTGAAGGCCGCATGCACGGCACCGGCACCCTGTACCTGGTCACGGGCGAGGTCTACACCGGCGAACTGGTCCACGGCCTCCGGCAGGGCAGGGGCGTGTACCGCTTCCCGGACGGCGAGGAGTATGACGGCATGTGGTCCAGGAACCGCATGCGGGGCCAGGGGGTCTACCGCTTCGCCAACGGCGGCCGGCTGGCCGGCGAATGGAAGGACGGCCGCCTGATCAACGGAACGGGCGCAGTCGTGTTCGCCGACGGCGATTCGTATGACGGCCAGTGGCGCAAGGACCGGATGTGGGGCAAGGGCAAGTATACGACGGCGGACGGGCGCACGTTCGACGGCTTCTGGGAAGCCAACCGTTTCGTCGGCCCCGCGCCGTGAGACGGCCCGGCAAACGGAACGAAGCATGCAAGAGGAGTATCCCTTCAGGGACATCGAGCCGCGCTGGCAGCGGCACTGGCGCGAGGCCGGCGCGTTCCGGGCCGACGCCGGCGACACGTCCCGCAAGTTCTACTGCCTGATGATGTTCCCCTACCCTTCCTCGGCCCTGCACGTCGGCCACGGGCGCAACTACATCATCGGCGACGCGGTGGCCCGCTACAAGAAGATGCGCGGCGCCAACGTGCTCACGCCCATGGGATGGGACGCCTTCGGGCTGCCCGCGGAAAACGCCGCCATCAAGTCCGGCGTCCCGCCGCGCGACAGCACGTTCCGCAATATCGCCACCATGAAGCGCCAGCTCGAGGCGTGGGGCGTGTGCTACGACTGGGACCGCGAGGTGACCTCGTGCAAGCCGGACTATTACAGGTGGACGCAGTGGTTCTTCCTCAAGTTCCTGGAACGCGGCCTGGCCTACAAGGGCAAAGCCGCGGTGAACTGGTGCCCTTCGTGCGCCACGGTCCTGGCCAACGAGCAGGTCGTCAACGGCCTCTGCGAACGCTGCGACAGCCGCGTCGTCGCGCGGCAGCTCGAGCAGTGGTTCTTCCGCACCACGCAATACGCGCAGCGCCTGCTCGACGACCTGTCCCTGCTGGACGGCTGGCCGGAACGCGTCCGCACCATGCAGGCCAACTGGATCGGCCGCAGCGAGGGGACCCGCATGGACTTCGCGCTCGTTCCGCGCGAGGACGGCGCGGCGGACCCCTGCGCCGGCGTTCCCTGCTTCACCACGCGCGTGGACACGATCTACGGGTGCACGTACATGGTCATGGCGCCGGAACATCCCCACCTGAAGGCGCTGGTCGCGAATCTGCCCCAGGAGCGCGAAGTGCGGGAGTTCATTGCCCGCGCCTCCACGGAAAGCTCCCTGGAGCGCGCCTCCGAGTCCCTCGAGAAGCGGGGCGTCTTCACCGGCCGCCGCGTGATCAACCCCTACAACGGCGCGGCGATCCCCCTGTGGGTGAGCGACTACGTACTCATGGAGTACGGCACCGGCGCGGTCATGGCCGTGCCCGCGCACGATACGCGCGACTGGGCCTTCGCGAAGAAATACGGCCTGCCGATCAGCATCTCGATCCAGAACCCCGCCCGCTCCCTGCGCCTGGAGGACATGACCGACGCCTACGCGGAGGACGGCGTCGTCGTCGACTCCGGGCCGTTCTCCGGGCTGCACAACCGCGAGGCCATCCCCCGCATGACCGCCTGGGCGGCGGAAAAGGGCTTCGGCGGCCCGATGGTGCACTACCGCCTCCGCGACTGGCTCATCAGCCGGCAGCGCTACTGGGGCGCCCCCATCCCCGTGATCCATTGCCAAGCGTGCGGCGTCGTGCCCGTGCCCGAGAAGGATTTGCCGGTGCTGCTGCCCGAAAACGTGGAGTTCAGGCCCACGGGCGAATCGCCCCTCGCGCGCTGCCCGGCGTTCATGAACGTCCCCTGCCCGCGCTGCGGCCGCCCCGCCCGGCGCGAGAGCGACACCATGGACACGTTCGTCGACTCCAGCTGGTACTTCCTCCGCTACCTCACCCCGCGCCTGGAGAACGCGCCGCTGGACCGGCGCGTGTGCGACGCGTGGATGCCCGTGGACCAGTACATCGGCGGCATCGAGCACGCCATCCTGCACCTGCTCTACGCGCGCTTCTTCACCAAGGTGCTGTGCGACATGGGGCTGATCGGCTTCAGCGAGCCCTTCGCGCACCTTTTCACGCAGGGCATGATCTGCAAGCGCAGCGAGAAGGACGGCCTGCTCTACAAGATGTCCAAGTCCAAGGGCAACGTCGTCAGCCCCGACCGCCTCATCGCGCAGTACGGAGCCGACACCGTGCGCCTCTATACGCTTTTCCTGGGGCCGCCGGAGAAGGACGCGGAATGGGACGACCGCGGCATCGAAGGCGCGCACCGCTTCCTGCGCCGCGTGTGGCGCCGCGTGTACGAGAACCGCGACGCCCTGCGGGCGGCGCGGGGCCTGCGGCCCGATCCGGACGCCATGGACGCGGCCGAGCGCGATCTGCATCGCAAGACCCACGAGACCATCCGGCAGGTGACCCGCGACATGGAGGGGGCCTTCCACTTCAACTCCGCCATCGCCCGCATCATGGAGCTGGTCAACGCCATGGACGCCTGCGGCCCGGCCGCGGACGGCGGCGCGCAGCGCAAGGCCGTCTATCGCGCCGCGGCCGAGACGGTCGTGCTCCTGATTTCCCCGTTCGCGCCGCACGTGGCCGAGGAGCTGTGGGTCCAGCTCGGCCACGCGCCCGGCATCCTCGCCGCGGACTGGCCCGCGGCGGATCACGCCGCGCTCAGCCGGGACGAAGTCGAGATCGTGGTGCAGGTCAACGGGAAAGTCCGCGGCCGCGTGACCCTCCCCGCCGACGCCGGGCGCGCGGCCGTGGAGCGCGCCGCGCTGGATGTGCCCGGCGTGCGGAAGCACCTCGAAGGCAGGACCGTGCGCAAGGTGGTGGTTGTTCCGGGCAGACTGGTCAGCATTGCGACGGGTTGAATGCATGAGCGGCGCGCCGGATGAACGACGGGCGCATGCGGGCGGCCCGGAAAAGCGCGCGCCGGGCCCGGCGGCGCGGCTGTGGTTCACGCTGACGGCCGAGGAGCAGACGGCGGCGCTGATCGTCCTGGGCCTGCTGATCGTCGGCATGGCCGTGCGCGCCTGGCGCGGCCGCGCGGAGTGGCGCGCGGCGGAGCGGACGGCCGCGAGCGCGGAGGTCTCGCGGAATGCGGCAGCGGCCGGCCGGCCGCGGGCCGCGCCTGAGGGCCAGTGAGAAGGCGTTTGCGGAGGCGGCTTTTTCCAAGGAAGGGCCAGACATGAGCCGGGATTGCGTATTCTGCAGAATCATTGCCGGGGAGCTGCCCTGCGCCAGGGTCTACGAGGATCAGGACACGCTGGCCATACTGGACATCGCGCCGGTGGTCAAGGGCCACACGCTGGTCATACCCAAGCGGCACTCGAGCCGCATAACGGACACGCCGGACGACGTCCTGGCGAGGCTGATCGCCGCCGCCCGCCGCGTTGTGCGGGCCCAGGCGCGGGCCCTTCAGGCCGACGGCGCCAACGTTACCCAGGCCAACGGCGCCGTGGCCGGACAGATCGTGCCGCACATTCATTTCCACGTCATTCCGCGTTCGGAAGCGCGCGGGGACCGCGGCAAATGGACCGGCGGCAGCTACGCTTCGCCGGAGGAAATGCGGCAAACGGCCGAAAGCCTCCGCGCGGCGATGGAAGACTGAGATGCAGCAGTCGCAGTTCTTCGAGGCCGTCAGGAAAATCCACGAACAGGATCCCCGCTACGATCCCGAGGCCTACCTCTTCGTGCGCGAAGCGCTGGACTACACCGTCAAGATGCTCGACAAGCCCGCCACCGAGCCGGGCCGGCACGTTTCCGGCCAGGAGCTCCTGGAAGGCATTCGCGAGTACGCCGTGAACGAGTTCGGGCCCATGGCCCTGACCGTGCTCAAGAGCTGGGGCGTGACCTGCACGGCGGACATCGGCGAGATGGTCTTCAACCTCGTCAACGCCGGCATCCTGGGCAAGACCGACGAGGACCGCCGCGAGGATTTCGCCGGCGGATACGATTTCCACGAGGCCTTCGCCAAGCCGTTTCAGCCCCGTTCCGCGGAGGAGGCCAGGTGAGACCGCGTCCGGCGCATTTTCTTGTGCTGGCGCTGGCGCTGGGCGCGGCCGCTGCGCGCGCGGCCGCCGGGTCCGCGTCGGACGCCGCGCTGGAGGCGCTGGAGACATCGCGCGCCGGATTGCGGCGCGTTGTGCTCGACAACGGCACGATCGGCCTGATCCGCAGCGACCGCTCCGCGCCGGTTGCGGCCGTCCAGATCTGGGTCGCAACCGGTTCCGCGCACGAGGACCGCTTCCTGGGCGCGGGCATTACCCACGCCATCGAACACATGATCTTCAAGGGCACCGCGCGCCGCGCGGTCGGGGCGATCAGCCGCGAAATCGACGACGCCGGCGGCGACATCAACGCCTACACTTCCCTCGACCGCACCGTCTTCCACACCGACCTGCCTTCCGCGGCCTGGAAGACGGGCCTGGACGTCCTGGCCGACGCCGTGATGCACGCCTCCTTCCCGGAGGGCGAATGGGAAAAGGAACGGCAGGTCATCATGCGCGAGATCAGCATGGGCAACGACAACCCCGATCGCGTGCTTTCGAAGCTGGCATGGGACCAGGCCTTCCGCGCCCACCCCTACCGCTTCCCCGTCATCGGCCTCCTCGAGATCTTCGAGACCGTCTCCCGCGACGACCTCGCGGCGCATTTCGCGCGCCGCTACGCGCCCGACAACATGATCGTGGCCGTGGTGGGCGACGTCGACCCGGAAGAGGTCGAGGCCGAGTTGCGGCGGCAGTTCGCCGCGTTCAAGCGGCGGCCCGCGGAGCCGGTCATCCTTGCCGGGGAGCCGGCCCAGCTCGCGCCGCGCTTCGCGCGCAAGACCGGCGCCTACGAGCTGTCGCGCCTGGTCTGGATGTTTCACACCGTGCCGCTCACGCATCCCGACGCGGTCGCGCTCGACGTTCTGGCGCAGATCGTCGGACACGGCCGCAGCTCGCGCCTGGTGGGCCGCGTGCGCGAGAAGCTGGGCCTGGTCCACGACATCAGCGCCTGGTCCTTCACGCCGCGCGAGGCGGGCGTGTTCGGAATCGACGCCGAGTTCGATCCGGAGCGCGAGGAGGCCGTGATCGCCGCGCTGCGCGCCGAGGCGGAGGCCTGGCCGGAGACGCGTTTCACCGCCGCCGAGATCGCCCGCGCCGTGCGGCAGCTCCTGGTGGGCGAGCTTTCGGGCCTGCAGTCCGCGCACGGCCAGGCGTCCGCCTTCGCGTCCGGAGAGTTCTACGCCGGCGACCCCGGCTTCGCCTCGCTCTACGTGCGCCGCCTGCAGGCCGTTACGGCCGCCGACCTGCGCGCGGCGGCCGGCCGCTACCTGCGCCCCGCGAACGGCACCCTGGCCGTGGTCGCCCCGCAGGAAGCCGCCCCGCCCGCCGCGGCCGCCGACGCGGCGGCGCCGCCGGCGACCGTCGCGCGCATCGCGCTTGCCAACGGCGTGCGCGTCCTGCTGCGGCGGGACGCGCGCCTGCCGTTCGTCCATGTGTGCGCGGCCCTGCGCGGCGGGCTGCTCACGGAAACGGCGGACAACAACGGCATTACCCGCCTGATGTCCGAAACGCTCCTGCGCGGCACGCGCAGGCGCTCCGCCGACGAAATCGCCGGCGCCGTGGAATCGCGCGGCGGCAGCCTTTCGGCCTTCTCCGGCCGCAACGCCTTCGGGCTGCAGGCCAGGTGCCTCGCCCAGGACGCGCCGCTTTTCATGGATATCCTGGCGGAATGCCTGCGCGAACCCGCTTTCAGCGCCGGCGAACTCGAACGCCAGCGGCAGAGGCAGCTTGCCGCCATCGGGGCGCAGCGCGAACGGCCGTTCTTCGTGGCCCAGGAGCAGCTCCGGCAGACGCTCTTTGCCGGGCACCCCTACCGCTGGGACCCGCTCGGCACGTCTTCCAACGTGCTGCGGCTGGCGCCGGGCGATCTGCGCGACTACCTGCGCGCGCGGCTCGCGCCGGAAGATCTCGTCGTTTCGCTCTTCGGCAGCCTGGACGCCGCCGCGGCGCGCTGCCTGGTCGAGCGCGCGTTCGGGAACCTGCCCGCCGGCGGGCGCCG
Source organism: Lentisphaerota bacterium (assembly GCA_016873635.1). Classification (GTDB taxonomy): domain Bacteria; phylum Verrucomicrobiota; class Kiritimatiellia; order UBA8416; family VGWJ01; genus VGWJ01. The sequence continues at coordinate 22,780 of VGWJ01000005.1, read as the reverse complement.
GGCGCCGGCCGTCCCGCCGGCCGCGCCCTCGCTCCCGGCGTCGCTGGTGCGCCGCGAGCCGCGCGAGCAGGCCGTCGTGCTCGTGGGCTTCCCGGGAGTGTCGCTGTTCGATCCCGCCGCCGACGCCCTCGCGGCCCTCGATACCGCGGCCAGCGGGCTTTCATCGGATCTCTCCGCGGCCGTGCGCGAGGCGCGCGGCCTGGCCTACTACGTCGGGAGCTACCAGGATCCGGGGCTGGATCCCGGATCCCTCGTGTTCTACGCGGGCACCCGGGAGGACGCGGCCGCCGAGGTGCAGAAGCTGCTCGTGGCCGAGGCCGCGCGCATCCGCGCCGGGGGACTGCGCGGCGAGGAGCTCGAGCGCGCGCGCCGCAAGATCGTCGCCGACCACGACATGGCGCTCCAGGACAACATGGGCCTGGCCATGCAATGCGCCCTGGATGAGCTGTACGGACTGGGCTATGATCACGCCCTGAACGTCCGAAAACGCTTTGAGGCCCTGACGCTCGACGACGTCCGGGCCGCGGCCGAGCGGGTGCTGTCCACGAACCGCATGGCCGTGTCCGTCGTTCTGCCCGAATAAGGAGACAAGCCATGCCCGACGAAAAGCAGGAACCCGCGCGCGACAAGGCGCTGCTCGTGAACCTCGTGATGATGCTGGGCTCCTCCGCCATGCAGCAGCTCGGCAAGATCGTGGACCCGATCACCAACAAGGCCGAAACCGACCTCGCGGGCGCCCAGATCACGATCGACATGCTGGCCATGCTGCAGCGCAAGACCCGCGGCAACCTCGACGACGCCGAGCAGCACATCCTCGACAGCACGCTGGCCTCGCTGCAGATGAACTACGTTGAAACCGCGGCCGCGGAGCCGGAAAAGCCCGCGCCGGAGGCCGCGCCGGAAACCGCGCCGCCGCCCGAGCCCGGGCCGCCCGCCGCGGAACAGGCCGAGCGGAAGGACCCCAAGTACCGCAAGTCCTACGGGTAGGCGGAGCCCCGCGTCGCCGCGGGAAGCGGATGCCGATCAAGCGCGCTGAAAGGAGCGACACCATGACCGGAAACCGGACCGCGAAAACGGCGGCGCTGACGGCGCTGGTTATGCTGGCGGCCGGCGCCGCGCGGGCCTACGTGGCGATCGTCAACAAGGCGGACCACACGGCAATCCACGTGGTCCCGGCGCCGGGCGAGGTGACGATCGACGGCAATCTGGATGACTGGGATCTCTCGGGCGCGATTCTGATGTTCATGGATGAGGCGAGCAAGGCGACGTATTCGGTCCGGGGCGCCATGATGTACGACACCAACGCTCTCTACATCGCCGCGCACGTCAAGGACCCCACGCCCATGATCAACAACTATGCGTTCGGCGGCGAAGTCAACATGTCGTGGAACGCCGACGCGATCCAGATCATGCTGATCGCGAACCCGGAGATTCGCTCGCAGGTTTCCACCCAGGGCGGGCCCAAGATGCCTCCCGAGGAGCAGAAATTCGTCAACCTGCTCTGGATGTGGTATTCGACCCAGGACAAGGCGGCGGGCTATTTTTCGTTCTACACCCTGGGTTTCCAGGACCCGACGTTGAACCCGCCCGGCGTGAACGGCGCGTACGCCAAGGATGAGGACGGCAAAGGATACAGGATGGAATACCGCATCCCCTGGCCCGTACTGCGGGCGCCGCGTGCGCTGACCGGCGGCGACTCCATCCAGTGTTCCTGGCAACTGCACTGGGGAAACCAACAGGGCACCGGCGTCCGCTGCGGCATGACCGACGTGCGGGATCCCACCGGCGGCGACCTCGGGTACATGGGGCCGAAGTCATGGGGCATCGCGGTCTTCGAGAAGGCCGGCAACCTCCGGCTGTCCGAGAGAAGCATCCTGGGGCGCGCCGAAGGGCACATTCCCATTGTCTTCGAGCTGGACCGGCCCGGAAAGGTGAGCCTCGCGATCCGCGACGGCGACGGGAAACTCGTTCGCACGTGCCTGGGCGCCCAGCCGTATCCGGCCGGCCGGCAGACCTACCTTTGGGACGGCTTGGACGACTGCGACAGGCCGGTGCCGGCCGCCGCCTATACAGCCACGCTGCTGATGCATGCCGGCATAGGGCAGAAATACATTTGCGACGTCGGCGCCAGCGGCACGCCCCCCTACCAGACCGAAGACGGCACGGGCGGCTGGGCGGGGGACTACCAGATTCCGCAGATGATCGCCGCCGACGGCGATACCGTCGTGCTCGGCACCGGCAGCGCCGAGGCGGCGCCGGCCGGCATCGGCGCCGACCTTGACGGCCGGAAGCGCTACGGCACGATCCCCGGCGTGGCCGTGGCCCTGCACAAGGGCTTCGGCTACGCCCTCAGCCGGGGCGGCGCGAAGGTCACCAAGTTCAACGCCGCGAACGGCCTGCTCGCGCCGTTCGCCACGGGCCGTCCCGACGCGGCGGTAGCGAGCCGGCGATCGGACGAGAACGGCTCGCAGTGGGGCAACCGCTCCTGGCAGATCTACGGCATCGCGGTTGCGGACGACCGGATCGTCGCCAGCAGTCTTGTCGGCGACCGGCTGCACTTGCTCGACCTCGCCTCCGGCGAAGCGCGCGGCGAGGTCCCGCTTCCGCGGCCTTTCGGGCTGGCCGTCGCGCCGGACGGCGCGCTGATCGCGGTGAGCAGCAACCGTGTGGGCCGCTGCGATCTTCAAACGCGGCAGTTCACCACGATCCTGGGCGATCTCGACGAGCCGCGGCACGTGGCCTGCGACGCGGACGGCAACGTCTACGTGTCGCTGCAGGGCCGGACCATGCAGGTCTGGAAGCTCGGCAAGGACGGGAATGTTCTCCTCAAGTACGGCGTTCCAGGCGGCCGGCCCGCCCTGGGCAAGTTCAATGCCGGCGGCCTGCTCAACCCCTACGGCATCGCCGTGGACAGGAACGGCCGCCTGTGGGTGGTCGAAGCCGACAACCAGCCCAAGCGCTACTCGGTCTGGAACCCTGACGGCAAGTTGTGGAAGGAGTTCTTCGGTTCGCTGGACTACTCCACCACCGGGTACGCGGATCCGGCCGAGCCGGGCTTTGTCTACGCGCAGAGCGTCCGCTACCGCGTGGATTTCGAGTCGGGCGCCTGGGCGCCGGACGCCACGATCCTCCGGCCGCGCGTCGAGGAAGGCGTTCCGTTTCCCGAGACGAGCTGGCATTGCGGCGGGTCGTTCGCGAACATCGAAGGGCGGAAGTTCCTGGCGGTGGGCGGCATCCGGCACAGCACCGTGCACGGATTGACCGTTTACGAGGATGTGAACGGCGAATTCGTGCCGCGGCTCTGCGACTTCAAGAAGGACGGCGGCCAGAAGACACTGTGGATTGACGCCAACAACGACGGCAAGGTCCAGCCCGCGACCGAGTTCCAGGCGTGCGGCCAGAGCTGGATCTCCTATTTCGGCCCGGTGGCGGATCACAAGTTGAACCTGTACCGCGCGGCGGGGATCAGTTGGGCGTCGCAGGGCGGCGCCAAGACGACCCATCCGTACTCGATCGAACGCTGGGACTTCCTGGGCTTCAACGAGCAGGGCGGGTTGCAATACGGGGACCCGGCCAGGCCCACGGTGGTGGCCACCGATCCGGACGGCGGCGCGGTCGCCGCCGTGACCGCGGGCCGCGATGGAAGCGTATTCGCGCTTGTTTCCGGCGGCTCGCTGGATCGCGGACAGCGCCACCAGGGATCCGGCCACCGCGTCGTGAAGTTTTCCGCCAAAGGGGAAAAGCTGTGGGAGTATCACAATGTTCACTGCGCGTTTGCCTGGACCAGCGACGCGTATACGCCGGGGTACGTCGTCGGCGCCATGATCTTCGCCCGCGGCGTGGCGGACGACCTCGTGGGCGTTACCGGCTACTACGGCCAGTACTTCCTGCTCGACGCGAAGGAGGGACTCTTTGTGGACGCGCTGGGCGAAGACCAGCGGAGCGCCTACAAGCTCGGACCGCACATGGTGCTCACCGAGAACTTCAACGGAACGCTCTTCCGGCACCCCGGGAACGGCAAACACTACTTCCTGGGCGGCGATGCGGACCTGCGCGTCTGGGAGCTGACCGGCCTGGATGCCATGCGGCGCGACGCGGTGGCCGTCGAGGTAACGCCGGCGCAGGTTGCCCTGGCCGAAAGAGCCGTCCGGCACAACGTGCTTGCCGCACGGTCGGCCGCCGGCAAGAAGACGGCAAAGCTGCCGCGCCTCGAGGGCGCCGCGGCCGACGGGAAGTATGACGAGTGGGGCGCCGCCCAGCCGCTCACGATCTGCATGGAGGGCAACCGCACGGCGCAGGCCCAGCTCGGCTACGACGACGCCAACCTGTACGTCCGTTTCCAGGTGGGCGACGAGTCGCCTTTCCGCAATACGCCCACCGACCAGCGTCTGCTCTTCAAATCCGGCGACGCCGTGGAGATCAACCTGGCCACCGACGCCGCCAGGCGCGAGTTCCGCGGGCAGAACCGGCAGCAGATGCGCGTCGGCGACACCCGTCTCATCCTTGCCCGCACCCCGGACGGCAAGCTCATGGCCACCCGTTACCGCTACGTGACGGCGGACGAGGACAAGCCCAACGCCTTCAGCGTCGAAACCGCCAGTTCGGGCAAGGACACGCTGGACGACGTGGCGCCGTGGAACGACCTGCCCATGCACGCCGCGCTGGAGCCCGACGGCTACGTGGTCGAAGCCGCGGTGCCGTGGAGCGCGCTGGGCGTGACGCCGGCCGCCGGCCTGGCCCTGGCGGGCGACGTCGGGGTGATCTACGGCAACGAGGGCGGCACCCGCAACGCCATTCGCTACATGTGGAGCGACAAGAGCCCCGAGGTCTCGATCAACAACGATATCCCCTCTGAGATCCGCATCCACCCGAACCAGTGGGGAACGTGGATGCTGGAATAGGCGGGGCGGACCGTCTTCCGCCGCCCGGCTGCTCAACGCGCGCCGGGCGCGGGCTGAGCCGCGTAGTACTTTCTGCCGCCGCGCAACTCCGCGCGGACCAGGCATTCCCGCGCCAGGGCGTCCAGCCTGCGCCGCGCCTCCGCGGCATCCAGGCCGAACGCGGCGGCGACGTCTTCCGCGGCGCAAGGCCGTCGCGACAGCATGGCCAGCAATTCGTCCCGCCCGCCCGCGCCGGCCCGGGGAATCCCCCGGAAGTCGGCAATCACCTCGGCCCGCGGGGTGAACAGCGCGGCCAGACGCTCCAGGCGCTCCCGCGCCTCCGCCGCCACGCCCGCATCGGCCGCGGGCCGCACGGCGGTGTTAAGATGGATCTTCGCCGGCCTGAGGCCGGCCGCAAGCTCCGCGACGCGCCGCATGTCCGCCTCGGCGGCGTTCAGCCCCGGCACGACAAACACCTCGACCCACAACTCGCCCGCGAACTCGACGGCCAGCCGCCGCAGGCCGTCCAGCAACACTTCGAACTTCAGCGCGGCGTGCGGCCGGTTGACCGCCTCGAACGAGGCCTGGTCCCAGGCGCTGAGCGAGACCTTGACGACATCCGCCGCGGACGCGTCGCGGCGCACCTCGGGCAGATGCATCAGCGAGCCGTTGGAAAGCAGCACGCGCCGGATCGTCGTCATGCCGCGCGCCGCGGCCAGGAACTCGCCGAAGCCGGTGTGCAGCGTGGGCTCGCCCGATCCGGACAGCGTTATGGCGTCGGCTTCCCGGCCCGACGCCAGCCAGCGCTCCAGTTCGGACGCCACGTCGCGCACCGGCGCGTAAGCCCGGCGCACGGGCGGGACGGGGGACGCCGCGCCCAGCTGGCAGAACACGCAGTTGAAGGTGCAACTCTTACCCGCGAGCAGATCCACGCCCAGCGACCGGCCCAGGCGGCGCGAGGGCACGGGCCCGAAGAGGTAGCGGTACGCCGGGACGCGGGAAACGTCAGGATTGCCGGTCAGCGACACTGGATTGCCCCGTCCCGCCCCTCACCTGCCGATCTCCAGCCGCTGAGCCAGGCGGTCGGGCAGGCCCACGGCCCGGATCTTCTTCTGGGCGGCCTGGATGTCGTAGGCTACGCGCCGGATATCGATCTCGCCCCGTTCCATGTCGTAGGTGACGTAGGACGCCCGCGGATCGCCGTCGCGCGGCTGGCCGACGCTGCCGGTGTTGACGAAGTACTTGCGGCCCAGCGTGACTCTGACCTTGGTCTCCTTAAGCCTGGTCACCCGGCTCTGCTTCTCGTACACCACGGGAACGTGCGTGTGTCCGTGAAAGCAGACCGAGGTGGGCTGGTAGTTGAAATTGGCGTCGGCGTCCAGGCAGTCGAACACGTACCCCCACTTCTCGGGCATGTCCAACGTGCTGTGCACAACCGTGAAACCGTTGGCGGCGCACACCAGGCGCAGGTTCCTGAGGTATTCGATCTCGTCGGCCGAAAGCTGGCGCCGCGTCCAGTCCACAACGTTGGCCGCCAGAGGGTGAAAATCATCAAGGGATTCGTTGTGCGCGCAGTAGTGGTCGTGATTTCCCCGCACCGTGACCGCGCCCAGCGCGCGGACCTTCGCCAGGCACTCGGCGGGGTTGGCGTTATAGCCCACCATATCCCCCACGCATACGTAGGCTTCCACGCCCTGCTGCCGGGCGTCCTCGAGAACAGCCTCCAGCGCCTCCAGATTGCCGTGGATATCCCCCAGTATGGCGCATTTCCTGGCGTTCATCGAGGCCATTCTCAGATCTTCAACAGCGCGGCGGCCACGTTGAGGTCATCGGGCGTGGTTATCTTGACGTTTGACAGGAAGGAAGGGACGAGGTGGACTTCCTTGCCGATCAACTCCACCGCCGACGCTTCGTCGGTGACGGTGACTCCCTTCTTGCGCACCGCCGCGAAGGCGTCTCTGAGCAGTTCGACCTTGAAAGTCTGGGGCGTCTGCACGGCCCAGAGCTTGGTGCGGTCCAGCGTCTTTTTCACGGTAAGACCGCGTTCCACGTGCTTGACCGTGTCGGTAATCTTGACGGCGGCCACGCCCGACCCGTAGCGCCTGGCGGAATTGACCGTTTCGGATATCAATGCCGCCGTGACGCAGGGCCGCGCCCCGTCGTGCACGGCCACGATATTGACGTCGTCGTTCAACTGGGCCAGGCCGTTTCCGACCGAGACCTGCCGCTTGCTCCCGCCGGGCACCACGCGCTTGACCTTGGAGCAGCCGAAAACGCGCGCCAGCCCGCGGGCGGCCTCCACGCGGTCCTTGCGCACGACAAGAATGACTCCGTCGATATCGGGGCAGCGCTCAAACGCCTGCAGCGAATATGCCAGCACGGGTTCCGTACCGAGCGTCAGGAAGGCCTTGTCCGCCTTCTCACCCATGCGTTCGCTCTTTCCGGCGGCGACCACTATGCCATAGTTCATGACCGTCTCCCCTGCCGGCGCGCACGGTCCGCGCACCCGTACCGTTGTTACACAAACCGCTGCTATTCATAGCGGCCCGCCCCGCCCCCGTCAAGCCGATACGCCCGGAAGCCGTAATTCGTGCTGGTTCCGCCCGTTCTGTCGTGGTAGCCTGCCTGGCAGTGGCTTTGATGGGACCCCGATGAAACGAACCGAGATTATCCCCCGGATACGCGTGGAGCCGGAGCATGCCGCTCCGCCGGCTCCGGCCGGCGCGGCGGCCGGCGACGCGAACACGGCCCGCCTGCCGGCGCCCCAGGCGCCCGCAACCGCCCCCCTCCCCGCCGCGCGCTCCTTCGCCTCCGAACACCTGGACGCCAAGTACGAGATCATCGAGAAGATCGGCGACGGCGGCATGGGCGTGGTATACCTGGCGCGCGACCACCAGCTCGACCGCTACGTGGCCATCAAACGCCTGCACCGCTCCAGCCTCGCCGACCCGCACCTCAAGGCCCGCTTCTTCGGCGAAGCCAAGGCCGTCGCGGCCCTCAACCACATCCACATCGTGCACCTCTACGCCCTCGGGGAGGACCGCGAAGGCCCCTACATCGTCATGGAATACGTCGCGGGGCCTCCCGAAGCCTCCCCGAACCGGACGCCGACCTCCCCGTTCACCCTGGCCGACAAGGTGCACCGCAACGGGCCGCTCTCGGTAACGGCGACGCTCGACCTGATGGCCAAGGTCTGCGACGCCGTGCGCTACGCGCACGGCTGCCGCGTGATCCACCGCGACCTGAAGCCCTCCAACATTCTCCTCAACGAGATGGGGCAGCCCAAGGTCGTCGACTTCGGCCTGGCGCGGCGCCTGTCGGCCGATGACTCGCGTCTCACCGTGCCGGGCGAGAAGATGCTTTCGCTGGGCTACGGCGCGCCGGAGCAGGAAGCCGACGCCGGCGCCGCCGACGAGCGCGCCGACGTTTACGGCCTGGGCGCGCTGCTCTACTTCAGCGTCACCGGCAAGAACCCGCGCTATTTCCGCGAAAACGACCTGCCCGAGGCCCTGCGCATGCCCGTCGCCAAGGCGCTGGCCACGGACCGCAATGCCCGCTGGCCGGGCGTCGCGGAGTTCGCCGAAGCCCTGCGCATGGTCAAGGCGCCCACCACCATCGAACTGCCCACCGTGAAAACCACGTGGCGCTGCAAGTGGTGCGACACGGTGAACCCGGTCATGCTGCGCTACTGCGGCAAGTGCGGCTGGGACGGCGGCGAGACCTGCGCCGAATGCGGCGCCGCCACGCGCTTCGGCATCCAGTTCTGCGGCACGTGCGGCGCCGACGCGCGCGAGTACGAGCTGGCCCGCGTGCTGCTCGATCGGCTGCGCGCCCTCGAGGCGGCCCGCGACTACGACACGGTCGTCGAACAGGCGGGCCGCATCACGGGCTTTCAGCCCATCGGCGCCGGCGGCCGCCGGATCGTCGAAGACGTCACCGCCATGCGCGACCGCGCCCGGCGCGCCGTGTCGCGCCTCGAACAGCTCCGCCGGCTCATACGGCAGGACATCCTGGACTCCAACTACGAGCGCGCGCAGAGGTATATCGCCGAATACGACGCGCTCTGCGGCGACGAGAGCTTCCAGCGCGAACGGCAGGAACTGCCCGCCCGCATCGTCGAGCGCAACCGGCAGCGCGCGCGCGAGGCGATCGGCGGACGCGACTGGGATTATGCCGCGCGCGTCTGCCGCGAAACGCTCGATACCACCGGGGCGGGCGATGAAGAAACGCTGGCCCTGCTGCGCGCGGTGCGGCTTCGACGCGGGGCGCAGCGCGCGCGGCGCATCCTGACGGCGTTCGTGCTGGCCGCCGCGCTCTACGTCTTCAGCGCCGCGCCCGCCAAGCGCTTCCTGGGCGCGGGCCGGCCGGCGGCCGTCGCGGCGCTGTATCGCCCGGTCCGCTGGCTGGAGGAAGTGCCCCTGCTGAAGGCCCTGGTTGAGGCCAACGCGCGGCTCTGGGGCGTCGCGGAAACGTCCTCCGAATGACGCCCGCCCCGGCTCAGCGCACCGCCTTCCAGACCTTTTCCACCGCGTCGAGATCCGGAGCGCTGATCACCGCGTAGCACCTGCAGTCGGCGGTGCACTGGCAGCCGGTGGCATAGATGTAGTTGATGTTGACGCCCGTCTTGGCGAGCCGCGAAGTCACGCGGGCGAGCTCGCCCGGACGGTTGCGGAGCGTCACCAGCGCCACGTCCTGCGAAGTGAACGGAATTCCGGACGCCTTGAGCACCCGGCGCGCCGTCGCGGCGTCATCCGGCACGACCTGCACCAGCCCCACGTCCGTGCTCTCCGAGACGGACATGCCTTCAATGTTGACCTTCGCCGCGGCAAGCTTCCGCGTGACGGCCGCCAGCACGCCCGGCTTGTTCTCCAGGTAGAGCGTAAACTGTTTCTTTCTCACTGTGCACCTCCTCCCGGCTGCCCAATCATAGCACCCGCCGCCCGGACCGCAACCGCCAAAGCGCCGAAAAGCGCCGCGATGCCGGGCGGCCCGCGGGATGCCGGTCGCGCGCAGGGCTAGCCCCCCCCGGCCTGCGGATCCCGCGGATCGAGCATGCATACCCGCATGCGGCGGTAAAGCGTGGCGCGGCCGATGCCCAGCAGACGCGCGGCCCCGGCGCGGCTGCCTCCCGCGCGCCGCAGGGCTTCCAGAATCCGCTCCCGCTCCCCTTCCGGCTCATAGCCCAGCCGCGCCGCCCGCGGCAGCCGCAGGTCCGCGACCTCCGGCGGCAGATCGCGCACGGTGATTGTCCCTCCCCGGCAGCTGATCACGGCGAACTCCACGGCGTTGCGCAATTCCCGCACGTTTCCCGGCCAGGCGTACTGCATCAGAACGCGCATGGCGTCGGCGCCGACACCGTCGACGCGCTTGCCCGTGCTGGCGCGGGCCGTCTCCAGGAACGACTCCGTCAGCGGCGGTATGTCCTCGCGCCGTTCGCGCAGCGGCGGGAGGCGCACCCGGGCCACCCGGATGCGGTACAGGAGGTCGGAACGGAAAGCGTTGCGCCGGACCTGTTCGTCAAGGTCGCGGTGCGTCGCCGCGAGCACGCGAATCTGGATGGGCCGCGGCCTGGTGTCGCCCACGCGCACGATCTCGCGCTGCTCAAGCACGCGCAGGATGCGCGTCTGCGTGTTGGGCGGGATATCGCCGATTTCGTCCAGGAAAATCGTGCCGCCGTGCGCGGCTTCGAAAACGCCTTCCTGGTCGTTCACCGCGTCGGTGAACGACCCCTTGCGGTGGCCGAAAAGCTGGCTGTTGATGAGCGAATCGCTCAGGCCGCCGCAATTGACGGTCACAAAAGGCTTGTCGCGCCTGGGGCTTGCCTCGTGGATGGCCCGCGCCACAAGCTCCTTGCCCGTGCCCGTCTCGCCTTCGATCAGAACGGTCGTATCCATGCCGGCCAGCTCCTGCACCAGGCCGAACACGCGCCGCATCTCCGGACAGCGGCCAAGGATGCCGTAGAACTGCGTCTTGCCCTTGAGCTGCCGCCGGAGGTTCTGCACGTCGGTGACATCGTAAAGATAAAGGATGTGCCGCGCCGGGTCGGAAGGATCGTCGCGGACGTCCACCTCGAACCAGCGCCGCTCGGGCTCCGCGGAACGCGTCTGCACCAGCATGCGCCTGCGCCGCGCGGCGGGCGCCTCGATCGCTCCCCGGAGTTCGCGGCCGTCGTCAGGCAACAGGCGGAAGACCTCGGTCCACACGCGCCCGACCGGGTCGCCGCCGCCGTGCGCCAGGAGCTGCCGGCCCAGGCTGCTGAGAAATAGGACCCGCCCTTCCCCGTCAATGATGGCCGTGACAAGCCGTAGCTGGTCCAGAACGGCAAGCAGATTGCGGTGGCTGCGCTGCAGCTCGGACAGCAGACGGTTCTCCTTCGCCCGCGCCAGCGCCAGGTCGTTGCCGCTCTGCTGCAGCCGCTCCAGGCGCCGCGCTTCCACCGTGGAGTCCACGAACAGCACCCAGTCGCCTTCGGGGCGCGACAGGAAATAGACGTCCGCCGTGACGTCGGGCGTCAGCTCCACGAACGAAAGACGCATCGAAGCCCCGCCCAGCGGCAACACGCCGGCCAGGCAGTCGATTTGATCCGCGGCGGAACGCCCCCTGGACAGGTCTGTCAGGCCGTAGTTTTCGCAGAAACCGCCCCAGTCGCGCAACAACCCGTCCGGACCGACCAGCACGTAGGCGGGAGCGCGGTCCTTGACGCACAGCGCCTGGAGCTCGTCCAGGACGGGATGCGGGTATGGCTCGCTCAACTTATTCAAGGGCTGGCGTCCCGCTCACGTTTCCGGCCACCGCGCGGGCCAGGGCCGCGAACGCCTCTTCCACGCCTTCACCCGTCTTGGCGCTTGTGCGCAGGACCGCGCAGGCCTTGCCGTCGAGGCGCGCCACGTCCGCCGCGCCGAGATCCCATTCGGCGCCCAGGTCGGACTTGTTCAGGAGGAACAGGAAGGGGACGTCGCCCAGCACGCCCCGCACGCGTTCGCGAATGGCCAGGGCCGTGTCCATGGTGGCGCCGCGCGTGCCGTCCGCCACCAGCGCGCATCCGGCCGCCCCGCGCAGGTAGGCTTCGGGCGTCTCGCGCGCCTCGTCCTCGCCCTGAAGATCCCAGATCAGCAGGTCCACCGCGCCGCCGTCGACGGCGACCGTCTTCTTGTCGATCTTGACCCCCACCGTGGTCAGGTACTTCTCGGAAAACATGCTGGAAACGAAGCGGCGCACGAGGCTGGTCTTGCCCACGCCGAATCCGCCCAGCATGCACACCTTCTTCTTCATAACGCATCAAGCATACGCCGCGGCCCCGGCCCTGGCAATGCGTCAGTTGCGCGGCGGAAAAACGTCCTCCGCCCTGATGATCGCGTCGTCATGCGAGGCCACGATCCTCCGGCCCGGCTCCACGACGAGAAAATCTCCCGCGCTCCAGTTGCCTTCCACGAGATTCATGATCAGCCGGGCGTCGCCCGGCAGCTCCTCGTATCGCCATCCCAGCCACGCCGCGCATTCCCTGGTGTACCGCCTGTAGTGATCGTTGTCCCCGAATCTTAGCGCCATTCGCCCCTGACGGCGACCAGGCGGTGCTTCCGCGCCGCGATGCCCTCGATTCCGTTGCTGCACAGGCCGTAGCCGATCAGGATGGCGTCCACGGCTTCGCCGTCGGTTGCGTCCTCTTTCATTGGAGCGGCTCGACGTCCACCCAGCGCTGCTCCTTCCACGAGCGCATGCCCAGCTCCGCAAGCTGAACGCCCCGCGCCCCCTCCATCAGGGTGTATTTCCAGGGCTCATCGAGCGCCACGTGCCGGATGAACAGCTCCCACTGGATCTTGAAGGCGTTGTCGTAGACGATATTGTCCGGGACTGTCTGCCACCCCGCGTAGAAGTCAACCGGCTGCGGAACGTCCGGGTTCCACACCGGCTTCGGCGTCCCGGCGGCGCTCTGCACGACCACTTCGCGCAGTCCCGCCACCGCCGACCCCTTCTCGCCGTCGACTTGCACGGTCAGCAGGTCGTCCCGCCGCACGCGCGTGTGCCACGAGCTGTTGAACTGCGCCACCGTGCCGTCGTCCAGAACGAAAATCGCGTAGGCCGCGTCATCCGCGGTGGCCGCGAAGACGTTGCCTGCCTCGTCCCGGCGCCGGGGCAGGCCCGTGTACCCGCAGGCCACGAGACGCCTGACGGGCCCGAACAGGTTGCTGATCACGTACTGCCAATGGCAGAACATGTCGATCATCATGCCGCCGCCGTCCTCCGCGCGGTAGTTCCAGCTCGGCCGCTGCGCCGGCTGGTCGCAGTCCAGTCCGCTGAACACCCAGTAGCCGAAATCGCCCTTCACGGCGAGAATCCGGCCGAAGAAACCGAGATCCTTGAGCATCCGGAGCTTGCGGAAACCCGGAAGCCACAGCTTGTCCTGCACCACGCCGTTCTTGAGGCCCGCGTCCCCCGCCAGCCTCGCCAGGCGCACGGCTTCGGCCGTGACGGTGGCCGTGGGCTTCTCGCAGTACACGGCCTTGCCGGCCTTGACCGCCATTTCGACAAACCGTGAGCGCTGCTGCGTGGCCGAGGCGTCAAAGAACACCTCGAAGTCGCCGTACTTGCCGTCCAGCGCCCCCTGCACGTCGGTCGTATAGGCGTAGGGCTTCCCGATCGCGGGCGGGCCGTGCGCGCGGGCCAGCGCCGCGAGCTTGTCCTCGTTGCGGCCGGTCAAAATCAGGTCCGGCATGATCGCGGCGCCGGTCCCCACGCGGATTCCGCCCTGTCTGATGATCGCCGAAAGCGACCGGTCCAGGTGCTGGTGCGTGCCCATGCGCCCGGTCACGCCGTTTACGATGATTCCGATGCGTCTGGTCTGCATATCACGCCTCCGTGCGCTGCGGGTACTGCGCGCCCGCGGGCAGGGGCGGCGCCTCCACGCCGGCCCGCGGAAGCGTCCCCGCGAGTTCCTGCCTCCAGTGCGCCGCGTCTCCGGCGGGCCCGTAGCAGTAGATCATCCGCAGCGGCGCGCCGCCCTTGTTGGAAAGCTGGTGGTACACCCCCGGCGGTATCTTCACGATCTGGCCGGCGCAAAGCTCGCGGACCTCGTCCCCCAGGCACATCTCCCCCACCCCTTCCAGGATGAAGTAGACCTCCTCCTGCTCCTGGCTGTGCCACGGCACCTGTCCGCCGCGCGGCTCCAGCGTGACCAGCCCCATCGCAAAGTGCTCGGCCTGCACGGGCGAGGCCCCGCCTACCAGGTTCTGCGTTCTGCGCCGCGCCGGATAAGCGCGGCCGGTGATGTTCTTGAGGTCGGCGACGTTCATGACGCTGTCAATTCGCGGTTGCGCCGTGCGCTGAGCAAGTGTCGACAAGGCGCCCGTCCGGCATCGCATCCGCCGTCATGCCGGTCCGACATTCCGGCAGTAAGCTAACACGGAACGGATGCGCGCGCAATCCGTCATCGGCTCGGGGAGCGAGATCGCGGTTGCGCGGGGCGCTTCATCGGACTATGTTCATTCACTCATGCGATCAGAACAATCGGCGACCGCGGCGTTGCTTCTGGCGGCGGCGGTGCGGCTTGCCGGGGCCGAGCCCCTGCCGGGGCAGCCGTGGCGCAATTCGCTGGGCATGGAATTCGTTCCGATTCCGGGCACGCGTCTGCTCTTCTGCAAGTGGGAAACGCGCGTGCAGGACTACTCGGCGTTTGTGCGCAGCGTGGGGAGAAAATGGCCCAAGCCCCAAATCGAGCAGGGCCCGACGCATCCGGCGGTGAACGTCACATGGGAGGATGCCCGGGCCTTCTGCGCCTGGCTGACCGCGAGAGAGCAACAGGTCGAGTTCCTGCCCGCCGGGTGCCGGTACCGCCTGCCCGCGGACCTGGAATGGAGCGTCGCCGTCGGGGGACTGGGCGTCGAGACGGGGAAGACTCCCTTTGCGCGCAACGGAGAAGTCAAGGGCCTCTATCCGTGGGACGGCCCGTGGCCGCCACCGGCTGGCGCCGGAAACTACGCCCCGGTCCGCGAGGTGGACACGTACCAGTACACGGCGCCGGTCGGCAGTTTTTCGACCAACCGCCACGGCATCTTCGACCTGGGCGGCAACGTCTCGGAGTGGTGCCTGGACGGGTGGTTGCAGGAATCTTTCTCGGCCGGTCCCGGCGACCGAACGCTGCGCGGCGGGTCGTGGTTCCACGCGACCCCCTGGCACCTGGCGTCGTCGGCGCGAGAGAAAGCCGAGTGGAACTTCGCGGATATCAGGGTCGGCTTCCGGGTGGTGTTGGAACTGCCGGCGGGGGAGGGGGAGAAGAAGAGGTGATCGGTGGTCGGTGAGTGAGAGAGAGAGGTGTTCAGGTTCCAGGGAAACATGCAACACACAACGCTCAATCGCGGAGACGTTGCGTGTTGCATGCTGCGTGTTCATTTCTGATTTATCCGGAGGTTGGTCATGAGGGATGACGGGCAAGGGTTCGGCCGGATTTGCGCGGCGGCCGCCGGCGCCGTGCTGCTGGCCACTAACGCCGCGGGCAATTATTCGACGCTGTGGGTGTCGGACGTGTCGGTGGCGCCGCGCGACGAAAAGACCGCGTTTCTGCAGTTCAACATTTTTTGGCAGGATTCCTGGCGCAATGAATTCAACCACGACGCGGCCTGGGTGTTCTTCAAGGTGCTGGTCGAAGGCGAGCCGGAACTGCCGACGCACTGGTCCAGGCCGGCCGCCGGGAGCACAACGTCCAAGTCGCCGGCCGAGAGCGAGAAGCGGTGGCAGCATGTACGGCTGGCCGCGAACCGTGTCCTGAACCCGGATGGCTATGCGCGGAGCAAGGACAGCACGCCGCTGGAGTTCATCGTGCCGAACGGTCCCGACGGGTTCATGGGCGTGTTCCTGCGGCGGGCCCAGTATTGCAGGCCCACGGACGTGGAGGCGAACGGCGTGACGGTCCTGTGGGATCGCACCGCCATCAAAGGGCTGACAAAGAACACCAAGGTACAGGTCCGGGGATACGGAATCGAGATGGTGTACGTGCCCGAAGGGCCGTTCTATCTCGGCACGGGCGGCACGGAAGCCAACGCCTTTTGCCAATACACCGACGGTGTCCACAACGACCAGCCGTACCGGGTGACAAACGCCGGGCCGATCCCGACCGGCCGGAAGAACGGATGTCTCTGGGCGGGCGGCGCCACGCCGCAGGACGGCGGCGAAATCCCGGCGGCGTTCCCGAACGGCTACGGGGCTTTCTATTGCATGAAGGTCACCATCCAGCGCCGGCAGTACGCGGAGTTCCTGAACTCGCTGCCCCCCGCACAGGCGAACAAGCACTACCACCCCCGCATGGCCATTCGATCCGGAATTGGCCCGAACTACCTTTATCGCGCGTATGGACCGTGCCGGTACGGCCGCTACGGCAACGCGTGCGTTGGCCTGTCCTGGGGGGACGGCGCGGCCTACGCCGCCTGGGCTGGGTTGCGCCCGCTCACGGAGATGGAACTCGAGAAGGCCATTCGGGGGCCTTGTGAACCGGTTGTCAACGAGGGAAGGGACTCGTACTGGGGAGTGCAGGTTCTTGGAGGCGACTGCTGGGGCATGATGAAGCTGACTCGCCAGAGCGAGCGCGCGGTGTCGGCCGGCAATGCCGCCGGGCGAGTATTTGCAGGCACGCACGGACGCGGCATGCCGGACCTGCCGGCGGATTGGCCGCAGGAGGACGCCGTCGGGTCCGGCATCCGCATGAGCTGGTGGGGGTTCGGAAACCGCGTGAACAACGCGGCACGCCCGCTCATGTCGGACTTCCCGACCTACATCCCGGGACACGAAGGCGAGTGTCAGCAGGACCGAACGCGCGTGTCGGACCGGCTGAACGCGAACCTGGCCGACCCGGAACGGCGCCCGGACCATCGCTGGCGCGGGGGCCGCACGGCGCCGCTTGAAGCGGCGGAGGAGCAGTAGGAGAAATTCAGTTTGCGACTGCCATCGGCAGCCATCGACAGCCATCGAGACCCAGGACGGAAACTATGAAAATAAAGACAAGCCGGTGCCCCATCGCCGCACGCGCGTTTCTGGCATGGGTGGCCCGTGCGGTTGCGATGCTCGCGTCCCTCTCCGCTCCCGCGGCGGACAAACCGGCCGACGCGCGGTTCAGGGGCTCCGGCAAGGCCGATCCCATCCGGATCGAGAACGTGCGCCTCGCGGACAGTCCGGCGGCCGGGCAGAGCGCCATTGCGCTCGACCTGGCCTGGGACCATTCCTGGCGCGAGGCATGGGAAGTGCCGGAACAGGAATGCGTGCTTTTCTATCCCCACGAGATGTACAACCGGCCGCAGGATCAGAAATGGCAAGGGAAACCGCCTCTCAAGCTGGAAAACTGGGACGCCGCCTGGGTGTTCGCCAAGTTCCGCGTGCCGGGCGGTCAATGGCGGCACGCGACGCTTTCGCCGATAGTCTCTGATCACGGAAAGCCGGCGGGCGCCGCCCTGGATGTGGGCCTTGACGACAACCCCGCTCCCGATGGAGCAGCCGCCGGGCGCGGCCTCGGGGTGTTTGTCTATCGTGACAGTATCGGCAGCGGGCCGAACGCCTGGAAGGGTTTCTCGCTGCGCTGGCTGCGCGGCGCGGATGGGGTCAGCGATCCGGCCGCCGCTGAGATCAGGGTCTTCGGCATCAAGATGGTCTACGTGCCGAAAGGCGCGTTCTGGGCCGGCGACGGCGCGGTTCCGGATCCCGGCGCGAAGTTCCTGCCGGACCCGACGGGCCCCGGCGTCGGCGGCGAACACTGGCCCCTGCGCGGGACCGGCGCCTGGCGGACCTGGGACATCTGCGCCCAGTTCCAGGCCGGCGACACAAGCAACCCCTTGCGGATCGAATCCGAAGACGCCCTCACGCTGGGCGGGACGAGCGTGGCCAACCTGGGCAACCACAACAGTTGGGGGCTGCAACTTGGCGAGGATTTCAGCAGTTGGGTGACGCAGCAGCTTCCGGCGGAATTCCCGAAGGGCGTGGCGGCTTTCTACTGCATGCGAGCGGAACTCACGGAGGGGCAGTACGTGGACTTCCTGAACACCCTCACGTACGAGCAACAGAAGGCTCATACCACGCCGCCTCCCGAGGCACCCGCCGGCACGCGTTCTCTGTGTAACGGAGGACGCATGCAACGTTGCCGGAACTCGATCGCGATTGCGGTTTCAAGCACCACGCGGGTTGAGGAACGGGTGACCCGGAGCGACGGCGTTGTCGCGACGGTCACCCGGCCGAACACGCCGGCGGTGTACCGGACCGAAGCACCTGACGCGGCCTGCGGCCACATAATTTCGAAAGACGTCGTCGCCTATGCCGGATGGGCGGGTCTGCGGCCCATGACCGAGCTGGAATACGAGAAGGCGTGCCGCGGCCCCGTCAGGCCCGTTCCGGACGAATACGCCTGGGGTGACAAGAACGTCGCCAACGATAACGAGCCCGCGGCGTGGTACGAGGTCCGGAACATCGGCAAGCCGGATGAGCATGTTGTCTGTGTGCGTGGCAAGGGCTCATGCAACGCGGTCTGGTGGGGCACTCTTGGCCGCCCCCCGCGCGTGACCGGGCCGACGGACGCGGATGAAGCCGCCACAAACCTCGATGTCGAAGCGGCGCTCGACGATGGCGTGGGCCGTATGAAGCGTCCCGCCATCAAAGAAGCCCAATCCGGCGACGAGCTGATCGGGGAAGAGACGGCGGAAACCAACGAGACCACGCAGTTTTTCGGACCGTTACGCGCCGAAGTATTCGCCGGCCCACACTCCATGCGCGCCTCGGCCGGGGCTTCCTACTGGGGAATCCTCGAGATGAGCGGCAATCTGTGGGAGCAAACGATCACCGTGGGCAGCAAGGCGGGACGCCGCTTCGAGGGCACGCACGGGAACGGCACGCCGGAACCGTCCCCGTCGTGGCACCTGCCGGACGGTCGCGCTTTCAGGCTCAGAGGGGGCGGCTTCGGCTCCTGGGGCGACAAGCAGAAGCAGATGCTGCGCGCGTCGGATCGCGCCGCCTACTTCGGCGGCGGGGGAGACGGCCGGGCGGAAGGCGGGAAGACCGTGGGCCTCAGGTGCGTGCGGACGGCCCCGCAGTAGAGCACAACACACTACCCGACAGGTATCGGCGGGAATCGATGGCAATCGGCAGCAGTCGACAGCAACCGGCTGCAGTCGGAGGAAAGGACAGAGAAATCCCATGACAGAGAACAAGCCGGCCCGCCGTTTGGCGCTCGCCGTCACAGGCGCCGTGCTGCTGGCGGCCGGCGCGGCCGGCGCGGACACGCCGCAAGTCAGCAATGTCACCGTGGTCCCGCGCGACGGGCAGACGGCGCAGGTGCGTTTCGACCTGACCTGGCCGGATGCCGTGCGCCCGGGAACGCATCACGTCGCGCTGTGGGTGTTTTTCAAGGCAGGCGACCAAGGCAGTGCCCAGTGGCGCCACGTGCGCCTGGCGGCAAGCAACGGGGCGGTTGTAAACCCGAAGGGTTTCGGACAGAGCGGCGGCACGGCGCTCGAGTTTGTCGTCCCGGACGGCTCCGTCGGCATGTTCCTGCGCCGCACCCAGGACTGCAGGGGCACGCTCATTGCCAGTAACGTCACGGCGGTCATCTCCGTCGATACGCCGACAACCGACAACCAGCAACCGACAACCGAGCTCCGCGTTTTCGCCCTCGAAATGGCCTACGTGCCCGAGGGTCCCTTTGAAGTGGGCTCCTCCCAGCGGGGACTGATGAACCGTTTGTTCGCATACGCCGGCAAGGACGTTAGCCGGACCGAGAGGCATTTTCAGACCGACTATTCCGATTTTGCCGACAATACCCCGCCCTACCGGATAACGGGACCGGGGGCGATACCGACCGGCCGGCAGCAGGGCAGACTCTGGGCGCAGGGCCTCGCCCCGGAAGACGGCGGAGAGATCCCGGCGTCCTTTCCAAACGGCTTCGCGGCCTTCTACTGCATGAAGGATGTGCTTTCCCAGGGGCAGTACGCCGCCTTCCTCAACACGCTTACGGATGCGCAGGCCGGGAAGCGCTACTATCCCGACGGGCACGGGCCCGATATCAAGCGTTCCGGAACTCCCTCCAACTACACCTACACGGCATCGTCGCCTGCCGAGCCCTGCCGGTACGTTTCCTGGGCGGACGGAGCGGCGTTCGCCGCCTGGGCGGGGCTCCGCCCGATGACGGAGCTCGAGTACGAAAAGGCGGCCGGGGCGGGCAGCGACTTCCGAAACATGAATGTCGGCGGTCTCAACGAGCGGATGGTTTCGATCGCCAGCGCCAGCGGGCGCAAGTTTGCCGGGACGCACGGCCGCGGCACGCCGGACTTGCCGGCTGACTGGCCGAAGGACCTTGACGGCGTTGTGTTTCGCGGCGACATGAGGGGTACTCACGGCGGCAGCGTGGCCGCCAGGCACGCCGCGATCAGCGTGTTCTCCGATCGCTCCATTCATACAATTGGCGGCTGGCGCGCCGTTCGTTCGGTTCCCCGTGAAGCAGAGCAAAGCTCGCTTCAGGGCGCGGCGGCCGGCGATACGGGAGTGAAAGCGGACATGGTCTACCGTGTCGTCACCCGTTCGGTCGCGCGGCTGGCGCGCGCGATGCGCGCCGACGGCGCGCTGGACGAGTGGGACAAGCCCCTCGCCGCGCTGGGCGGCCCGGAAGACCTCTACCCCGAGCGTTTTCGTCAGCCCCCGCCCGAGGAGGCGGGCGAGGACGCGGCTTCGTGGCAGGGCGACAAAGACTTGGGCGCCAGGGTGCATCTGGGCTGGGACGGCGATGCGCTGTGCATGGCCGTCGAAGCCGCCGACGACAAGCACTTCAACGCGTACACCTCGCAGGACATCGAGCGCGGCGACTGCCTCACGCTGGGACTGTCCGCCGCGCAAGGGGCACGTTGGAAGATCGGGTTGGCGCTGACCAAGACGGGTGTGGCCTTCCATCAGTGGCAGGGCACGAACGATGAATTGGCGAAAACCGCCGGGATTGCCGTGACGCGGGATGACTCCGGCGGCGTTACCCGCTACGAACTCCGCCTCCCGCTGGCCGCCCTCGGCCTGAAACCGGGTGAGGAGTTCGGCCTCAACGCCACCGTGTCCGACGACGACGACGGCTTCGGCCAGGCCTACCAGATCCAGACGGCGCCCGGTCTGCGCTTCGCGCTTACGCCATAGGCGCTTTTCCCTCGGTGGTAATCGTCATCCGGGGAACGGTGCCAGGTAAGTAGCCCCGCCTCGGGATCCTCTCCGGCATCGTTTCCTTCCGGCCAACGCCCAGCATGACCCGCAGTGAAAAGGCGCGCCGTCTGCTGGCGCGCCTTTTCACTGTCGCGGTCCGTGCCGTTGTTCGCGCTTCATTTTGCCGCCTCCACCAGTTCCATGTCCGAACGCAGCAAGCGGTTGACGACTGCGGAGACATCGGTCCGCTTGTTCTCAGCGATCTGCTCCACAAACCGCCGCACTCGGCTGTCGAGGTAGACCGGCATGTTGAACGTGGCATTCGGCCGGTAGAACTTGCCCCGGACTCCTTTGGAGAAATCGTATTCCTTCTTCATGTCGTCATTCCTTGTATTGCCCCGCTTCGTGCTTCGTCGCCTTTCGGCTTGAGAATACCCGAACCCTGATTGTCTGTGCGTTCAGTTCCTCGAACGTATGATGGACGACAAGCAGCCCGCCGCTGGCTGATAGCCCCAGCGTGATCCAACGGTCTTCCTTTCCGCTGTGCGCATCATCGAATACGGACACTGCGCGGGGGTCCCGAAACACGGTCGCTGCCTGCTCAAAGGCTACGCCATGCTTGCGGCGATTCCGCCGCGCCTTGTTCGGGTCCCACTCAAAATCGTAGTCCACGCAATGGCCTCCGGGATCGCCCGTCGCCCACCGACAGAGCCATAGGCTACTTGATCATCCCCGCCCATTCAATCTCCCATTCATTCCGGCGCGAACGCCCGCCTTCAAGGTTTGCGAACCCGCCAGGGTGAGCAATACCTTGGCGAGGCGTTGTTCGGCTCAGTCTTGTTCTTCAGCGGCACGCAGCACATTCCGGGCTCCGTGCAGAACAGCGATGACGTCGATCTGATCAGGCTTGATGTGGTAGATGATGCGGTATGGTCGCTCGATTACTTCCCGAATCTGATCCATGTCGTACTCGGGCACACGACGACCGGATAGGGGAGCCTCGGCAATCTGTTGGGAACGACGCGTGAGACGGTCGACCATCCGCAAGGCATACTCGGGCGAATCCTGCGCGATGTACGCATAGATAGCGTCGAGGTGGGCCTGCGCGGTGTCTGTCCAGTGGACGGTCATTCCGAGAGGCCAAACTTCGCGCGGACATCCTGCACACTCTTCGTACGGCCAGCCCGACTGTCCGCCAGCCCCCGGTCGATGGCCTCACGCACGTAGATCTCGTGCATCAGGTCATCCCATGTCGCGTTAGATGGGAGCCGGTCGACCAGCTTGTGAGCCTCTTCTTTCTGAATTACAGTTGGCATCGCTGCTCCTCCTTCAATCAACGTCTGTGCCATAGAGTAGTGCACCTGCACGGCCGGGTCAATCTTGCCGTGCCGAACGTTGCCCTTGTCGAGTAGGCAGGGAGGATTGCTCCTCCCCGCCTCTCACAGAACCGGACTTGTGGGCCACACATCCGGCTCTTCAGGAGTTAGGCCAACGCGAGCAACATCTGCCCGCTTGGTGCCGGTTGGCTCGGCGGGATGGGGTGGCGTTGTCGCCACAACTCCCACAGGGTCTCGGGGTTACAGGGTCTCGCAGGTCTCGGCACGCAGGTCTCGGGGTTAGGTCTCTAATTTGCTAGTTAGCGCCCGTCGGTGTTCTTCCGCAGGTCTCGGGGTTAGGTCTCTAATTTGCTAGTTAGCGCCCGTCGGTGTTCTTCCATCTCGGATACTCCACTCGCAGCTTACGCGCCATCCCCCATT
>VGWJ01000004.1 GCA_016873635.1 Lentisphaerota bacterium | reverse complement strand
GTTATGGATTGTTCTCCACTACGGGCCAAACGCCCGTGTCTGAACGGAACCGCCGTATGCCGACCGGCACGTGCGGTGGTGTGGCACCGGTGGCTGGCTGATAACCTCAGTCAGTCACCGGGAGCCGATTGGGCCAGCGGGAAAGGTGCCAGGTAAATAGCCCCGCCTTCGCAAATCACTCGCGGGCAGACATATCAACGACGGGAAATCGTGCGAAGGCTGTATTGCGACATTCCGAACGACGTCGCGGCTGGCGTCCCGCCCGATCGGGCGTCGAGGGGGGGGGCGTCACGTCTCGGCATCGCACCCGCATCCTGAAAGTGCGCAACACCCTGCGCGCGATTGGTGTAGACAGCCCGGACAGCTTGCCTGGCACGATCCTCGTTGGTCAATGTGTTCATGGCTGCTACGTTACCATGCACTCGGCTCTCTTTCAATCTCCCGCCTCGAACGTTAGCCATGAGGCTGAGTGAACCCGCCGCGGGTTCACGATAGCCTCGATGGCCTTGCTCTCTGTAGGGTCACTCATCAACGCCTGCCTTGTCCGCCCGCGCCCGGAGAAGGTCGCGGGCCGCCTTGGAACGGTCGCGGGCAGGTGCGGATACGGCGCGGGCCATAATGAGACGGGGCCTCACCTCCACGCCGGGATGATGCCGGCCGCCTGCAGCAGCCACATGGCGGCGGCGGAGGCGGCGGTGAGGGCGATGCGCGAGGCCGACCATAGCCGCTCGGAGGACAGGTCCGGCCGGGGTCCGATCAGGCGGTCGTTGACCACGGCCGCCGCCGCCGTCAGGCCCGCGACGGCCGCCAGGCCGCCCGGAGACGCGGCCCGCAGCATGGTCCAGGGCGCCGCCGCCACGATTCCCGCCGCGCCCGCGCCCACAACGCCGGCGAGAACCGGCCGCAGCCGCTCCGGCGGCGGCCGGAACTGCAGGCAGTGATTCCATGTGCTGAACGTCAGCACGGCCGCCAGCGAAGCGATGAACGGCGCGTAGAACAGCGCGCCCCGCCCGGTCATGTTTCCGGCCGCCAGGACGAGCAGGGGCACGGCCAGGGCGTGAAAGACGATGCGGACCCTGAGCGCGTGCCGCCGCCCGCGGGCGGGCGGCAGGATGAGCCACAGCGCCACGTAGAAGAGGAAGCCGAGAAACACGGGCAGCGCCCAGAGCTCGGACCCCAGCGACCAGGCCCCGTAGGCGAACAGCGCGAAGGTGATCGTTCCGCCGACGTTGAACGAATGCGTGCGCCGGACCGCCAGGGCGACCAGCGCGAGAATCACGGCGAGGCTCACGTTCTGATAGACGATTTCCGGCTGCGGCTTGCTCGTGATCTTAGCGAGAATCACGGCCACGCCCAGGGGGACGAACAGGTTGTCGGTGCCGCGCAGCGAGACGGCCTCGAATCCGGTCACGAGCACGGCCACCAGCAGCGCCGCCAGCGCGCAGGTGGCGCGCGGCAGATCGGTCATCAGCAGCAGGGGCAGGAGGATCGCCAGGAAGGCGATCGCGGCGAAAGCGAGGGAGCCCTCAAGACTCTTCTGCTCGTCCTCGACCTCGTAGCGCACGCGGCCGTAACGCGAGCCGATCAGGGCGGCGAAGGCGTCGGCCACGGCCAGCACCAGGACCGCGCTGACGTAGAACCACGGCGCCTCGCGCGTCAGCGCGAACAGCAGGAAGATGGCCAGCGGGTAGTACTCGCTTCCGCGGGTGCGGCGGTCGACCCCGTGCAGGCTTGCCAGGAGCCGCAGGCGCCGGCCCAGCGCGATGACCAGGGAAAGCGTGACGGCCATGAACAGCACCGTCCAGGCCGACCGGAAAACCCAGGGAAACGCCAGGCACGCCAGTCCGCCGGCCACGTGCACGAATTTACGGGTCCGCTCGGGCGGCGCGTCGAAGCGGCGCTTCCACAACTCGGCCAGCGCGAGGAGCGCGGCGAACACCGCGCCAAGAACAAGCATTGCCCTGATATCGCCGGCCATCGTCTGTTCGCCTCCGGTCGCCGACCGTCAAGCTTCGGACCCCAGGCACTCCTCAACCACGAACGCGCTGTAGAAGAAGGCCCGATCGTTTTGAAAAAGGCGCGTGGACAGCTCGGGCAGGGGGCGGACGCGGCCGTCCAGTTCCGCCGGATGCGAACGCGGGGCGAGCATGTTCCAGTAGGCGAGCCGCGCGCCGGGTCGCGCGTGCGCCAGCAGACGGCGGAAGATGTCGGCGCAGGCGGGCGGGTCGAGGTATTCGAAGATGTCGGACAGGTTGAAGCCGTCGAAGCCGCGTGCCGCGTGCGCGGCCGCGGCGTCCTGGACGGTCCCCCGGAACAGCGTGACGCGCTGGAGGCCCTCGCGCAAGGCGTCAAAGCGTTCCGGCTCCAGGTACGGCGGCAGGGCGTGCGTGAAGTTGCCGGTGAGGATGTAGCTCAGGTACGGGTTGGCGTGCGTCGGCAGCTCCGTGAGGGCGTAGCGGGCGCGCGCCAGGATGCGGTCCGCGACCGAGCCTTCGACGTACCTGAAGAACTCCGGATCCCGCCCGAGGCGGCCCATGATGAAGCGGCTGAAGAACACGTGGAAGATCATGCGCCAGCGCAGGTTGTTCCACCGGCGGTCGTGGAACGCGCGGCGTTCCGCGACGGGGCGGGGGGAGAGCAGCGCCGCAACGCGGCGGCGGCCGTGGGCGAGGGGCAGCACGCGGCGGCGGAACAGGCCGAAGTAGCGCTCGAACTTGCCGGCATGCACGATTCCGCCGGACACCGCGGCGGGCGTGGCGTCCCAGAACGCCGCCGCGGCGGGCGTGAGGTCGGGACGGAGCCGGGCGTAGACGCCAAGCCGGTCCTCCGCCGGGCGGATGCCCAGGAAAGCCAGGACCCCGGCGTGGTCGAGACGCCGGATGGCCGCGATTTTCAGTTCCGCGCAGGCGAGCTGGGCGGCGCTCAGATCGGCGGCCACAACCTCCGCGCCCGCGGCCGCCAGCGCGAAGGAGTTGTCGCCGCCGGAGGCGACGGAAAGAATGCGCCGGCCCGGCCCGGGACGAAGCGCTTCGATCAGCACATCGGCGTCTTCCCAGCAGTTGGCGTAGCGCACGAAGTCGAACCGCGCCCGTTCCTGGAGTTCGTCGGGCATTGTCCGCCTAGGGCTTCCGGCGCCCGTACTTCGCGTGCGCCGAGGTGAATTCGCCGGCGGCCAGCGCGGCGATGATGGATATCTCGCCCGCCAGCACCGTGGCCGCGCAGATCTCCGCGAAACGCCGCGCCGCGTTGTCGCCGACGCACCCCAGCATGCCGAGGCATTCCCGCGCGGTCGGCAGGTGCGTGCCGCCGCCCACCGTGCCGACAATGAGATTTGGCAGGGTCACGCAGACGTAAAGCTCGCCCTTGTCGGTCACCGCCATGTCGGTCATGCCGATGGCGGCTTCCGACACGCAGGCCGCGTCCTGTCCGCAGGCGATAAACAGCGCCGCCAGCGGGTTGGCGTAGTGGCCCTGCACGCCGATCGAGCCGCTCAGCGCGCCGCCCATCGCGGCCACGTGGCCGTAGGCGACGAACTCCGCGGGCGTCACGTGCATGGTTCGGTGCAGGAGCCGCCCGGGGATGACGGCCTCGGCCGCGGCCTTCTTGCCGCGCGCGGTGAGGAAGGACAGCATGGTCGCCTTCTTGTCGCCCGACATGTTGCCTTCCACGTACCAGCGGCGCGGCTTGACCGGCGACCTTTCGACCAGGAAGCGGCAGACCGCATCCGTGGCCAGGGTGACCATGTTCTGGCCGGCGGCGTCGCCGGTTTCGTATTCAAAACCGATGTACAGCGTTTTGCCGACGAGCGTGGAGCGGAAATCGGCGAGGCGGCAGTGGCGGGAACTCCCGGATACGACGCCCTGGAGGCCGGAGGCCTGTCCGATGACGAATTCCAGGAAGAGACAGGCGTCGAGCATGCGGTCGAACTCGAAGCAGGGAGCGCGCGTGACGGCTTCGGTCAGGCACATGGCGGCGGCGCCGCCCGCCTGGCTGACGGCGTAGGCGCCGCGGTTGCAGGAAGCGACAAGCGCGCCCTCCGTGGTGGCGAGCGGCACAATGAAGTCGCCCTTGGCTTCCGTGCCGTTGACGCGGAGGGGGCCGACGACGCCCACCGGGATTTGCGCGAAACCGACGAGGTTCTCGATATTGCCGGCCAGGCCGGCCGGATCCGGGGCGGCCGCGCGTCCGGCGAGGGCGTCGACGGCGACGCCCTGCCGCCGCAGCCAGTCCTGCCGGCGGGCGAGGCCTGCGCGCGTGTGATCGTTGCCCGACGGAACGCGCTCGCCGAGGGGGTATTCGTCCGGCGGACGGGGCTGCAGCCGCCTGCGGTAGCCGTCAATGTCGGACCGGCCCAGCAGGCGATCGCGGATGCTTTCGGCGGTCTTTCGCGTAACGCTCATCGTGACGCTATTCGACTCTTGCCTGCTTGAAGTAGTCGGGGTCTTTGAGTTCCCTCTCTGACTGCTGATACGTAACGTGGATGTGCGGCTTCTTGTGCCTTCGGTCGTCCTTGAAGTACAGATGCACGATTATCCCGTAGAACATCGATATGACAGGCATGCTTCGCCTCCCGACGTGATCGCTTCAATCCGCCGCCACGATAGCCCAAGAGGACCGTCCATGCAATCGTCTGCTGCGCCACACCATGAGCCGAGAGCAAGGGCGGGAGGGCGACTGACCGTCCAGAGGAAGCTGGAGGCAAGACCCGGTTTCACTGCGCGACGGCGGGCGTGCGGCCCCCGTTGCGCGGAACGAGCGCGTAGAGATTCAGCAGGGCGACGATCAGCAGGTATGCCGCGGCGTAGAGCATCGGATGGTTCTCGTTGAAGAAGACGCGGGGGGTGAAGAACCGCGCGAAGACGTCCGAGCCGAACAGGGGCGCGGTTTCGAGAATGCTTTTCTTCTGGTAAAGCAGCGTGAAATCGCCGTAGGCCGCCCGCGTTGTCAGGAAAAACGCGAGGGCGGCCAGGATTCCGAACAGGACGGTCAGTTCCGGCTTGCGGTTGTGCGTCAGAAAAGCGGCCGTCCACAGCGCCAGCAGGGGCATCAGCGGCACGAGCAGCCGCCCCGGCGGGCAGAAGCCGCCCCACCAGTGGTGCCACGTCGCCAGGAGCGCCGCGTAGCACGCCGCCGGCGCGAGCAGCAGGAGCGTCTCCCCGCGGTTGCCGCGCAGCGCGAAGATGACGCCCGCGGGCACGAACGCAAAGTAGGGCGACCACGCCAGCAGCCCCGACCCGCTGTCCACCGCGATGCCCGCCAGGCAGCGCGCGAAGCGGGCCGGCGAGAGCTCGAGGGTGCTTGACCACCCCTGCACCGCATACGGCGCGTTGGGCCACGGCGAGCCGTACCACTTGGTGTAGAAGTGCGCCACCAGCGCGGCCGACACGAGAGAGGGAACCGCGGCGAGCGCGACGGCCGCGAGCCGGCGCCGGCGCTGAAACGCAAAGGCCGCCAGCAGCCCGGCGGAGAATACGGCGTAGCGCATGTGCAGCCAGGGCAGGTAAGCGGCGCACAGGCCCACGGCCGCCGCGACGGCGAACGCGCCTGCGCCGGCGGGGCGAACCGCGGACGCCGGCCGGAGGACCAGCAGGTACGCCGTCACAATCAGCAGCATGCCCGCCGTCTCGGGGTAGATCTGGTGCGAATAGACCATCAGAGGGCAGGTCACGGCCAGGAGCACGGCGACCCCGGCGCGGATGTGTCCCGGCACGCCGCCGCGCCCGGCCAGCCGGCAGATCAGCGCCATTCCGCCGGCCGTCAGCAGGCTCAGCGCGGCGGCGCAAACGAAACGCGGCGCCAGGCCCGTCGCGACGGCCAGGGCGAAGAAGGGCGCCAGAAGGAGCGGCAGACCGACCGTGTGGATGGAGTAGATGCGTCGGCCTTCGCGGTCCACGATCGCCTTGTGCGGGCCGGCGCGGGGGCAGCCGAAATCGGCGCCCCTGCGCTCCATGCTGTCGTTCCAGAGGTTCACGTCGCCGTCCATTACGATGCTCCGGCACATCAGCATGTAGGAAGGCTCGTCGCCGGTGAGAAAGCGGCACTGTTCGCCCGGCGGCGTGATGGCGCTGACGATCTGCTTCTTCGTGAGGGTGAAGAAGGAGAGCGCGCTCAGGAAGAACACCAGGAAGGGGATCTCGCGCTCGAAGTGGAACACGTTGCCGCGCGCCGGGCGCGGCCTTGAGAACCGGATGTAGGCGTGCTTGGCGGCGTACAGCGCCAGCAGGAAAGCCAGGGGGTTCTTCACGCCCACGCACGTGATCCGCGCGAATCCGAGATCGAGCCGCAGGCGGACCCCCACCAGCAGCAGCAGGCACCACGCCGCCAGCGCCAGCAGGCCGCAGTCAAACCACCGGATCGGACGTTCGCGGTTCATAGGCGCGATCAGTATAGGCGACCCAAAGCCGGGCTACTCCACGTAGCAGCGCTCCACGCGCGAGCCGAACGAGCAGATGATCTCGTAGGGATGCGTGCCCTTGATGCGGGCCCAGTCCTCGACGCTGACCGCGTCCGGCCCTTCCCCCCCGAGGCAGACGACTTCATCGCCGGGGCGGGCGTCGGGCGCGCCGCTCAGGTCCACCGTCGTATAGTCCATGGACACGCGCCCCAGGATGCGGCAGGGGCGCCCGCGGATAAGCACGTGGCCGCGGTTGGACACGGCCAGCGGCAGGCCGTCGGCGTAACCGGCGGAGATCGTTCCCACCAGGGTCTCGGCCGGGAGCCGGACCGTGCAGCCGTAGCCGACGGTTGACCCGGCCGGCAGCCGGCGCACGGCGGTGAGACGCGTCTTGAGCGTGAGCACCGGCCGCAGATCCAGCGCGCGGCGGCCTTCCATGTCGAACGATCCATGCAGGTTGATGCCCGTGCGGACGGCATTGAACGGCGGGCGGTACGTGCGCGGGAAGTTGTTGACCGCGTCGCTGTTGGCCATGTGACGCAGGGCGAAGGCGATGCCGCGCCGCTCCAGGCGCGCGAGCAGATCGAGAAAGATCTCGATCTGCCGCTGCGTGAACTCGCTGCCGCTGCGGTAGGCCATGGGGAAGTGCGTGTAGATCCCTTCGCACTGCAGGCCGGGCAACCGCACGGCGTCGGCGACGACGTTTTCCGCGTCGGCGGCGAGGATGCCCAGCCGGCCCATGCCGGTGTCCACGAGGAACTGGCAGACGGCCGCGCGCTCCTGGCGCACGGCTTCGGCGCTGATGAGTCGGGCGGTTTCCGGATCGGTGACGGGCAGAACGATCCCGGCGGCCACGGCCTCGGGGATTTCGTCGGCGAGCACGCCGCCCAGAATCTGGACGGGCCGGCCGAAGGACCGCAAGGCGAGCGCCTCGTTGAGTTCGGCCACGGCGAAGCGCGGCGCGCCGGCTTCGGCGAGGGCGCCGGCCACGCCCTGGACGCCCAGCCCGTAGGCGTTGGCTTTCAGGACGGCCACCACGCGGCAGGGGTTCACCGCGTCGGCGATGCGGAGGTAGTTCCGCTTGAGCGTGCCGACGCTGATTTCGAGGCGCACGCGCCTGTGCGATCCGTTGACCATGGCCTGGAAGCCTCTGTTGCCCGTCGAGGGGTTCCGTCAATCTTCCGCGTTCGGTTTTCCATCCGCGTTTCGCGCCGGCGGCACGGCGGGCGCGGGCGCGGGGGGCGGCAGCCCGGACGGCGCCGGCGTAAGCCGCCCGAGCTTCCGGCGCAGGGCTTCCTTGTAGGCCGCCTGGCGGGCGCGGGCCTCCGCGAAGTTCGCCGGGTAGGAGACGTCGGTGGCGAAGGGCGAAGCCGGGAGGCCTTCCGCGTTGAAAAGCACGGCGACCGCGTCCGCGTTCCAGGCGTAGCGGACGGCGGCCGGGCGCTCGACGCGCGGATGCCAGACGAGCAGGTCATTGCCGTCGACGGCGGCCCTGGCCGGCAGGAAATCGCCGCGGGACGCGCGGATCCAGAACTGGCTCTCCGCTCCCTCGAAGCCGCGCAGCAGCAGGCCGCGCTCCGCGTGACGGAAGCGAATCCGCATTTGCGCGCCTTCCGCGACGGAAGACTCGTACAGGGGTCCGGAAGGGGTCACGCCGTCGCGGCCGTAGACATAGGCCAGGGCCCAGCGCGCCAGCCGGTCAGCCGGCACCTGCCGGTTCGCGGGGTGCAGGCCGCGGCACCGGTCGAAGATCGTGGCCATGCCCGTGGCCGGCATCTGCAGGGCCAGGCGCTGCGCTTCGCGCACGCCGGCGTACCAGGACCAGGTCTGTCCCGGCGGCGGGGTCTCGCCCCGGTCCATGTTCTGAAGCTGCACATACAGGAAGGGGAAGGCGCCCTGCTTCCAGGCCGCGCGCCAGCCGGCGATCAAGGGCGCGAAGTGGTAGAAATAGGCTCGCGTCTCGGCGCCGCCGTCCCATTCGCCCTGGTACCAGATCACGCCGCGAATCCGGTACGGCGCCAGCGGAGCGATCATGGCGTTGTAGACCGAGCAGTTGGCGGAGCGGATCATGTTGTAGATCTTGCCGTTCTCCGCCGGCCACGGGTGGCGCCTCGGCAGGGACGCCTTGAACGGTTCCATGAGGGCGTCGAGCCTCGCTTCGGTGAGCTCCTCGCCGCGCGCCGCGAGGCGCCGGGCGAACATGTCCCGGGTCCGGTCGTATTCGCTCTCGCGCGCGTTCCACGCTTCCATGACACGAAGCTGCTCCTCCAGCTCGGCGCCGGAAGGCGGGTGGTAGGCGCCCGGAAAGAGATCGAGTCCCTCGCGATTAAGCCAGTGCGCGGCCGTCGTGGCGCCGTGCGCGGCGACGATCATGCCCACGGGAACGTCCAGCGCGGACTGCAGGCGGCGCGCGAAGCCGCCCGCCACGTCGGAGAGAAACGCCGTCGTGCCCTTGGCGTCCACTTCCCAGTTGCCGCGCCGCACCGTATCGCGCGGGACGGGGGCGATGGACGGTCCCACCATGAAATGACGGATCAGGGAATGGTCCGCCGCGGGCGGGCCGCCCAGGCGCATGTTGGCCTGGCCGGCCGCCAGCCAGACCTCGCCCACGAGCACGTCGTCAACGCCCAGCGTGGCGCCGCCGGACGCGACGGTCAGCCTGCGGCCCTCGGCGCAGGCCGGCATCGGATCGAGCGCGACTTGCCAGCGGCCGTCGGCGCCGGCGACCGCCGCGTGCGTCTGACCCGCGAAGGCGACGGTCACTTCCCTGCCCGGCTCGGCCCAGCCCCAGACCGGAACGGGCGCGTCGCGCTGGAGAACGGCGTGTTCGCTGAACAGCCGGGGGAGACGCAGATCCGCGCGCACGGGGGCGTGAGCGGCGAGGCTCGCGGCAAGCAGGGCGAGCAGGAATCTCCCACGCCGTCGCCCGGGGCGGCGGCGGACGGGCAACGGTTCCGGACTCGCGTTCATTGCGCGCATTCTGACAGGTCACCAATTGCCCCGGAATCCCAGCCGCCACAGGAGGCCGTCCACGTCGAACTGCCCGAGAGGCCGATCCTGCAGCGAGGCCGTGTAGCCGCGGAGCGTTTCCTCCCAGGCCACGCCGGCGAAGGCGGTTGCCGAGGCGTGCAGCGCGGCTTCGGCCTGGATGCAGGCTCTTGCGATCAGGCCGTCCGAGACATCGATGCGCTGCCGGTATTCCCTCACGTTGCCGCGGCCGTCGCGGCGGCTGCCGTAAAGCATGGGTCCGTGCGGGTTGAAGGCGTAGCGGCCGTCCAGCGCGGCGCCGAGCGAAACGCGCTCGCCCAGCGGGATGACCGTCCACAGGGACGGACCGATGAGGAACGAAGGCATCTGGCCGGGCGCTGTCACGCCCGGCCCGACTTCCGCCGGCAGCGCCCCGGCGGCCCGGCCGACGGTCGCTTCCGGCCGCGGCCGCAGCAGAAGCGTGCCGACGCCAAGCGCGAAGGCGGCGCGCGGCGCAAACCATCCGCCGAACTGGGCGTCGAATCCGAAGCCGCGCTCCCAAACCGGGCCGGACGGCCGAAGGTAGTCGACGCTGAGGCTGTTGTGGACTTCGTAGGCGGACGCGGCCGACGCGGCGAGCAGCGCGCCGGATAGAAATGCCACAAGCTTAACGCGCGCGGAAGTTTTCATTCATTGCCGGGCGCGGCTACCAGACGGTGCGGAAACCCACGCGGCCCGCCAGGCCTTGCACCCCGTACAAACCGAGGCTGATTCCCCGGAATGTCGCCTCCGGGGGCGCGATATCCAGGATCTTGGCCACGCCGAGGAAACCGGCGATATCGCCGGGCCGCCCGAGCTCGATCTGCAGCCCCACGCGGCCGTAGACGGCGCTGTTGATCTCGATCTCCTCGCCGTACTCCGTCGTGTATTCTATCCGCTCCCACTCGATCTCTTCGCCCATGATTTCGATCTCGTCCTCTTTCGGCCCGAGCGTGTCTTCCTTCTCGCCTTCCACGCTCGGCGTGAGCGGGAAGTAGGCGTAGCGGAGGCCGGCCTCGACGGTGACGGCCATGAAAGAGGCGGGGAAGGTTTCGATCCAGACCGACGGTCCGACGCTGAACGCGACGGTGTTGCCCCGGATGGAAAGCGTATAGTAGTCGGCGCGGTCGTTCGGAACCAGCGGCGCGGCGCGAGCGAGCATGAGTTCCTCGTCCATGATCAGGCTGCCGAGCCCGAAGCCGATGCCCAGGGAAGCGTACTTGAAAAGCGAGGCGCCGATCTGGGCCTCGGCGGTGAAACCGCTCTGCCACAACTCGCCCTCCGGGAACAGGGCGTCAAAACCCACGAGGTCGTACCCCGACTTGGGCGTCTCGGATCCGGGCAGAAACGCGTCGTAGCCGGTCGCGGATGCGGCTGAGGCCGGGCGGCTGAGCAGGAGCATGAGCGCTGCCGAGAGGATCTGAATAAACCTTCGCATTGCAGCCTCCGGTTTGAAGACGATCTCGCCGTATAGTACCGGCAGCGGCGCCCGCCTGCAACCACCAAACAGCCGCGATGCCACCAAACAGCCGCGATTGCCGGCGGAGCCGTCGGGTGCTATGATAGAAGGTGACGGCGAATCGGATCGGAAGCGGCAGGGAGCCGGGTCATGGAGAAGGACAAAGTCAACCGCGACCTTTACCGCAGCGACCGCGAGATGGTGCTGGTCGCGCTGGGCGGCAACGCGCTGATTCAGGTCGGCGGATCGGGCAGCGTTGAGGAGCAGAGGCGCAACGCCGAGACCATCTGCGGGCACCTCATGAGCCTGGTGGAGCGCGACTACAACATCATCATCACCCACGGCAACGGCCCGCAGGTCGGCCAGCAGATGATCCGCCACGAGCGGGCCCGGGAGATCGTGCCGGGAATGCCCCTGGACGTGCTGGTGGCGGAGACGCAGGGGAACATGGGCTATTTCCTGCAGCAGACCCTGCTCAATCACCTGCGGCGGCGTGACATCTACCGCTATGTGGTCACGGTCATCACCCAGGTGATCGTCGAGCGCGACGACCCGGCGTTCCTGAACCCGTCGAAGCCCATCGGCACCTTCATGACCAGGGAAGAGGCCGAGGCCATGCAGGCCAGGTACGGCTGGAAGATCGTGGAGGACGCGGGCCGCGGCTACCGCCGGGTGGTGCCCAGCCCCCGGCCCGTCAAGGCGGTGCAGCGGCACATGATCCGGCACGCGGCCCGCGAGGGCAACATCGTGATCGCCGCCGGCGGCGGCGGGATCCCCATCCGGGTCAGAGACGACGGCGACTACGAGGGTATTGAAGCCGTGATCGACAAGGACCTGACCTCCGGACTGCTGGCCACGGAAACCGAAGCGCAGATGCTGATCATTCTGATGCCCACCGCCAAGGTGGCCCTGAACTTCGGCACGGACCGGCAGGTGAACCTGGATCGCGTGACCGTGGAGGAGGCGAAGCGCTACCTGGAGGAGGGGCAGTTCCCCGCCGGCAGCATCGGCCCCAAGGTGCGGGGCGTGGTGGAATTCCTTGAAAACAGCGGCAAGGGCCGGCGGGCCATCATCACGCGCCCCGACCGTCTGGACGCCGCGCTGGACGGCAGGGACGGCACGGAGTTCTACCGGCCGTGAAGTGACGGGCCTTCGATCCGCTCCAGGGCCCAGCGGGCGCGGGCGGCGGTGTTGACCTCGGGAATGTGCGTCATGCGGCGCAGGACATCCGCCGCCGGCGCGTAGCGCGCGCGTCCCAGGCACCAGGCGGCCACGGAGTGAACCGTGTAGTTCTGCCGGGCGTCGAGCAGCAGCGCGGCCATCCCGGGCAGCGCCTCGCGTTTGCCGCGCGCGGCGAGCGTCTGCATGACCGCGCCGGTGCGGCGCCATTCCCCGGCGGGCGGGCTGTCCAGCGCGGCCAGCAACCCCGCGTCGGGCTCGTCGAGCAGCCCGTAGGGCGTGTCGTCCAGATCGCAGGTCGTTTCCGCCTGAAGGCCCTGGTCGCCGGCGACAGGCGCCGCGTCGGGCAGTTCCGCGATTTCGGGGGGCAGCTCGAAGCGGTCCGCGCCGCCTTCCCATGTCGCTTCCCACGCGCCGTCGGCGATCCGCGCGACGGCGAGCGCGCCCGAACCTTCGGGCAGGACGCAGGTCACGAACCGCACCGCGCGCCCCGCGGCGGTCAGATCGCAGCGCTCGCTGCCCTGATCCGGCCAGGGGGCGTTGAAGCCGTGGGAGGCCGGAAACGCCGGCACGCTCAGGCAGGCGACGGATCCGCCGCGTTCCGTCCCGCCGTCCGCCTCGATCAGCCAGGCGAAGGTGACGCCGCGGCCGGAGCGCAGGTCAAGCCGCACCCGGCGCGGGCCGGTGGCGCGCGCGCCGCGCCGCAGCCAGACGCGCCACGTGAAGTCGTGCGCGGACGCGGCGCGCAGATCGTCCGCCACCCAGATCACCCCCCCTTCGTTCATCGAAACCGTGCGCCGCATGCGCGTAACGTCGAAGGCCGGCTGGTAATACGCCGCGGCCTCGGCGGCGAACGTGTGGCGCCCGCCCGCCCGCCGCTCGAAGACAAGCCGCCCCTCGCGCTCCCAGCGCGGGAAGTAGCTATCCCAGCCGTCGATCACGATCGCGCAGGACGCGCCCAGAAACCCCTGCTGCGAGCGCAGGGACCAGGCCTCCAGGCTGCCGTACTGCCGGGCAATCATCTCCTGCTCCACCGGTGAAAAGGCCTGCAGGGAACGGTCCATCGCGGCGTCCGCGAAGAGGCGTTCGCCGCCGTGTTGCCAGCCGTCGGCGGTGATCGGCTCGCCGTCCAGGTCCACGATCAGGTGGTTGGGATTCACCTGTGCGCGTCCCACGGCCTGCACGCCGCCTGAACAGCGGTCCCACACGGCCATCACGCGCAGCCGCCGCGGCAGGTGCTCGATGGCCGCGGCCACCGCGGGGATGGACCAGCCGGTGAGGACAGGCGAGTCTGTCGGCTGCCGGTTGTCCGCTGCCTGCCGGACGGCGGACGGCGGGGTGTCTTCGTGCGGCGTCCCGGGAGCGGGGCACGGCGCGCGTTCCTCCGGCCAATACAGCAGCGTCCACAGGCGGTCGTCCGGCCGCCAGGCGAGATTGTGCTGCTCGTCCCAGACGGTTTCGGCGGCCTGCAGCAAGGCCAGGTTTCCGGAAAGGCCGGCCCAGAGCGTGCGCGCGGCCAGGTTGTGGATGCGCTGCCAGCCGTAGTCGTCCCAGGGCGGCAGCAGGCCGCCGCAACCACCCATGGCCGCCTCCACGCGGAACGTGTCGGCCATGCGCCAGCCGCCCGGCGGCCAGGAGCGGTTCCAGACGTCGCTTTCGCCGATCTGCTGCAGGAACACGCCGGCCCACATGACCAGCGCGGCGACCACGTCGGACTGGTAGGTCGAGCCTTCCCCGGTATATCCGCAGGCATGCATCATGCCCAGCGTGCGCCTGAGCTTGGGCAGCGTCCACTCGCGCAGGGCCCGGGCGCGCCCGGCCACGCCGTTGACCTCCGCGAAGGCGTGCCCGGTTACGGCGCTGCACAGGGTCATCGAGAGATGCTGGTTATGCCCGCCGGGCGCGCGCGCGCGCAGGACCGGGACGGTATAGGTGTCGAAGAAGTCCATCAGCCCCGTGCCCACCATGCGGCGCTCCTGCGGCGTCCACGCGCCGTGCAGGTCGAGCCAGGTGAAGTAGGCGGCCAGGCGCATGGCGCGCGGCGCGACGCACCAGATGTGGTTGTCGAGGGTGTCGGACGACGTTCGCGCCGCGGGCCGGTTGTGCGAGAGGATCGCGGGATTCAGGGCCAGCATCACGATCTCTCCCTTGGCTTCGGCCACGGCTGCCGGGTCGCCCAGCAGCGCATTGAGGAAAATGTTATGACGGCGGAACTCGCCGTCCACGGCCAGCCGGTCCCGGAAACGCGCATGGCAGCGGGCCAGCAGCGGCGGCGGGTCGGCGAACTTGCGTTTGAGCGCGGGGAGATCGGGGACCAGGAGCGGTTGGTTCATGTTCCGGGGGACTGTATCATCCGGACGGCGCCGCAAACAAGCGCGGAGAAGAGGCCGGAACGGCGTTGACTTTGCCCGGTCATACGTGCATACGGTCGGCGGAATGAAACGCGGGGAGTTTCTCGCCCGCACCCCTGGGAGTGAAGCCATGGACAACGCACTGGCACGGCACGTCCGGCGCATCGTCGAGTTCACCGGCAAGGACTACCAGCTCATGTACCGCGAGCCGGACGGCGAAATCAAATACCCGTTTCTGACGCCCGGCAGCGCCCAGTACTGTGACGTGCTCTGGGACTGGGATTCGTGGCTGACCGACGTGGCGCTGCGCCAGATCCTCCGGCGGCAGGGCGATCCGCCGGCCGAGGTCGAGAAGCTGACCGGCTACGAACGGGGCTGCATTCAGAACTGGCTGGAATTCGCGAAGCGGACGTCGTGCGTCGGCTGGGTGCCCATCTGGGTGAACCGCGCGGGGAACAAGACGCCGGCCGACTTCTACGCGCAGAACATGCACAAGCCCTGCCTGGCCCAGCACGCCGCCTTCATCGTGCAGCAGAACGGCGGCGACGTCGACTGGCTGCGCGAGGACCTGATGTATCTGCAGTACTTCGTGAACAACTACCGCAACCACCATCGCCACGGCTGCGGCGTGTACTTCTGGCAGGACGATTCCGCAATCGGGGTGGACAACGATCCCTGCACCTGCGGCCGTCCGCCGCGCAGCAGCGGCTCCATCTACCTTAACTGCCTGATGTACAAGGAGTTGCTGGCCCTGGTGTACCTGCTGGAGCAGGCCGGTCTGAATGAAGTTTCCGCGCAATACCGGGCCGACGCCGATGCGCTGCTGAAGGCGGTGCGGGAGCACTGCTGGGATGAACGGGACGGCTTCTACTACAGCGTCGATCTGAACCTTATGCCGGTCGGGAGGCGGAAATGGACCGCGCATTCCGGCCAGCCGCGCGACTGGCCGTGCCTGATCCAGCGGATCGGCGTCTGGTCGGGCTTTCTGGCCATGTGGGCGGGAATTGCCACGCCGGAACAGGCGGAACGCATGGTGAAGGAACACTACCGGGACACCCGCACCTTCAACGCCCCGTTCGGCGTGCGGACGCTGTCGCGCATGGAGAAGATGTACAACCTGCGCGCCTCGGGCAATCCGTCGTCCTGGCTGGGCCCGATCTGGGGGATTTCGAACTACCTGGTCTTCCGCGGCCTGGTCCGCTGCGGCTTTGCCGACGACGCCCGCGAACTGGCCCGGAAGACCGTCGCCCTGTTCGGCTCCGACCTGGAGAAGTGCGGCGCCCTGCACGAGTACTACCAGCCCGAAAACGGCGCACCGATCCTCAACGCCGGCTTCCAGAACTGGAACTACCTGGTTCTGAACATGATCGCCTGGCTGAACGGCGAGCCGGTGGTTGAGGAGTTCTAATGCGTTTCGCGCACGGCCGCCCGGACTTCAGCTTCCCGCCGGGAACACCGGGATGAACCGGCCGTGCGGGTCGGGCTATGCCTTCCGGGCTTTCTTCCGCGCGGGCCGGGGCGCTTCCGGTTTGGCGCACCAGTCCGGGATGAAGCGTTTCTCGGCCGCGAAGAGCTCTTCGGCCATGGCGCGGATTTCGGACAGCGAACAAACCGCCGCCGAGAGCGGGTCCATCATCATGGCGTGAATCACGGCTTCGCGGTCCCTGTTCAGGATGCCCTGCACGCACAGTTCGAAGACCGCCATGTTGGCGCGGCACAGCGCGGCGCACTGCTCCGGCAGGTCCCCGAAATAGGTCGGCTGGAATCCTCCGCGATCCACCAGCGTGGCCACTTCCACCACGCCGGTCCGCGGCAGGTTGGGAATGAGGCCGGTGTTCCTGACGGAGGCATAGACCACTTTCCCGCGGTCGAAGGCGTGCGCCTCAATGATGTCGGCCGCGTACTCAAGCCCGCGGCCCAGGTGTATGGGCCGCTTGCCGTCGGCCATCTCCCGGCGGGCCTTGTCGGTGTCCTTGCGCCACTTGGGCCAGTTGCCGGCGTAGAAGCCGGTGCCGCCCCTGAAGCCGGCGCGGCAGTGCAGCTTGATCAGATCCTTGCGCTTGCGGTAGTAGGGGACGTACTCGGAGTAATGGCCGCAGCTTTCCGTCGAGAAGTAGCCGAGGTTCCTGATCAGGTCCGTGCGCACCGGAAACTCTTCGATCGTGTCCGGACGTTCCGCCGCCGCGCGCAGGCGCGCGTGCATGTCGCGGCCCTTCCAGCGCAGGTGCGTGAACCAGGCCATGTGATTGATTCCGGCGCATTTCCACTCCAGCTCGTCGTAGGGGACGTCGAGAATGCGGGCGATCTGGCGCGAGTTGCCCTGCACCGAGTGGCAGAGCCCCACAAAGGGCTGGTTCGTGGCGCGGACCGCGCCGAGGGTCATGATGGACATGGGGTTGGTGTAGTTAAGGATCAGCGCGCCGGGGCACAGCCTGGCGGCGTCTTCCAGGATCTGCAGGAAAGGCGGCAGGGTGCGCATGGCCTTCATGACGCCGCCGGGGCCGATCGTGTCGCCGATGCACTGGTCGATGCCGTATTTCAGCGGGATATCGTTGTCGAACCGCACGCAGGCCACGCCGGAAACCTCGATCGTGCTGATGAGGTAGTCCGTTCCGGGCAGGATCCTGCGGCGATCCGTGGAGGCCTCGATGCGCCACCCCGTCTTCTTCATCAGCTCCAGGATGCGCCGCATCAGCCTGACGTTCACGTCGAGGCGCTCGCGGTCGATGTCCACCAGGCCGATGATTCCCTCGTCGAGGCCCTCAATGTTCAGGATGTCCGTGAACAGCGGTTGGGTGAATCCGCTTCCGGCGCCCAGCAAAGTCACTTTCTTCACCTGCCTTGACTCCTTTTCGTCCGGTTGGCCGGGGTCGCGCCCCTCCGCACCTCCGTGCCGGACACAAACCCCGTGAGCATCACGATTTCCGGAAACGTGTCAACACATCTCGTGCGCTCTTTTTGCGTGTGGCCTCTTTTTGCGTTGCGTTGGGGTCCGCGCCGTCTATCCTTTGAGGCTTTCCGGGCGTCGCGGACGGATCAGGCGGCGGCGGGCAAGTGAGGATGGCTCCCATGCGAACGATAGACCTGAACGGCTCCTGGCAGCTTCTGGAGGCTCCCCTGACGCGCGGCGGGGAGGGCGAAGCGTTGCCGCCGGCGCCGGCCTGGGGCGCGGCCCTCGAAGCCGTTGTCCCCGGCGAGGTGCACATGGACCTCCTTCGACACGGCCGTATCAAGGAACCGCTGTACGACCGCAACGCCCCGGAATGCGCCTGGGTCGAGGAGCGCTGCTGGTGGTTCCGGCGGAGGTTCGCGCACGACGGCGGAAGCGGCGCGCGGGCCGAACTGGTCTGCGAGGGGCTCGACCTGAACGCGGTGCTGTGGCTCAACGGCGTCGAGATCGGCCGCGCCGCCAACGCGCTGATCGCGCACCGCTTCGACGTGACCGGCGCGCTGCGCGCCGGCGATAACGAGCTGATCGTCCGCCTCGACGCCGGCGCGGCCCTGGCGAAGAGCAAGCCGCGGGAGAAGTACGGCAAGGGCGCAAGCGAGAGCATCTGGGTGCGCAAGGCGGCCTTCACCTTCGGCTGGGACTGGGCGCCGCGGCTGGTCAACTGCGGCATCTGGCGCCCCGTGCGGCTGGAGATTCTCGACGCCGTGGTCCTGCGCGATGTCTGGGTCCGCACCCGGCTCGCGGGAAAGGGCAGGGCGGTTGTCACGGTGTCGGCCGAGGTGGAGAACGTCGCCGGCCCGCCCGCGGATGCCGCGCTGGCGTTGGCGATTCCCGGGATCGGCCGCCGCGCGCTGTCCCTGAAGGCGCTGCCGCCGGGGCGGACGCGCGTGGAAAGCGCCTTCAAGGCGGCGCGTCCGCGGCTGTGGTGGCCGCGTCCGCTGGGCGCGGCAAACCTGTACGCGCTCAAGGCGCGGCTCTCGCGCGGCAGAACCGCCTGCGGGGTCCGCACCGTCCGCTTCGGCATCCGCGAGATCGCGATCGAGCAGAAGCCGCTGAAGGGCGCGCCGGGCGGGAAGACGTTCACGTTCGTCGTCAACGGCGAGAAATGCTTCATCAACGGCGCCAACTGGGCGCCGCTGGATTGCATCGTGGCGCGCGTGACGCCGGAGAAACGGCGGCGGGTGCTCACGCTCGCGCGCGACGCCAACATCAACATGCTGCGCGTCTGGGGCGGCGGGATCTTCGAAGAGGACGATTTCTACGACTTCTGCGACGCGAACGGCATCCTGCTGTGGCACGACTTCATGATGGCGTGCTTCATCTACCCCGGGGACGACGCCGGTTTCAGACGGCAGATCGCCGACGAAATCAACGCGGCGGTGCCGCGCCTGCGCAACCATCCCTCCATCGCCCTGTGGTGCGGCAGCAACGAAACCGACTGGGCTTTCGACAGCAACTGGTATTCCGGCTGCGAATCCAACGCCAGCCTGGTCCTCGAGCACGATCTGATCCCGGGGCTGCTCAGGACCCTCGACCCGGACCGCCCGTACCGCCCCACCAGCCCGTGGGGCGGAAAGGACGCCAACGACGAAGACCGGGGCGACCAGCACTGGTGGTCGGTCAGCATCGCCTCCGGCGGCAACGAGCAGATCGACTACCGCAACTACCGGCGCGCGCACTGCACGTTCAACTCGGAGTACGGCTATTTCGGCATGCCCGCGGTGGAATCCATCCGCGACTATCTGCCCGCAGACCAGCGGGCGGTTGACGCCGAGGGTTTCCGCTTCCACACCAACGCCCACGGTTTCACCGTGCGGCAGAGGGTCGGCGGCCTGAAGGTTCTGGCGGCCGTCGATCTGCTGGCCGGCGACTCGTCGGCCATGAACCTGGAGCAGCTAGTCGACGCCTCGCAGCTTCTGCAGGCCGAGGCGCTCAAGACCGCCACCGAGCAGGCGCGCAGGCGCAAGTTCGCCTGCGGGGGCAGCATGTTCTGGATGTTCCCGGACGCCTGGGGCGAGATCGGGTGGTCCGTCGTGGACTACTACCTGCGCAGGAAGGCGTCCTACGACGCCGTCCGCCGGGCCTGCGCGCCGGTGCTGGTGTCGATCAAGGAGGAGGAGTGCGGCGTATCGACCTGGGTCGTCAACGACACCCTGGCCCGCATCCGGGGCACGCTGGAGTGTGCGCTGATGTCTTTCGAGGGGAAGGTCCGTTCGCGGACGGCGAAGAAGGTGAACATACCGGCGAACGCGTCGCTGCGCTGCCTCATGGAGCGCATGACCCTCATGCGCAGCGGCGACTTCTACCACGCGCGGCTGGCCGGCCCCGACGGCGGAACGGTCGCGGAAAACGTCTTCTTCTTCATGAACTTCAGGTCGGTCAAGATGCCGCCCGCGAAGGTCGCCGCGAAGGTCGTAAGGCGCTCCAAATGCCGCGCCGCGCTGCGGCTCTCCACGGACGTGTTCGCCCACTTTGTCCGGGTGGATCCGCCCGCGGGGCTCGCTACCGAAGACCGTTGCTTCGACCTGCTCCCGGGAGGCTCGCGGGACGTGGTGCTGCGGGGCGATACGGCCCGCCTGGACGCCGTCCGCGTGCGGTGGCGGAACATGTGAAGGTTGCCGGGCCGGCGCGCGCCGGCCGCCCGCGGGCGGACGGCGCGCGGGCGCGGCTGTCCGGCGAAACGGGATAGGGGAAACGGAGGACAAGAGTGTGAACGCATCGACGGGCACGGCCACGTGTCAGGAAGAGAGGACCTCGGCGCTGCGGCTGGGGCACGTTTTCTCCGATCACGCGGTTTTGCAGAGAGAGATGCCGGTCCCGGTGTGGGGCTGGACCGCGCCGGGCGTGCGGGTGCATGTGAAGCTCGGGCCCCACGAGGCGATGACGCGGTCGGCCGGCGACGGGAAGTTCCTGGCGCGTCTCCCCCCGATGCCCGCCGGCGGACCCTATGAGATGGATGTCAGCACGCCCGATCCGGATGCCCGCGCCCGGATAACGGATGTGATGGTCGGCGAGGTGTGGGTGTGCTCCGGACAGTCCAACATGGAATGGCCGGTCCGGGAGACGGGTTTCGATCCGGAGAGTCCGTGCGGGGCGGATGCGCGCGTCCGCTCGCTGAAAGTGCCGCCGCGGGCGCTGCTCGGCCGGCAAGCGGATATTGACGGCTGCTGGCGCGCGGCAACGCCGCGGACGGTGAAGGATTTCACCGCGGTTGGATTCGCCTTCGGCCGGCGGCTGGCGCGGGAGCTGGACGTGGCCGTCGGCCTGATCGACGCCTCATGGGGCGGAACGCGGATCGAGGCCTGGATCAGCCGCGAAGCGCTCGTGCGGCACGAGCGGACAAGCGGGGAAGTGGCGCGCTACGAGGCATTGGTTTCCGGCGTGCGCTACTGGCGCCGCTTCGATCCGTTCGAGCCGGACAGCCCGGAAGCCGCCACCGAACTGATCGCGGAAACGTATCCGCGCGACCCCGGCAACGTCGGGTTCGGGAACCGGTGGGCCGAACCGGAATTCGACGACACCGGATGGGAGACCGTCGAGGAGCCGGGGTCGTGGAAAATACGCGGCCACGACACGAACGGCGTGTTCTGGTTCCGGCGCGCCGTCGCCATTCCCGACGCATGGGCGGGCAAGGACCTCACGCTGGGCGTGGGCGCGGTGGACAAGCAGGATACCACCTACTTCAACGGCGAACAGGTGGGCGCCACCGGCAGGGGCTTCGAAGATCAGCACTGGTGCGTTCCCCGGTTCTACACCGTCCCGGGACGGCTCGTCAGGGGCGGGCGGGCCGTCATCGCGGTTCGCGCCTATTCCTTCGTCTACGACGGCGGCCTGATCGGCCCGAAGGACAAGATGGCGGTCGGCCCGGCGGACGGCAGCGCGGAGCCGATACGCCTCGCCGGCGTCTGGCGGATGAGGATCGAGCACGACTTCGGCCCGATCCGGACCGCGGCGCTCGCGATGTCGTTCGGGCCCGGCAATCCGCAGTCGCCCTACATGCTCAACGACAGCATGATCCAGCCGCTCATACCGTACG
The DNA here is from genome assembly GCA_016873635.1 of Lentisphaerota bacterium. Lineage (GTDB taxonomy): Bacteria > Verrucomicrobiota > Kiritimatiellia > UBA8416 > VGWJ01 > VGWJ01. Next base: position 66,097 of record VGWJ01000004.1, on the reverse strand, counting down.
CCATCAGGGGCGCCGCCTGGTACCAGGGCGAGAGCAACGAGGCCGACGGGCTCGCGTACGGGTCTTCGCTGCGGGCGCTGATCCGGGACTGGCGCCACGCGTGGGGGCAGGGCGACTTCCCGTTCCTGACGGTCCAACTGGCGAATTTCCGCCAGCCGTCGTCCTACGATGACTCCGCCTTGTGGCCCCGGCTCCGGGAGGCGCAGTTGAAATCCCTGCTCGAGCCGAACACGGGCCTGGCGGTGGCGATCGACATCGGCGAAGAGGCCGACATCCATCCCCGGAACAAGCAGGACGTCGGCTTCAGGCTGGCGCAGTGGGCGCTGGCGCGCACGTACGGCAAGGCCGTCGTGCCGTCCGGGCCGCTTTATCGGGACTTCGCCGTCGAGGGCGACCGCATCCGGCTGCGGTTCGACCACGTCGGCGCCGGTCTGATGGCGCGCGAAGGGGCGCTGAGGACATTCGTGGTCGCGGGGCCGGACAAGGAGTTCGTGGCGGCGCAGGCGGAGATCGAGGGCGACACGGTGGTTGTGCGTTCGCCGCGTGTCGCCGAGCCCGTTGCCGCGCGTTACGCCTGGGCCGACAACCCCGACAGGTGCAACCTCTACAACCGGGATGGCCTGCCGGCGTCGCCGTTCCGCACGGACCGGTGGTAGGACGTCCGCCTTCGCGGGAACGCGGCGCCGGCTTCGCGCCGGCCGCCGGGAACCGCGTCGGGTCAAAAGCGCGCATGGCAGCAAAGATGCCCGGAGAGAAGTGCTCGGCGCAATGGCAGGGTATCAAGAGAGAACCTCGCGGAGAAAACCTCGCGGCCGGGTAACCGGTCCACGGCCCTTGAAAAAGGCTTGTCAGAACGCGGAAGAGCGCGTAACTAGAAGGCCGACAATTTGGTGATGTGTCTTCGGGACAGGGTGATTCCGGGCCGGCGGCCCGGGAGATTCCCGACCGGCGGTGAAAGCCCGCGACTCCCCGGCGAAACCGGGGACTGACACGGTGGGATTCCGTGGCCGACAGTACAGTCTGGATGGGAGAAGACCGGTGCAGCGCATTGGGCGGCGTCCGGGTTCTTTCTCCCGGGCGCTTTTTTTGTTGCGCGACGCCGAAGGGAACGAAGCGACATGCTTGATCCGGTTGAACAGGTCATCGCGGCGGTCGCCCGCGGCGAGCTCGTGGTCGTTACCGACGACGAGAAACGCGAGAACGAGGGCGACCTGATCATGGCCGCGGAGAAAGTCACGCCCGACGCGGTCAATTTCATGGCCCGGCACGGACGCGGGTTGATCTGCGCGGCCCTCACGCGCGAGCGGCTCGGCCGCCTGGAGCTGCAGCGCATGCGCACGCGCGGGAACGGCGACGCCTTCGGCACGGCCTTCATGGAGTCGGTGGACGCGGCGGAAGGCGTCGGCACCGGCATCAGCGCCCAGGACCGCGCGCGCACGATCCGGACGCTGGTTGATCCCGCATGCGGTCCGCGGGACCTGGTGAGCCCCGGGCACACCTTCCCGCTCGAGGCCGCCGAGGGCGGCGTGCTGCGGCGCGCCGGTCACACGGAAGCGGCGGTGGACCTGGCGCGGCTGGCCGGGCTGCAGCCCGCGGGCGTGATCTGCGAGATCCTGCGCGAAGACGGGCACATGGCGCGGCTGGCCGAGCTGCGCGCCTTTGCCGCCGGACACGGGCTGCGCATAACCTCGATCGCCGACCTGATCGCCTACCGCCGCCGCAGGGAGAAGCTGGTCGAATTCGTGCGCGAAGTGGACATGCCGACGCGGCACGGCGCCTTCCGGCTGCGCCTGTACCGCTCGCTCGCGGACGGCGAACACCACGTGGCGCTGGTGCTGGGCGACGTGACCGCGGGCGGGCCGGTGCTGGTGCGCGTGCACAGCGAGTGCCTGACCGGCGACGTGTTCGGCTCGCTGCGCTGCGACTGCGGCAGCCAGTTCCGGCAGGCCATGGAGATGGTCGGCCGCGAAGGGCGGGGCGCGGTCCTGTACATGCGGCAGGAGGGCCGCGGCATCGGGCTCGAGAACAAGATCCACGCCTACGCGCTGCAGGAGGAGGACGGCCTGGACACGGTGGAAGCCAACGTCCGGCTGGGGTTCGAGCCCGACCTGCGCGACTACGGCGTCGGCGCGCAGATTCTCTCGGACCTGGGCTTGCACAGCATACGGCTGATGACCAACAATCCCCGCAAGATCGTCGGCCTGGAGGGTTTCGGGCTCAAGATCGTGGAACGCGTGCCGATCCTGGGCGAGACGACGGAACACAGCGCGCGATACCTGAGGGTGAAGAAGGAGAAGCTGGGGCATCTGCTCTAGAAGGGGCGAGTGGCGGGTGGCAATGCGGGAAGGAGGCGCGGCATGAAGGAGTATGAAGGCAGGTTGCAGGCGGAAGGGCTCAGGTTCGGGATCGTCGTCAGCCGTTTCAACGATTTCCTGACGAAGGAACTGCTGAGCGGCGCGATTGACTGCCTCGTGCGGCACGGCGCGGACGACGACGCGATTGCCGTGGCCCGGACGCCGGGCGCCAACGAGACGCCGCTGGCGGCGCGGAAACTGGCCGAGACGGGCCGCTACGACGCGATAATCGTGCTGGGCGCGGTGGTGCAGGGCGCCACGCCGCACGCCGAGCTGATCAACTCGCAGGTATCGCGGTCCCTGGCCGCCCTCGGCGCCGACCGCGGCATACCCGTCATCAACGGCGTGGTGTGCGCTTCGACGCTGGAACAGGCCATCGAGCGCTGCGGCACCAAGGCCGGGAACAAGGGGTGGCAGGCCGCGCTGGCCGCCATCGAGATGGTGAACCTCTACCGCGCCATCGGCGCCTGAGGCCGTTGGTGACCACGCGCCGCCAGAACCGGGAATGCGCCGTGCAGCTGCTGTTCCAGCTGGACATGAATCCCGCCGAGCCTGACAAGGCGTTTCCGGCGTTCTGGGCGGAGCGGCGCGCGGATCCCGAGGCGCGCCAGTTCACGGAAGACCTGGTGCGCGGCGTGCTGCAGAACCTGCCGCAGGTGGACGAAATGCTCACGCGCTGCACGGAGCACTGGCAGATCGGGCGCATGGGCACGGTCGAGCGCAGCGTGCTGCGGCTGGCGCTGTATGAAATGCTGTTCCGACGGGACATACCGGCCGTGGTGTCGATCAACGAAGCCGTGGATATCGCCAAGTATTTCAGCAGCAGCGAGTCCGGCCGCTTCGTGAACGGGATCCTCGACCGGGCCCGCAAGGAGATCGGGCGCCCGGTGCGCGAATGAGCGCGGAACGGAAGCGGGATGAGCGCTGGATGCGGCGCGCGCTGGCCCTGGCCGCGCGCGGCGAGGGCCGCACCCGCCCCAATCCGCCGGTCGGCGCCGTGCTGGTTGTCCGCGGCCGGGCGGTGGGGGAAGGCTATCACGCGCGGGCCGGCGGGCCGCACGCGGAGATCGTGGCGCTGCGGCGCGCGGGCGCCGCGGCGCGCGGCGCCACGCTGTACGTCACGCTGGAGCCGTGCTGCACCGCGGGCCGGACGGGCCCCTGCACGGAGGCCGTTATCCGCGCGGGCGTGAAGCGCGTTGTCGCGGCGGTCCGCGATCCCAATCCGCGGCACAACGGCCGCGGCCTGGCGGCGCTGCGGCGCGCGGACGTCGCGGTGAGCGAAGGCTGCTGCGCCCCGGCGGCCGAGAGGCTGATCGCGCCCTTCGCCAAATGGGTGACGACCGGCCTGCCGTACGTTACACTCAAGATGGCCGCGACGCTGGACGGCCGCATCGCCGACGCGGCGGGACGGTCGCGGTGGATCAGCGGCCCGGCCGCCCGGCGCACGGTGGGCCGAATGCGGCGCAAAGCCGACGCGATCATGGTGGGGCGCCGCACCGCGTGCCTGGACGATCCTTCGCTGCGCGCGCCCGCCGCGGCGGCGCCGGGACCGTGGCGCCTGGTCGTCGATTCCGCGGGGCGCGTGCCCGCGCGCGCGCGGGTGCTCGCCGACGGCGCGGCGCAGCGCACGATCATGGCGGTGACCGGGCGCTGCGGGCCGGCCGCGCAGAGGCGGTACGAGCGGGCCGGGGCGACCGTGTGGCGCGTGCGCGCCGCGCGCGGCCGCGTTTCGCTGCCGGCGCTGCTGCGGCGCTGCGGCCGTGAGAGTTTCCTGCGCGTGCTCTGCGAGGGCGGCGGCGAGCTGGCGCATGCGCTTGTCGCGGGCGGCCTGGCGGACGAGCTGGTATGGTTCGTGGCGCCGCGCGTGCTGGGCGCGGAAGGGGCGCCGGCGCTGCGCGGCCCGGGATGGCCCCTGGCGGCCGCGCCCGCGTTCACAACGGCGGAAGTCAGGCGGGTGGGCGAGGACGTGATGGTGCGCGCCGTGCGGCGCTGAGAAAACACATGTTCACCGGACTCATCCAGCGGATCGGCACGTTGGCGGCGCGCAACAGCGCGGCGGGCGGCGTCTCCCTGGCCATCGGCCACGCGCCGTGGGAGACGCCGCTGGCGCCCGGCGAAAGCGTCGCGGTCAACGGCGTCTGCCTGACCGTGGCCGGCGCGGAGCGCGGGAGTTTCGCGTGCGACGCGCTGCCGGAAACGCTGGCGCGCAGCAACCTGGGCGCCCTGCCCGTCGGCGGGCGCGTCAACCTCGAGCGCGCCCTGCGCCTGGGGGACAGGCTGGGCGGCCACATGGTCGCGGGCCACATTGACGGCGCGGGCCGTATCGGCGCGGTGCGCGCGGCCGGCCGCGACACGGTTCTGCGCGTGGTCTGCGACGCGGCCCTGCTTGAAGGCATTGTGCGGAAAGGCTCCGTGGCCTGTGACGGCGTGAGCCTGACGGTCGCGTCCAGGCAGGCGGACGGTTTCGAGGTGTGGCTCGTTCCGGTGACGCGCCGCGACACGACGCTGGGCGCGGCGCGCGAAGGCGACGCGGTGAACATCGAGCTGGACATGATCGGCAAGTACGTAAGGCAGTACCTGGGGCGCGCGGCCGGCGCGGACGGCGGCGTCAGCCTCGCGGACCTGGCCCGCGCCGGATTCGCGTAATGGCACGATGAAACTCGCGAGCAACAGACGCCTGCCTGTTCTCCCGCTGCTGCTGGCCCTCGTGGTGGTCGCGGCGTATGCGACCAGCTTCCGGGCCGTGTTTGTTTTTGACGACGACAAAACGATCACGGACAACCCACGCATCCGCCGGCTGTGGCCGCCGCCCGACGACTGGCGGCAACGACGGTTCGTGGTGGACGCGACCTTTGCCTTGAACTACGCCGTGGGCGGCGACAATCCCACCGACTATCACCTTGTCAACCTTGCCCTGCACCTGGCCGCGGCACTTGTCCTGTATACGCTCGCGAGCCGCACCCTGGGCCGCCCCGGCGCGCCGGACTGGATGTTGTCGCGGCGCGCCGAGCTGGCTTTCTTCGTTTCCGCCCTGTGGGCCGCGCACCCGCTGACCACCTCGGCGGTGACGTACACCTGTCAGCGCTACGAGGTCATGATGGCTCTGTTCTACCTGCTTACCATCTACGGCGTGGCGCGCGCGGCGGCGGCGGAGGGGCGCGGACGGCGGGGCTGGCAAGCGCTGGCGGTCGCGGCCTGCGCCCTGGGCATGGCCAGCAAGGAGATAATGGTCACGGCCCCGCTGGTCGCGCTGGTCTATGACCGCATCTTCCTCTCCGGCTCGTTCCGCGGCCTGTTCCGGCAGCGATGGGCCATGTATGCCGGCCTGGCCCTCACCTGGGTTCTGCTCGGCGTTCTTCTGGCAACGGGCGTGCCGGATACGCTGAGCTCGGCCGACCAGGAATCGCCCTTCACGAGAATGGTCCGGTATGCGCTGACGCAGGCGGGGGTAATCACGCACTACTTGCGGCTCTCATTCTGGCCGCATCCGCTGTGCCTGGACTACGGCTGGCCGCGCGCCGAGACCGCGGGGCAGATCATTCCCGGCGCACTGGCCGTCGGCGGCCTGCTGGCGGCGACGGCCGTGGGGCTGATCGTTGCGCCGCGGCGGGCTTTCCCGGGTTTCTTCTTCTTTGCGGTGCTTGCGCCCACTTCCAGCTTTCTGCCGCGACCGGACTACGCCTTCGAGCATCGCATGTATCTGCCGCTGACCGCGGTGGTTGCCGCCGCGGTTCTGGCCGCGGCCCGGGCTTGCCGCGGCCTGCCCGTTCGCAGGGGGCCGGACGGAAACGCGGCGTCCCTTGTGTTCCGCCTGGCCGCGGCGCTGGCGCTCGCGGCGCTGGCGGCGACCACGGGTCGGCGCAACACGGTGTTCCATTCCAGGCAAGCGGCGTGGTCCGAGACGTTGCGAAGGTGTCCCGGCAACTACCGGGTCGGGCTTGCCGTCGTTGACGGTCTGCTCCAGGAAGGCCGTTTTGCCGAAGCCGAGACCGCGGCGTCGCGGCTGCTCGGCGATATTGAGGCGGTCCTGGCCCGACCCGGATTGAAACACGCCGTGGCAGCCAGAAATCCGTGGCACTACCGGCCGGCGGCGCATGATCGGATCGGGCTGGCGCTGCTGGGGCAGGGCAGGGCCGAGGAAGCGTTGCCGCCTTTCGAACGGGCGTCCTCCCGCGGCGACGACCGCGAGGCAGCCTATCGGCTGCATGCGGCGCTGGCCTTCAGGGCGCTGGACAGACCGGAGGAGGCGGCGGCGCAATTGGAAAGAGCGCTTGCGGTCAATCCGGACATGGACCGGGCCCACGCCCTGCTGGGGGCGGTATTGTCTGAAACGGGCGCCTACGGTCCGGCCCGTGAGCATCTCGAAATGGCATTGCGCCTGAATCCGGGGCTGCTTTTCGCCCACGTGGAAATGGCCTGGTTGCTGGCGACGTGCCCCCTGGAGGAGCTGCGCGATCCCGCCAGGGCCCTGCGCATGGTGAACGCGCTGCCGGTAGGCGTGCGCGACGGAAGCTGGCGGGCGTCAGAGGTGGCGGCGGCGTGCCATGCGGCGAACGGGAATCGCGGGGCCGCGGCGGACGCCGCGGCGCGGGCCCTGCGGCTGGGGGGCGCGCGCCGTGGGGAAGGGGGGGCGCCGGCCGTCGACTCCGGCGTGGGGACCGGCGAGCCCGCCGGGCCCGATGAGAAGACGCTCAGAAGAATCGAGAAGGCCCTCGATTCATACCGCTGACCCGTGAAAACGAAGAGGAACGGCCCCGAAGGGCCGTTCCTCTGTTCGATTCCTTCTCTGCGCCAGGCGCAGACAACGTCTCGCTACGGCAGCACGTGAGCCAGCGTGCCGGAGAAATCGCACGTGGGATCCGTGCTGACGTCCCCGTAGTCGTAGGTGCCGTTCGCCGGGCAGGTCGGCGCGCCGCCCTTGATGTACTCGTTGACCGTATCCGTATTGGCGTCGTCACCGTCGCCCCAGGCGTTGGCCAGTGCCGCTTGCTCCTTGCCGGAGTCAATCTGGCGGAGGTTGTTGATGCATGCGTTCTGCTGCGACGTGTTGCGCGCCTTCACGAAGGAAGGGATCGCGATCGCCGCGAGCAATCCGATGATGGCGACCACGATCATGATCTCCACCAGTGTGAAACCCATCTTTCTCCTCACCGCATTCCTCCTTTCGGTTTACGGGCTGCGTCCTTGCCCTGCCGTTGACCTCCAACGGTCTTTGTGCTGACGGGCAATGTTATGCAGTTTGCATGCCAACGTGTGCGGGCATCAGGCGTGAGAAGAATAATGCGACTCCTGCGTCCGCAAACGCCAGTGAAAACGATCAACTGCGTCACTATCGCATTTATTGCGCATTGCGAACGCGCTCTCGCGGTTGCAACAACGAGAAGCGATTCTGATAAGCGAGAACCGAATGCATATATTCCTAAAACACCTTATAGCAAAGGCCCGCGAGACTGTGGGCCCTCCCGATCAGCAAGGTTGGGCGTTTATGTCGACCGGGAGGGACGGCGGCATGGCCATCCGCCGGTTTCTTGCAGGAGCCTGTACATTCTGGGCTTCGAGACGTTCAAGAGTGTGCGAGAGCGCGTTGGGACGGGGTGTCTACTCGGCGTCCGGCATCTTGCGGTAGAGCGTTGCCAGGCTTATGCGGAGTGCCTTGGCTGCCTTTTCCTTGTCGCCGCCGACGTTCTGCAGAACCTGGCCGAGGTATTCCTTCTCTTTGGATCGCAGGAAGGCTTTGAGCGACTTGCAGCGGCTGGCGTCGAGGGGAGTGGCAGTCTCGCGCATCAGCACGTTGGTGGCGGCGATTCTTCCCGGCAGGACGCTCTTCGCTATGCGCCCGTCCCCGGCGAAGGTCATGGCGTGCTTGATGGCGTTCTCCAATTCGCGCACGTTGCCGGGCCAGGCATAGGCCTCCAGTACGGCGGCGGCTTCGGCATCGAGGGCCGGCGGCGTGACGTCTTCGGGCGTTTCCTTCCGCATGACGTGGTACACCAACGGAAGGATGTCCTCGCGGCGGTCGCGCAGGGGCTTGATCTCGATGGGGATAACGCTCAGGCGGTAGTAGAGATCCTGTCGGAAGCGTCCCTGGTTCATCAGGTCCTCGAGGCTGGTGTTGGTGGCCGCGAGTACGCGCGTATTGACGGAAACGTTGTCGTTGCTTCCGACGCGCCTTATTTCCTTTTCCTGCAGGACGCGCAGCAGCTTGGCCTGGATGGAGGCGGGCATGGACCCGATTTCGTCCAGGAAGATCGTACCGCCGTCGGCGGCTTCGAAGAGGCCCGCCTTGTCGGCGGTGGCGCCGGTGAAGGCGCCTCTCACGTGACCGAACATTTCGGACTCGAGGAGCTGTTCCGGCAGGGCCGCGCAGTTGACGGCCAGGAACTCCTTTTCCTTGCGGCGGCTGCACCTGTGTATGGCCTTGGCGACGAGTTCCTTGCCCGTTCCGCTTTCGCCGTAGATCAGCACGGTGGCGTCGGTGGGCGCCACGCGCCTGATCATTTCGCACACGTGCTGCATGGGGGCGCTTTCGGCGACGATGCTTTCGAGTTCGTAGCGCGCGCCCAGCTGGGCCTTGAGGTTGGCGTTTTCGGCAAGCGCCTGGTTGTATTCCAGCGCGCGCTTCACCGTAATCAGGAACTCATCGAGCTTGAACGGTTTGGTGACGTAGTCGAACGCGCCGAGTTTCATGGCTTCGATGGCGGTCTCGACCGTAGCGTATGCGGTGAGGATGATGACGGACATGGACGGTTTCTCGGCGCGCGCCTGTCGGAGCAGGTCTATGCCGCTTACCGGGGTCATGCGGATATCCGTAACCATCAGGTCGAAATCCTCGGAGGACACCAGCTCCTGGGCCTTTCGACTGTCGGGTATCGAGGTTACGTCATGATTCTCAGACTTGAGGAGAGTGCGCAGGACGCTCAGAAGGTTCGGCTCGTCGTCCACGAGAAGTATGCGCGCCATAGTCCGGGCTCTCTTCTGCCGTGCACAGTGATTTTGCACGGAACGCGGGAATTCTAGGATATCCGCGGGGCCGCGTAAAGGGCCTTTTATCGTTTTTTAGGATTCGCAACACGGCGTGGCGGCGTGTTGCGATTACCCGCCCACGATTTCGCTCATCTTGAAGATCGGCAGGAACATGCAGAGCACGATGCCGCCGATGATCACGCCGAGGAAGATCATCAGCAACGGCTCGAGCAGGGATGTCAGGCCGGCAAGCATGGTATCGACTTCGTCCTCGTAGAACTGCGCGATGTTGTCCATCATGTCGTCGATCTTGCCGGTTTTCTCTCCGGCCTGCAGCATGCGGACCATCATGATGGGGAACACGGTCTGATCGACCATCGCGGAGGACAGCCGTTCGCCCTTCTCCACGGCGTCCCGCGCGCCCATGACGACCTGCGCCGCGACCTTGTTGCCCACGGCGCCGGAGACGATGGACAGCGATTCCATGATCGGGACTCCGCTGCGGATCATTTGCCCGAGCGTGCGTCCGAAGCGGGCCGAGGCGACTTTGCGGTTGAGTTCGCCGAAGATCGGCGCCTTGAGGAGGAACTTGTCGAAGGCGTAGCCGCCGGCGGGAGTGGCCCGCCACCTCTTGAACAGGACCACGCCGCCGACGACGACCAGAAGCACCACGATGCCCCACTTGCGGAGGAAGCGGCTCACCTTGAGCAGGAACAGCGTGGGCCCCGGCAGGCTGGCGCCGAAATCGGCGAACATCTCGCCGAAGACCGGAACCACGAAGACGATCATGGCCGTGGCGATGGCCAGGGCGAGGCACAGGACGATGGTCGGGTACATCATGGCCGACTTGACCTTGCGTCTGAGCTTGGCCGAGGCCTCCAGAAAGCCGGCCAGGCGGGCCATGGTCTCGGCGAGCTGCCCGCCGGTTTCGCCTCCGCGGACCATGTTGCAGTAGAGGCTGTCGAAGACGAGCGGGAACTGGCGCAGCGCCTCTGAGAACGCGGCGCCGTTTTCGATGCCGCGCTTCACCCGGTTGATAACGTTCCTGAAGTTCGGATTATCGGTCTGGTCTTCGAGCGCTTCCAGCGAGGTGACGATGGGCATGCCGGCGGAGAGCATTGCGGCGAGCTGGCGCGAGAAGCCGGGCAGGTGTTCGGACACGATCTTCTTCGCGCCGGCGACGCGGCCGGAGCGCGCGGAAGCCGCGCGGGCCGTTGCCTTGGCCTGGCCGGGCCGCGTCTCTTCCCGCCCCCTGGCCTGGGCCTTGGCGGCGACCTTTCCGCCGCCCGTGCGGACAACCGGACTCATCGCGTCCCTCCCGAACATCGAACTCCGGACACGGAACACCTCCTTGCGCCGCTTACTCGGCTCCGGTCACTTCCAGGGCCGCCTCGAGGCTCGTGATGCCTTCGCGGACGCGGGCCAGTCCGGCGTCCTTGAGCGTGAGCATGCCGTTGGCCTTGCCCATGTCGCGGATCTCCGAGGTATTGGCCCCGCGCAGGATCGCGTCGCGCACGTGCTCGTTGACGAGCAGCACTTCCATCACGGCGCCTCGCCCCTTGTATCCTCCCGAGCACCGCGGGCAACCCACGGCCTTGTAGATCTTGGCGCCTTCCAGGGCCGCCGGGTCAATGTGGTTGCGGCGCAGGATCTCCTCCGGCACGGCGGCGACCTTCTTGCACGCGGTGCAGAGCTTGCGGTAGAGCCGCTGGGCCTGGGCCAGGATCAGGCACGATCCCAGCATGAAAGGCTCCACGCCCATGTCGATCAGGCGCGTGACGGCGCCGGGGGCGTCGTTGGTGTGCAGCGTGCTCAGCACGAGGTGTCCGGTCAGGGCCGCCTTGATCGCGATTTCCGCCGTTTCGCCGTCGCGGATCTCGCCGACGAGCACGATATCGGGGTCCTGGCGCAGGATGGAACGCAGGGCGGCCGCGAAGGTGAGGCCGACGTCGCTGTTGATCGCAACCTGGTTGATGCCTTCGAGCTGGTATTCGACGGGGTCTTCGCAGGTGATGATGTTCACATCCGGCTTGTTGAGGTCCTGCAGGCAGGAGTAGAGCGTGGTGGTCTTGCCGCTGCCGGTGGGGCCCGTGACCAGAATGATGCCGTGCGGCTGCGCGATGCCGTATTCCATGGCCTCCAGGGAAACGGGATCAAGGCCCAGCGCCGACAGGCTGGGCGACAGCGACGACCTGTCCAGGGTGCGCATGACCACCTTCTCGCCGTGCACCGTCGGCAAGATGCTCACGCGCAGGTCGACCTCCTTGCCCAGCGCCTTGATGTTGAAGCGGCCGTCCTGCGGAAGACGGCGCTCGGCGATGTCCAGGTCGGACATGATCTTGACGCGCGAAATGACGGCGTTCTGCAGGTTCTTGGGCGGGCCCACGCGCTCCACCAGCGCGCCGTCGATGCGATAGCGCAGGCGGACCTTCTTCTCCATGGGCTCGATGTGAATGTCGCTGGCGCCGGTGCGCAGGGCTTCAACCAGGATGAGGTTGACCATGCGGATGACGGGCGCGCCTTCGGCGCTCTGGAGCATCTCGTCCAGGCTCTGCTGCTCCGCGGTCTCGGCGTCCTCCACGACTTCCACGTCGTGGCCGCTGTCCTTCATCAGCTCTTCCATGTCCAGGGTCTGCGACGACTGCGCCGACATGCGGGCGAGCACCGCCTTGATCTCGACCTCGGACGCCGCCAGGGGGCAGATGTCCAGGGAGGTCTGCGAGGCCAGTTCCTCCACCACCATGAGGTCGAACGGGTCCCCCAGCGCGACCGTCAATTCGCGTCCGACGAGCGCGACGGGCATAACCAGCCGCTTGGACATCATCTCGCGCGGCACTTTTTCCAGTAGGGTGGGATTGGGCGCGAAGTGGGCCAGGGAAATGGGCGGCATGCCGAGGTAGCGGGACAGCGCCAGCGTCATCTCCTCGGGGCGCACCAGCTTGTTATCGACAAGGAAGCGCTCCAGGCGGACGCCTTTGCTCTTGGACTCGGCGGACGCCGCTTCAAGCGCCTCGGCTTTGATCGCCTTGCGCTCGAGCAGGATGTCCGCGATGTTGCCGCTCTTGGACGTTTTGCGCTTCGCCATGGTCGCTTTGGCGCGGCCTGCCGCGGCCGCCTCCCGACACCGTCAACGACGATAGCACAACCGCCCCGCGCGGGACATCAAGAAAATCGGCCCCCGGATGCCTTGCGCGCGGCGCGCGTCTGAGGTAGTATGCGCGCCGTGAACCTGGGCCGTCGGGAGGGTGTCAATGGCCGGACCTGAGAGGGACGACACGCCGGAACGCGATGACTTGAGCGCGGAGATCCGCGGCGCGGTGGCGGGGTTCGAGAAGATCCTCGAAGCTTTGCCGGACGATCGCGCTTCGCTGGAGGCCCTGGCGCACGCCTACGAGCAGATCGGGCAGCCGGACAGGGCCAAGGACTATCTCTTCCGCCTGGCCGACGTGCTGGTATCCGACGGGGACGTCGAAGGCGCACGTGAGCTCGCGGAGCGGATCGAGCCCCATGCGGAGGATGATCCGCGGGCCCGGGAGCTGATCGTACGCATTCAGGGCCTCGGCGCCGAACGCGTCGCGGGGCCGGCGCCGGTGCAGGTCAGCACCGAATTCAACATGGCCGAGGAACTGTCCCTGGCATGGAACCTTCTGCAGGCCGGCCAGCTGAACCAGGAGGAGTACGCCAGCGTGGTGCAGGATCTCACGGAAATGTGCGCGGGCGAGGCGCTGGCGACGGTCTCCGTGATCCACGTGCTGGAGGCGCGGGCCCACAAGCGCATGGACCAGATCCTGAACTTCATATCGCGCGAGTGCGGCACGCCGTTTGTGTGGCTCTCGTCGTTCGAGCTGCAGAACCAGGTGCTTTCGTTGCTGCCCATGGATTTCATGCTGCGGCGCGGCGCGATGGTCTTCGAAACCCTGGGGGACGCCGCGCTCGTGGTGGTGATGAATCCCTACAATCAGTCGTTGCGCAGCGACGTGGAAGCGCTGGTGGGGCGGGCCTGCCACTACTTTACAACGCTGCCCTCGGAATTCGACCGGGCCCTGGACAAGGTGGCCGACGTGATGACCGCGCCGGCGCCCGCCGCGGAAGAGTAGCGTCTAGCGGAGAATGGCGCTAAGATCACCTCTTCACCCTCTTTGTCGCGAGCTTTGTCGCGAGCTTTGTCGGAGTCGCAAGGGGTTCGCGCATAACGGGTTCGACAAAGCTCGCGACAAAGCTCGCGACAAAGCTCGCGACAAAGGACGTCATGCGGAGCTGTCTTATCTTAGCGCCATTCGCGTCTAGCGGATGACGTTGCCGACCTTGAGGAAGCGCTTCTCGCCCTCGTATTCAAGGTTGACGCCGTGGCTCTCGATGGAGATGACGCGCACGCCCTGGATCTGCTCGCCGACGCCGACAACCTCGCCGTTCAGCACGGCGGCGCCGCTCGCACCGCTGCCCACGATTCCGCGCAGGGCCAGCGGCGGCCATCTCACCGCGACCGGAACCGGCGGGGGCGGCTGTGCGTCTGGGGGTTGCGGGCGGCCGGGCGCGCGGAGCCCGGGGCCGGCCGTTCCGGCTGGCGCGGGGCCCCCGCCCGCCGGTCCGACCGGCGGCTTGACGGCGACGGCAGGCGTCTCTGGCGGGGCGGGCGGACGCGCGGCAGGTCCCCGGGGCCGGGTGACGGCGGTGCCGGGGCCGGGGGGCGCGGCGCCTTCCGGTTTGCCTCCCATGATCGTCCCGAAACCGTAGAAGATCGCCAACAGCGATCCGGCGGCGAGCAGCAGCAGCAGGATAACCACGAGAACAACCGTGCGCGGCGGCCGGCTGCGCGGCCGCGATTGAGGCGGCGGCGCCGGTTTTTCCGCGCCGCCGTCTTCCACTGTTTGGGCTTCTTCCGGTTCCGGCTCCTTTGCCGCGGCGGGCACGGGCGGAGGCTTCAGGCGCGCCGCGGCGCGCAGCGGCAGATGGGGCGCGGCGGGCGGCGGCGGCGCGGGGACCGCTTCGGCTTCGGGCTTGGCCGGAGGCTCGCGCGGAGCTTCGCGCGGGAGCGGCGGCTTGGTGCGGAACGGCGAAGGACGGGCGCCCCCCGCGCTTTCCTGCTGTCTTCGCAACGCTTCTTGTATCAGACTCATCGCGGCCCCTCGATCTGCTCTATGGCGCGCCGCACGCAACGCGTGTCTATGGCGCGCGTGCGTGCGACGTAGCCCGCCAGCAGGGCGTTGTCGCACACCGCGTTGATCACGCGGGGCGTGCCCTTCGTGTAGCGGTGGATCTCGCGTATCGCGCCGCGGTCGAACGTCACGCCGCCGTCCGAACCGGCGACCCACAGGCGGTGCATGATGTACAGCAGCGTGTCGTCTTCCGTCAACGGCGGGATGTGGTAGCGGACCGTGATGCGCTGCCGCAGCTGCCGCAGATCCGGCCGGGCCAGGCGCTTCTGCAACTCCGGCTGCCCGCACAGCACCATCTGGATCAGCTTGTGCTGGTCGGTTTCCAGGTTGGAAAGCAGGCGCACCTGCTCCATGACCTGCGGCGAAAGATCCTGCGCCTCGTCTATGACCAGCGCCACGTTCGTGCCCTCGCGGTTCATCTGCAGGAGAAACTCGTTCAGCTTCTCGATGTACGCCAGCCGGTCCCGGCCGCGGGCCTCCAGCCCGAAGTCGTTCAACATGGCGCGCAGGAGCTGCGTTTCCGTCAGGCAGGGATTGAGGATCAGGGCGGTGGCGACGTCCTTGCCCAGGTTGGCCAGCACCGCCCGGCAGAGGGTGGTCTTGCCGGAACCCACCTCGCCCGTGAGCTCGATGAAGCCTCGGCGCTGCTGAATGCCGAACATGAGGTGGTCGTAGGCTTCGCGGTGATGCGGGGTGAAGTACAGAAAACGCGGATCCGGCGTGATGTTGAAGGGGTTCTCGCGCAGGCTGTAATACTCGAGGTACAAGCGGCTTCCCTTCCGAAAATCCGGGCAGGAGCCTAGCACCTTCCGTGGCCCCTGCCAAGCGTGAACCCGCGGAAGTCCGTCAGGCGTCAGGAGCGCGCCCTCCTTGTCGCGCGATACCGTGAGCCTGATACCGCGGTCCGTGCGCGGCCAAGCATCGCCGACGGCGGTCTGTTTGTTGTCGTGCTCGAAGGCGGGTTTGTGGCATTCTGGTCGCGGGACCGGGCGGCAAGCGGAGGTTGATATGGCCCTGAGAGTGTTCACCGATATTCCCGGCGGCAACGCGCGCGGCATCACCGTCGAAACGGCCGGCGAGTTCCCCGAAATCACCTTCGTTCCCGCGCCGCAAGGCGGAAACGAGACGCTCTGGTTCTGCTTGCGCATCAAGGAGCTTCAGCCGGGAGAGAACGCGCCGGCGAAGGTGCGCCTGACGCTCAAGCACTACGGCAACCTGCTCGGCGCCGGCAGCCCCGCCGACTGCGTGCCGGTCTATCGGCCGCAGGGCCAGGGCTGGCATCGCGCCGGGTCCGGACAGGCCGTCGTGCTGCCCGACGGACAGGTCAGCGCATCCTGGACGATTCCCTACCCGGCGCCGGCCACGGACGTGGCGCTGTGTTTTCCTTATGACCTGTCCGACGTCCGCACGCTGCTGGCCAAGTCCAAGGGCTACTGGAAAACCGACGAGATCGGGCTCAGCCGGGAGGGCCGCCCTCTGCTGCGCCTGTCCAACGACTACGGCGCGCCCGGCGGCAAACGGCACGGCCTGTACCTCGTCGCCCGCCAGCACGCCGGCGAAACGCCGGGTTCCTGGGTCCTGGACGGGCTGCTGCAACACCTTTCCCGGCAGCGCCGCGACCCGTTCCTGGTCTGGGCGGTTCCGCTGGCCGACGCCGACGGCGTCGTCCGCGGCGATTGCGGCAAGGACGCCTTTCCCTGCGATCTGAACCGCGCCTGGGGCACGCCGCCCATGCGGCACGAAACGCTGGTCTACCAGCGCGACATGGCCCGCTGGAGCGAACGCTGCCGGCCGGCGCTGGGCATCGACTTCCACGCTCCCGGCGCCGCGGAGTCGGACGGCATTTACTGCCACCTGCCGCCCCCGGACAAGTTTCCGGACGCGCATCGAGCCGCCGAAAAGTGGGCCAACCTGATTTGCCAGGAGCTCGGGCCGGACTACGCCGCGCACGATTTCAAACGCGCGGCCGCGCACGCTCCGGACGGTGAGACGCCCAGCTTCACAACCTTCTGCGCGGAGAGGCTGGGCCTGTGCGCGCTGGCCATCGAAACGCCCTACGGCAGGATCGGCGGAAGCGTCCTCACGCAGAAGCAATACCGCGAAGCCGGCGAACGCATCGCCCGCGCCCTGACGCTCAAGGCCGGCGGATGAGTTGTGTTGACTGACGCGCCCGATCCGGTATCTTCGGCGGCATCATGAAAGTCCTGGTGATAGGCGGCGGCGGGCGCGAGCACGCCCTGGCATGGAAGATCGCGCGCGACAGCCGCCGTCCGGAGGTGTTCTGCGCGCCCGGCAACGCCGGCACCGCCGCGCTCGGCAGGAACGTGGACCTGCGCGCGGAAGACGTCGCCGGACTCGTGCGCTGGGCGCGGGAGAACCGGCCGGATCTCGTGGTGGTGGGGCCCGAGGCGCCGCTGTGCGCGGGCGTCGCCGACGGGATGGCGCGCGAAGGTCTGCGCGTGTTCGGCCCCGGCCGCGATGCGGCGCGCCTCGAAGGCAGCAAGGCCTTCGCCAAGGAAGTGATGCTGGCCGGCGGCGTGCCCACGGCGCGCGCGGAGGTTTTTGAGGACGCCGCCGCGGCCTGCGCGGCCATCCGGCGCCTGGGCGCGCCGCTGGTCGTGAAGGCCGACGGCCTGGCCGCGGGCAAGGGGGTCTTTGTCTGCGGTTCCGTGACGGAGGCGGAGCAGGCGGCGCGCTCCGTGCTGACCGAAGGCCTGTTCGGCGAAGCGGGCCGGCGCGTGCTGGTTGAGGAAGCTCTGCGCGGCGAAGAGGCCTCGATCCTGGCGCTGACCGACGGCGCCAGCCTGCTCATGCTGGCCTCGTCACAGGACCACAAGCGCGTCTTGAACCGCGACGAGGGTCCCAACACCGGCGGCATGGGCGCCTATTCTCCGGCGCCGGTCGTTACCGACGCCCTGTGGCCCGTGATCAGGGAGCAGGTCTTCGACCGGACGCTGGCCGAGCTTCGCCGGCGCGGGATCGTCTATCGCGGCGTGCTCTACGCCGGGCTGATGGTCACGGCGTCCGGGCCCCGGGTTCTCGAGTTCAACTGCCGCTTCGGCGATCCCGAGACGCAGGCGATTCTTCCGCGCATCGCCGGCGACATTCTTCCGGCGCTGGAGGCGTGCGCGGACGGGAGTCTGAAGCCGGACATGCTGACCTGGCGGCCGGAAGCCTGCGCGTGCGTGGTGATGGCGTCCGGCGGCTACCCGGGCGAATACCGCAAGGGCCTGCCGATCGAAGGGCTGGCCGACGCCGGGGCGATGGAGGACGTGATCGTGTTTCACGCCGGGACAACCTGTCGCGACGGGCAGATCGTCACCGACGGCGGCCGCGTGCGGGGGTCACGGCGCTGGACAAGACGCCGCTGCTGGCCGCGCGGCGGGCGTATCGCGCCGTTTCGCGAATCGCCTTCGCACAGGCCCAGTATCGGACCGATATCGCGGCGCGGGCTTCGGGTCCGGGCCGGTAGCGGCACGGCGCGCGGCGGGGCCGGGTCGGTTGCGGCGGGTGCGCGGCGTTCGAGGGAGCGCGGAAACGGGTGCCGCCTCTCAAGTCAGTGATGTATGATCGGTCAGACAGTCAGGCTTCCGTAACCACAAACCGCGAGAGGGAGACGCGCCAATGGCCGTAAAGACAAAGCCGCAGGTAGGCATCGTGATGGGCAGCGATTCGGATTGGGCGCTGGTGCGCAAGGCAGCCGAGACCCTGGACGGTTTCGGCGTGGGGGCGGAGGTGCGCGTGCTGTCGGCGCATCGCACGCCGGACGAGGCGGCCGCGTTCGCCCGCGGCGCGGCGCGGCGCGGTCTGAAAGTGATCATCGCCGCGGCCGGGGGGGCGGCCCACCTGGCCGGTGTGCTGGCCGCGCACACGACGCTGCCGGTGGTGGGCATTCCCGTGAAGGGCGGCGCGCTGAACGGCGTGGACGCCCTCTTGGCCATGGTGCAGATGCCGGCGGGCATACCCGTGGCCACGGTGACGCTGGGCAGCGCCGGGCCCGAGAACGCGGCCCTGCTGGCGGTGCAGATGCTGGCGCTGAGCCAGCCCGCCCTGGCGGCGAAACTGCAGCGGCACAAACTGACGCTGAAGAAGAAGGTCAAACGCGGCAATGCCGCCGTCCAGGCGGATCTGGCCGCGGGCCGCAAAGGCTGATCCGAACCGGAAACAAGACGGCATGCCGAACCGCCTGATTCTCTTCGTGTGCACCGGGAACGTCTGCCGCAGCCCCATGGCGGAATACATGCTGCGCCGCGCGCTCGGTCCGGAATCGCCCTGGGAAACGGCCTCGGCGGGCACGGCGGCGGTCCATGGCATGCCGGCCAGCCGCGGCGCGGCGCTGGTAATGGCCGAGATCGGCCTGGACCTCGGCGCGCACCGCAGCCGCCCCGTGGAGGCGGCCATGGTTGACGAGGCCGCGATGGCTGTGGTAATGACCACGGTTCACAGGCAGCACATGGAAATCATGTTTCCGGCGGCCGCGCAGAAGATCTTCCTGCTGGCGTCGTTCCGCCCGGGCGGGGGCGACATTGAGGATCCGCTGGGATTCGATCTGGACGTGTACCGCCGGATTCGCGACGAGATGGCCGCGGCGATGCCGGAATTGGCCGCCTTCGTAAACAAGCTGCAGATCGGGTGAGCTGATCCATGAAGATAGCGATCGGCGCGGATCACGCGGGCTACGCGACGAAACAGGCCGTTGTGGAGCTTCTGTCCCGCAGGGGCATCGCGGTCGAAGATGTCGGCGCGCACAGCGCGGCCGCGGCGGACTACCCGGACTACGCGCGCGAGGTCGCGCGGCGCGTGGCCGACGGGCGCGCGGACGAAGGCGTGCTGATCTGCTCCACGGGCATCGGCATGTCCATCGCGGCCAACCGCTTCGGGGGCGTGCGCGCGGCCCTGTGCGCCACGCCGGACGACGCGGCGCGGGCGCGCACCCACAACAACGCCAATGTGCTGGTTCTGGGCGCCGCGAGACTGACGGCCGGCCACGTCGAGGCCGTGATCCGCGCCTGGCTGGAGAACGCGTTCTCCGCCGAAGAGCGCCACGCCCGGCGCCTGGCCAAGATCGAAAGCAACGCCGAAGACCAGGACGAGCTGCGCGCGCTGCGGCGCGCCGACCCCGAGCTGCGCGAAATCCTTTGCGGTGAGATCGCGCGGCAGCGCGACGCGCTGAACCTGATCGCTTCCGAGAACTATGCCAGCCGGGCCGTGCGCGAGGCGCAGGGCTCGGCGCTCATAAACAAGTACGCCGAGGGCTACCCCGGCCGGCGATGGTATCACGGCTGCGAGTTCGCCGACGCGGCCGAGCAACTGGCCCTGACCCGCGCGCGCGCGCTGTTCGGCGCGGAACACGCCAACGTCCAGCCGCACTGCGGCAGCGCGGCCAACATGGCGGTGTACTTCGCGGCGCTGTCGCCGGGGGACACGATCCTGGCCATGAGCCTCGCGCACGGCGGACACCTGACGCACGGCCACAAGCTCAACTTCTCCGGACGCCTCTTCAACGTAATCGGCTACGGCGTCGACCGCGCCACGGAACGGATCGACATGCGCGCCCTGGCCGCGCTGGCGCGCGAACACAAGCCCCGCCTGATCGTGGTGGGCGCCAGCGCCTACCCGCGCGCGCTGGATTTCGCGGCGTTCCGCGCGGTCGCCGACGAAGCCGGCGCGATGCTGATGGTGGACATGGCGCACATCGCCGGCCTGGTGGCGGGCGGCAGCCATGCCAGCCCGGTGCCGTACGCGGACTTCGTGACCACCACCACGCACAAGACCCTGCGCGGGCCGCGCAGCGGGATGATCCTGTGCCGCGACCGGTTCGCGGACGACATCGACCGCCAGGTGTTTCCGGGCATCCAGGGCGGACCGGAAATGCACACCGTTGCGGCCAAGGCCGCGTGCCTGCGGGAAGCGCTGCAGCCGTCGTTCCGCGCCTACGCGGCGCAGGTCACGGCCAACGCCCGCGCCCTGGCCGGCACAATGCGGGGCGACGGCCTGCGCCTGGTCTCGGGCGGCACGGACAACCACCTCGCGCTGGTGGACCTGACGGGCCTGGGCATCAGCGGCGCGGACGCGGCGGCGATGTTGGAGCGCGCCGGAATCATCGTCAACAAGAACGCCATTCCCTTCGATGCGCGCGGCCCGCTGACCGCCTCGGGCATCCGTATCGGCACGGCGGCGGTCACCACGCGCGGCATGAAGGAGCCGGAGATGCTGCGCGTCGGCGCGCTGATCCGCGAGGTGCTGCACAGCGCGGGCGACGGGAAGATCCTGGATCGCGTACGCGGCGTCGTGGCCGAGCTGACCGCGCGCTTTCCCGTGCCCTGAGGCGGAAGACGCCTGCCGGACGGAGAAGGGATCCCTCCGCTTCCGGGCGCGTTCCGTACGCGTTCACGACCGACGCGCTCAGGCGGTCTTGACCGGAACGGCCTTGAGGCGGCCGGGACGCGGCAGTCTGCCGACCAGCGGACGCGCGTAGTCCAGGAACGCGCGCGTCACGTTGTTGCCTTCCTTGTTAATGTAGCTCGCGGGCATGGAACGGGTGTCCCGGGCCACCTTGCGCAGCGGCACGCGTTCGTATCTCACGCGGTACCTGCCTCCCGGCAGCCGCCGGATGACGATGGATCCGTCGGCATCGCCGCCGCACGCCGCGCGGACGGCCGCGGCGCCCACGGCGCGCGCCTCGCGGGCGTCGACCTCCGAAATGCAGCCGGGGAAGGACCGCTGCAGGTAGCCGAAGGTGTCGGCCCGCACGCGGGAGATCCCGGCCCGCGCCTTGATTTCCGCCGCCAGCAGGTCGCCCAGGGCGCCGCTGCCGCTGAGCTGGACGTTGCCGTGCGAGTCGACTTCCCTGCTGAACTTGGTGGCGACGGCCTCGCCGTTCTCGTCGGCGATGCCTTCCGAGACGGCAACCACGCAGCGCCCCAGCCGCTTGTACACGGCCTGCACGTCGCGGACGAAGCCATCCATGCTGAAAGGGCGCTCGGGGCAGTAGACCAGGTGGGGGCCGTCGCCGGGCGCGACGCGCGCCAGGGCGGAAGCGGCGGTGAGGAAGCCCGCGTGGCGTCCCATGATCACGTCGATCTTCACGCCGGGCAGCGCGCGGTTGTCGAGATCGTCGCCCATCACGGCCTGCGCCACGAACCGCGCCGCGCTGCCGAAGCCGGGGGTGTGGTCGTTCTCGCGCAGGTCGTTGTCGATCGTCTTGGGGATGTGGAAGCAGCGCATGGGGTAGGCGGCTTGCCGCGCGGCCTCGCTGATGATGTGCGCGGTCTCGGCGGAGTCGTTGCCGCCGATGTAGAAGAAATAGCGCACGTCGTACTTGCGCAGGACCTCGAAGATGCGCGCGCAATCCTCGGGCGACGGTTTCCTGCGCACCGTGCCCAGCGCGGAGGAGGGCGTGGCGGCCACGGCTTCCAGGTTCGCGGCGCTTTCCCTGCGCAGGTCGACAAGCTTCTCTTCGAGTATGCCGCGTATGCCGTGTAGCGACCCGAAGATGCGCCTGACGCACGCGTGTTTTCCGGCCTCGAGCACCGCGCCGACCAGGCTCTGGTTGATGACCATGGACGGGCCGCCGCTCTGCGCGATGAGCATGTTGCCTTGCTTGCTTCGGGACATGGCTTCTCCTGTGTGCGATGCGGTTGACAACGGGCAGGCACTCTGCCACGCCGCGCGCGTCGCGATCAAGGGGAATATGCGGTGGTATCGCGGTCCGTTCGCCTTGCCAGGCCCGCGCGCGGCTGCTAGATTCAGCCGTGACCTCGCCGGCGGGATCAAGCGGCGGCGGCCGGGCTGAGAACCCGCTGCACCCGAGACAGAAGCTATGCGTTACGTCAGCACCAGGGGCGGCGTTGAGGCGGTGTCGTTCAGCGAGGCCGTGCTCATGGGCATGGCCGCGGACGGCGGCCTGCTGGTGCCGGAAGGCGTGCCGGAGGTCGCGGACCGCCTGGACGCGTGGCGCGGGCTTTCCTACGCGGACCTGGCGTTCGAGGTCCTGGCGCTGTTTGCGGACCTGCCGGCGGACGACCTGCGCGGCATTATCCGACGCGGCTACGCCACGTTCGATCACCCCGAGATCGCGCCGGTCGTCAGGGTGGGGGACCTCTACGTCCAGGAGCTTTTCCACGGTCCCACCCTGGCCTTCAAGGACATCGCCCTGCAGCTCCTGGGCAACCTGTTCGAATACGCGCTGCGGCAGCGCGGCGGGCGGCTGAACATTCTCGGCGCGACCAGCGGCGACACGGGCAGCGCGGCCATTCACGGCGTGCGCGGCCGCGAACGCATGCGCATCTTCGTGATGCATCCGCGCGGCCGCGTCAGCCGCACCCAGGAATTGCAGATGACGTCCGTGCTGGACGACAACGTCTTCAACCTCGCCGTGGACGGCAGCTTCGACGACTGCCAGGCCGTCATGAAGGAGATTTTCGCGGACGCGGACTTCAAACGGCGCTACGCGCTGGGCGCGGTCAACTCCATCAACTGGGCGCGCCTGGCCGCGCAGATCGTCTACTACTTCTATGCCGCCTTCCGGGTCACGGAGCGGACCGGCGCCGCGCGCGTGCGTTTCGCGGTGCCCACCGGCAATTTCGGCGACATATTCGCGGGCTACATGGCGGCCCGCATGGGACTGCCCGTGTCCCGGCTCGTGCTTGCGACGAATACCAACGATATCCTGGCCCGGTTCTTCAACACCGGCGTCTACAGCCGCGGGGGCGTCGTCCGGACCGTGAGCCCTTCCATGGACATACAGGTGGCCAGCAACTTCGAGCGCTACCTCTACTACCGTTTCGGCGCGGACGCGGCCGCCGTGCGCCGCGCCATGCGGCAGTTCGCCTCCACGGGAAGCCTGAGGGTTCCCTGCGCGGACGGCCGTCCGGTGGACCCGCTCTTCGCCGCGGGGGCGGCCGGCGACGAGGAGGCCCTGGCCGTGATCCGCGAGACCCACGCCGCCCACGGCTACCTGGCGGATCCGCACACGGCCGTGGGCATGCGCGTGGCGTCGCTTTTCACCGATGCGGCCGAACCGATGATCTGCCTGGCCACCGCGCACCCGGCCAAGTTCGGCGAAGCCGTGAATAAAGCCACGGGCAGGGATATCGCGCGTCACCCGCTGATCGACGGGCTGGCGGGCATGCCCACGCGCTGCGAGGTGCTCCCCCCGCGCGCCGATCTGGTCCGCGCGTATATCCGGGATCACGTGCCCGAAACGGAGACCGGCCGGTGAGCGGGACGGAGTTCCAATGCCTGCGCTGCGGGAACTGCTGCCGCCCCCGCGGCTACGTCTTTCTGGCCGCCGGCGAAACCGCCCGCATCGCCGCGTTCCTGGGCATGACGGAGGCCGAGTTCCTGGACCGCTATGCCCGCCTGACCCGCGACACGCGCCGGCCGAGCCTGATCGAGAAACCCGCCGGCTCGTGCATCTTCCTGCAGGCCGACAACACGTGCCGCGTGCACGACGTGAAACCCCGGCAGTGCCGCGACTACCCCTACCGCTGGCGGTCGCGCCTGCTTGAAGAAAACTGCGCCGCGGCCTGTCTGGCGGCCGGGCGGGGAACATGACGCCCGCGGAATTCCAGGCGCAGCTCACGGCCCTTCTGGCGCAAAGCCGGAACCGCCCCCTCTCCGCCTCGCAGATCGCCGCCACGCTCCATCTCAAGGGCAAGGAGCGCAAACACGTCCGGAAATGGCTGAACGAATGCGCCTTCCAGGGACGGGTCGTCAAGGTGCGCGGCGACCGCTACGCCCTGCCCGCCGAGGTGGAGCTGGTCACGGGCGTTCTGCAGGTCGCGCGCTCGGGCGACGGCTGGGTGACGCGCGAGGACGGCGCCGAGGTCTTCGTGCGCGGCGAAGCGCAGGGCACCGCGCTGCCCGGCGACACCGTCGCCGTGCGCCCGGATCCGTTCGCGGCCGGGCCGCGCGGCAAGCCCGCGGGCAGCGTGGTGCGCGTGCTGGAACGGGCGCGCCGCGACATCGTGGGCACCCTGCGCTCGACCGGCCGCCTGCTCTACGTGGTGCCGCTGGATCCCGTGTATTCCCGCGACCTGTACGTGCCGGACGCCGGCGGCGCGACAGTCGGCCAGCGCGTGGTGGCGCGGTTTGCCGACTGGCCGAACCGGCACGTCAACCCCGAAGGGCAGATCGTCGAAGTCCTCGGCCCCGCGGACAAGCCGTCGGTGGACACGGTGGCGGTCATGCGCCACTACGGGCTGCCGGAACGCTTCAGCGCGGCCGTGCGGCGGGAAGCGGAATCGGCCTCGGCGCACGCGGACCGGCCCGGCCCGCGCGCGGACCGGCGCGGGCAGCTCGTCGTGACCATCGACCCCGAGCGGGCGCGCGATTTCGACGACGCCCTGTCGCTGGAACGGGACGCGGAGGGCCGCCGCGTGCTGGGCGTGCACATCGCCGACGTCAGCCATTTCGTGCGGCCGGGCACGGCCCTCGACGACGAGGCGCGTCGCCGCGGCAACAGCGCCTATCTGCCCGACCGCGTGATCCCCATGCTGCCCGAACAGCTCTCCAACGGCGTGTGCAGCCTCAGTCCGGACGACGACCGGCTCACGTTCAGCGCGCTGCTGACGGTCGACGACCGGGGCCACGCGGTCGCGGCGCGATTCGAACGCGCGGTCATCCGCTCCCGGCGGCGGTTCACCTACGAAGAGGCGCAGAAAGCGCTCGACGGAGGCGCGGCCGACGGCGAAAGCGGGGCGCTGCTGGCGGACCTGAACGCCCTGGCGCGGCAGATGCGCGCCAGGCGTTTTGCGCGCCACGCCCTGGACCTGGACGTGCCGGAATGCGAGGTGGAAATCGGTCCCGACGGCGCCTTGAGCGGTCTGCGCGTGGTGCCGAACGACGAGTCGCATCACCTGGTCGAGGAATGCATGGTGGCCGCCAACGAGGCCGTGGCGCGGGAAATCGGCGGCCGGCGCTGGCCGCTCATCTCGCGCGTGCACGAAGCGCCGTCCGCCGAAAGGCTCGACGACCTGGCGGCGCAGCTTCGCGTGCTGGGCATCGCGCACGGCGATCTTTCCCGGCGCGAGGCCCTGGCGGCGCTGCTGGCGTCGGTGCGCGGGCATCCCCTGGCCGCGCACGTGCGGGTGGCGGTCCTGCGCAGCATGAACCGGGCTGAATACTCCGAAGTGCCGATCGGCCATTTCGGGCTGGCCAAGCGCCACTACTGTCATTTCACATCGCCCATCCGGCGCTATCCCGACCTGGTCGTGCACCGTTTGCTGGCGGCGGCGCTGGAGGGGACGGCCGCCCCGCCCTATGACGGAGCGCGGCTGCGGGCCGTCGCCAGGGGCTGCTCCCTCACCGAGCGCCGGGCGGACGACGCCGAGCGGGCGCTGGTCGAAATCATGAAGCTGCGCTTCCTCGCGGCGGAGCTGAAGGCGGGCAGGCCGGAGGTGCGCGAGGGCGTGGTGGTGGACGTGCTCAACTTCGGCATGTTCGTGGAGCTGCCGGACCTGCAGATCCGCGGCCTGGTGCACGTCTCGGCCATTTCCGACGACTACGTGCGCTACAGCCGGCGCCGCCGCGCCCTGCGCGCGGGCCGCGACACCTTCGCCATCGGCCGGCGCATCCCCGTGATCGTCGCCCGCGTGGACATCGACAAGCGCCAGGTTGATTTTGCCCCGGCGTGAGCGGGCGCGCAGGATTCGCGATTCCTGATGGGCGGCGCGGAAGACCGGGCGGCTTGGTTGACTAGTAACTTGACTGATACTGGACTTATCTGACATGCAGGAGTTTGCATTGCCGCGCATCTTGACCACGACGGAGAGAGGCGTCATAGTGCCGCAAACCGATTGCCAACCATGAAGTCGTCATCTCAGAGCCAAGCGGTTCAACCCGAACCGGAGACAGAATCGTTGCGTTCCTTCGCCAACGGGCAGAGGAATCGTCTGATGGTGAAGGACCAGGCAGTTCACAACTGGTATCGTTTCGTGCTCTCGTTTCCCCCGCACTTGGTCGTTCACTACATTCAGCGTTTTGGCTTGAACCCCTCCCATCGTGTACTTGATCCTTTCTGCGGAACTGGAACAACACTTGTCGAGTGCAAGAAGTGCGGCATTCCTGCCATGGGCATCGAAGCCCATCCGATGTCGCATTTTGCCACGTCGGTCAAGATCGATTGGAGTCCCAATCCCGACAGGCTGATTGGTCATGCCGAGAGAATCGGCGAGACGGTTTTCGGGAAACTCAAAGCGCAAGGACTCCGAGAGACGTACGCCCCCTATCTGTGTGAAGAGAGAGCACCCTATGGCAGACAGCCGATCCTCAAGACGCTGAACCACGAGGAATCCCGTTTGCTTCTCACGAATTCCATCAGCCCCCTGCCGCTACACAAGTCAATCCTTCTTCGCGACGTCATCAATGAAGAGAAAGGCAGACGTTACCACCGTCATGAACTCCTGGCGTTTGCCAAGACTATCGTTGAGTCCGCCAGCAATCTTCATTTCGGCCCTGAAGTCGGCGTGCAGGAGATCAAGACCGACGCACCTGTGATCCAGCCGTGGCTTGACGCCGTTATGGCGATGAGTGAAGACTTGCGTTGTCTCAAGGGAGTGGAAAACACAGAATGCACTGTCCACCGCGGTGACGCGCGTGATCCGGCTAGCCTGCTCTCACGTTCATCGGTTGACGCCGTAATCACTTCGCCGCCTTACCCTAACGAGAAGGACTACACACGCACTACCCGACTTGAATCTGTTCTGCTTGGTTTTGTGCGCACGAAGCAGGAGATGCGGGCTCTCAAACGGACCTTGGTTCGATCAAACACCCGTGGCGTGTACAAGGCCGACGATGACGACCAACTTGTCGCTTCCAACACAGAAATCAACCGAATTGCGGCCGACATTGAGAAGAGGCGAATCGAAATGGGGAAGACAAGTGGTTTTGAGCGTCTCTACGCCAGGGTGGCGAAACTGTACTTTGGGGGGATGGCGCGGCACTTGGCAGAACTCCGGTGCGTTCTACGACCTGGCGCGCAGCTTGCCTATGTTGTCGGTGATCAGGCTTCGTACTTGCGTGTCATGATACGGACGGGACAAATCCTCGCCGACATCGCAGACTCCCTCGGATACCAGGTCGTTTCGATTGACTTGTTTAGAACGAGATTGGCTACAGCGACCCGGGAACAATTGCGGGAAGAGGTCGTAGTTCTAAGGTGGCCGGGAGCGACAACGCGAAATGGTCCGTTCAGGAAAGGGCACAATGACATTCAATCGATACGTTCAAATTGTTGAGCGGGTTTTCCGCAAGAGACATACCGCGGGCGCGTCGGAGGTCCCCTTCAGACGAGAGGATCTTGTCAGTGCGGCCAAGGCCGCAGGTGTCGATCTGCCAAAGAATGTCGGCGACCTGCTCTACACTTTCAGGTTCCGTTCGCAGCTACCTGTGTCAATTCAGTCGACAGCGCCGTCTGGAAAACGGTGGACTATTGAATTGGCTGGTCGGGGAATCTATCGGTTTCGTCTTCGTCCAATCACGGAGGTGGAGATTCTGCCGAATCGAATCATGGCCGAGACGAAAGTCCCGGACGCGACGCCCGGGGTCGTTAGTATGTACGCCCTCTCAGACGAGCAAGCCCTCTTGGCGAAACTCCGCTACAATCGGCTCCTTGATATCTTCACGGGAGTTGCCTGCTATTCTCTTCAGAACCACCTCCGGACCACCGCGAAACAGTTCGGCCAAGTAGAGACCGACGAACTCTACGTAGGAATAGACCGCCGCGGTGTCCATTACTGCATCCCCCTGCAAGCCAAGTCAGCGAAGGACCGGCTGAACGTTGTGCAGATCGAACAAGACATGGCCATGTGTGCTGAGAAGTTCCCATCTCTTGTCTGCCGTCCGGTGGGAGCGCAGTTTATTGAACGTGATCTTATCGCCCTCTTTGAGTTTCAAGGTGGGCCGAAAGGCATACGTCTTTCGGGCGAGAAGCATTACCGCTTGGCGCCGCCTGATCAAATCACTCCTGACGACCTGGCTGCGTATCAGAAGACTCTACAGGGCAACGGATAGGCGTTCCTTCTGATCAGCGCATTCGAAGTCGATCCGGCTGCCGTTACGTGACCGGTCCAAGCGCGGTATCGCGGGCCGCGCCTGCGCCAACGGGGGAGTCGCCCAAAGTGAGTGCAAAGACCCTGTTGAGCTGGAGCAGCGGGAAGGACGCCGCGTGGGCGCTGCACGCGCTGCGCCGCGACCCGGACGTGGAAGTGGTCGGCCTGGTGGCGGTGCTGAACGTGAAATACGACCGCGTTTCCATGCACGCGACGCGGCGGGCGCTGGTTGAGGAGCAGGCCCGCGCCGCGGGCGCGCCGCTGGAGACGCTGTACCTGCCCGATCCGTGCACCAACGGCGAGTACGAGGCGGTCATGCGGCGATTCGTGGCCGGGGCCGTGGCGCGGGGCGTCCGGTGCATGGCCTTCGGGGATCTCTTCCTCGAGGACGTGCGCGGGTACCGCGAGCGGCAGCTGCGGGGAACGGGGCTCGATCCGGTCTTTCCGCTGTGGGGCAGGCGCACGGACGAACTGGCGGCGGAGATGCTCGCGGCCGGCGTGGAAGCCTACGTCAGCAGCGTCGATCTCAAGAAGCTCCCGGCGGACTTCGCCGGGGAGAGATGGTCGCGCGACCTGATCGCGCGCTTTCCCGCGGGCTGCGACCCCTGCGGGGAGAACGGCGAGATTCACACCGTGGTCGTCGACGGCCCCATGTTCGCGAGACGGCTGCCGGTTGCGCGCGGCGAGATCGTGGTGCGCGACGGCTTCGCCTACGCGGACATTGTGCCGCAATTGGGCCTTGCGCGGGCGGAAGGGGGTGGATTATAGTCGCTGCCCGATGCCGCGAGAGGATGCCATAGAAGTCACGGGTACGGTCGTGAAAGTGCTTCCGGCCACCATGTACACGGTGCGCCTGGAAAACGGTCACGAGCTGCTTGCGCACATCTCGGGCAAGATGCGCAAGCATTTCATCAAGATCACCACGGGCGACCGCGTGACCGTCCAGATTTCGCCCTACGACCTGAGCAAGGGCCGCATCACCTACCGCCACCGGGAGTGAGAAGCGCCCGCCCTCAAGGATGTCCTGACCGGTCCCGTCGCCCGTTCCCGCCGCCGTCCTCGTTCTCGGCGGGTCGCTGGTGTTCCGGCGTTTCCGGAGCGGGACGCTACGTCAGACGGAACAGGGCCAGGCACGCCCGGAAATCGCGCGGCAGCGGCGCCGCCGCCGTGACGCGCGCGCCGCCGCGCGGACGAATGAAATCCAGCCGCCGCGCGTGCAGCATTTGCCGGGCGACGCGCATGCCGGCCGGCGTCTGGGGGTGCCGGCCCCAGTAGGTCCGGTCGCCCAGAACGGGATGCCCCATCCCGGCCAGGTGCTTGCGGATCTGGTGCGTGCGTCCGGTTTCGATGCGCAGGGCCAGGTGGGTGGCGTCGCCGTTCGCGTCCAGCACGCGGAATTCCGTCACCGCGCTCTCGCCGTCCACGGGCGCGCTGATCCGGCCGGTGGCCTCCGTCACGCGACCGGCCGCGACGGCGTGATACGTCTTCCGCACGCCGCGCGTGCGGAAAAGTTCCACCGCGGCCTGGCGCGCGGGCTCGCCCGCGGCGAGCCAGAGGCATCCGGAAGTGTCGCGGTCGAGCCGGTGCACGGCGCGCATTTCCGGACGGCCCGCGCGGCGCAGGCGCGTTTCCACGCTGCCGGGACCTTCGGAGAGGATGCCGGGCGGCTTGTCCACGATGACGTAGTCCGCGTCCTCGTAGAGCACGGGCAGGCGTCCCGGCGGAACGGCGGGCGGGCGTTCGATCTCGACGGCGTCGCGCTCGGCAAGCGCGTGGCGGGCCATCCACACGCGCCGGCGGTTGACGAAGACGCGCCGCTCGTCGAGCAGGCGCTTGGCTTCGCGGCCCGAAACGTTCAGGCGCGCCGCCAGGAAGTCGCGCAGCGGCGTGTTTTTTTCCTTGTGATTGACGATCAGACGCGTAGTTTTCACGGGTCCTGCGCAAATGATAGCCGAGCCTATGCCGGAACAGGAAGACAAAAGCCCCGCCGCGATCGAGGCCTGGCTGCTGGAGGCGGCCGACGCGGCCGTGCCGCCGCCGCCGGACCGCGTCCTGCGCATGGTGATGAAGGCGGCCGCGAGCGACGCCGCGCGCCTGGACGATTGCGCGGAGCTGTCCGCCGGCCTGCTGGCGCGCAGCGGCGCGCGCCGGGAGCTGGTGCGCCTGCTGCGCTTCTGGGCTGCCCGGAAACCCGGGGGCGCGCGGTTCGCGCCGGCCTGCCGCGCGGCGCTGGCGTCGGCCTTCGCCGACCGCGAGGGCGCCGAGTTCCTCAAGGTCTGCGGCTTCGAGACCGACGAGCCCCCTGAAGCGTGCCTGGCCCGCCTGGAAACGCTGGTGTCGCTGGCTGCCGGCGCGCTGTGCCACGACAAGACCTGGGGCTTCGGCGTCGTCAAGCGCGTCGACCCTTTCTACCGGAAGATCACCGTCGATTTCGTCCGCAAGCCCGGCCACCCGATGTCCTTCGCCTACGCGGCGCAGACGCTGGAGCCGGTGGGCGAAGATCACCTCCTCGCGCGCCGGCACCGCGACCCGGAGGCGCTGGCGGAGCTGATTGAAAGCGATCCGGCCGAACTGGTCCGGATTGCCCTGCGCAGCTACGGCCCGCTGACGGCGCCCGAGCTGCAGGACCTCCTGACCAGGGAGGCGCTCGGGGATCGTCCCTGGAAGCCTTTCTGGGAAGCCGCGCGCAAGGGCCTCAAAGCCGACGCCCTGGTGGACGTGCCCGCGCGGCGGAACGAGCCGCTGCGCCTGCTGGCGCGCGAGAAGGAGTACGGCGCCGGGTGGTTCGACGCGCTGGCCGGCGAGCGCGACCTGGCGACGATTCTGCGCATGGCGCAGGAGCTGGAGCGCGAGGCGGGCGCCGCGTCGCTCTCGCGCGAGCAACTGGCCGCGCTCGGCGCGCGCCTGGCGTTCGCGGCGCTGGGGGCGCGGGGCACCGACCCGGTGATCCTGGCGCGCGCCGTCATGGTCGCGCGGCGCTTCGCCGTGCCGCCCGAAGCGATGGATATCTGCGCGTCCGCCGCCCCGCTGCGGACGCCGGAGACCGTCACGGCGGCCGCGGAAGGACTGGGCGTGCGCGAGTTCGAGGCGCTGCTGGCGCTGCTGGCCGAGTGCGACCGGCCGGCGACGGTCGGGCTCGTGGCTGACGTGCTCGTCCGGCTGCCGGCGGCCGTGCTGAACGAAGCCACGTCTTTCCTGGCCGCGGAAGGCGCCGGCGACCGGGCCGCGGCGCTCGTGCGGGACACGGTGCGGTCCCGGACGGCGCCCGCGGAACTGATGCTGTGGGTCTGCCGCCGCGGCGACATCCGGCAGGCGTGGGACGTGGGCGACGCGGCCGGCCTGATGGGCCAGGCCATCGACGTGCTCGAAGGCCCGCGGCGCGAAGACCGCCTGCGCACCCTGAACCAGATCCGCGCCCTGTTCGAGGACCGGGCGTGGCTGGCCGCCGGAATGGGGGCGATGACGGCGGAGCAGAGGCGGACGCTTTTCATGCGCGTCAGCGCGTCGCACGGCTGGGACGAGGGCCGGCGCCGCACAATCATGGGCCGGATGATCAGGCTGTATCCGGACCTGAACGCCGCTTCCGCCGCCGCGCCCGAATCCGCCTCGCCGCCGCCCGCGGCCGCGCGGCTCACTTCCCGAAGGACTTACCGGCGGCGGCAGGACCAGCTGCGCGAGCTTCTGGAGGAGCTGATTCCCGCGAACAGCCGCGAGATCGGACACGCGCGGGGCTACGGCGACCTGAGCGAGAACTTCGAATACCAGGCGGCGAAAGACCACCAGAAGGTGCTCATGCAGCGCCAGCGCGACTGGGAAAGGGACTTGCGCGAGGTGCGCGAGACCGATTTCACGGGGCTGCCCGCGGAGCGGGCGGGAATCGGGACGCGCGTGGTCCTGGAACGCCCGGGGGGCGTGCGCGATGAGGTCAATATCCTGGGCGAATGGGACAACGATCCGCCGCGCCGCGTGATCTCGTGCCGGAGCCGGGTGGCCGAAGCCCTGGCCGGGCGCGCCGCCGGGGACGAAGTGACGCTGCCGTCGGAATCCGGCGAGGAAACCTGCCGCATCGCCGCGGTGGCGCCGCTTTCCGACGAGATACGGGCCTGGGCCGCGGAAGAGCCGCGGCGTTGACACGGTTGCGGCCGTGTGCTAGGTTGTTCGACCTTAATTCGCCTGGAGGAGAGAACATGGTTGCCAAGAAGAAGACCGGGAAGCCCGCCATCAGGAAGAAAAAGTCCGCAATCACCGCCGGGAAGAAGCCCTCCAAGCGGGCGGCGCCGGCAGGGAAGAAAGCCGCGGCGCGCAAAACTTCCGCCGTCCGCAAGGAGGAAGCATCCGCGCTGGCGGCCCGCGACCGGGAGCGCCTGAAAGACGCGCTGCTGGACTTGCGGGAACGGATCAACGGCCGGGTGGTCGCGCTGCGCGACGACTCTCTGCGGCGGAATGACCGCGTCAACACGGAGGAAGACGGCACGGACGCTTTCGAGCGGCAGTTCTGGCTGACCATTGCCAGTTCGGAGCAGGACTCGCTCTACGCCATCGACGAGGCCCTGCGGCGGCTGGCGGAAGGCAGCTACGGCGTGTGCTGCGAATGCTCCGGCCCGATCGAGAAACCGCGGCTGCATGCCCTGCCGTTCGTGACCACCTGCGTGTCGTGTCAGTCGCGACTGGAGAAGACGGGGCTCGCCAAACGGCGCGCGATGTAGGAACGGCCCGTTCGCGCCAGGCGTGTTGCACGGCCAGCAGTTCCGCCTGTGGCGCCGCGCGGGCCGGCCCGCAATGCTCATTCTCTGCGTCAGTTTCGCCGTCGCCCTGCTTGACCAGGCGACGAAGGTGATCGTCCGCGCGCGCCTCCCCGGCGATCCGCTGCGCGTCATCAGGGGCTTCTTTTCCCTGCGCTACGTCCAGAACACGGGCGCCGCCTGGGGCATGCTCGAGGGGCTCAACGACTGGCTGGTGGGCCTCTCGTTCGTGATGCTGGCCCTGATCGTGATCTTCCGCCGCTCGCTGCTGATCGACACCTTGACGCACCGCCTGGCGACGGGGCTGATGCTGGGCGGGATCGTCGGCAACCTGACCGACCGCCTGCGCCTGGGCTACGTCGTGGACTTCCTCGACTTCCATCTCCGGGGGCGGCATTTCCCGGCCTTCAACGTCGCCGACGCCGCGATCTGCGTGGGGGTCGGGCTGTACCTGTTCACGCAGTTCTTCGGGCACGCGCCGGAGGAGAAGAAGCTGCCGGCAACCACGTCGGAAACCTGACGCGGCACGAAGCTCCCGCGTGGTTTCACGGCCGCGAAGCCGGAGCTTCGCGGCGCGTCGAGGTGCTGTGAACGAGTTCGAGGCCTGCTTTCTTGTCGGCCCCACGGGCGTGGGCAAAACCGCGGTCGCGCAATGGATTGCCGAGCGCGGGCCCTACGAGATCGTCTCGGCCGACTCCATGCTGGTCTACCGCGGCATGGACATCGGCACCGCGAAGCCCTCGGCCGCGGAGCGGGCCGCGGTTCGCTACCACGGTCTGGACCTGGTGAATCCGGATCGCGAGTTCAGCGCGGCCGAATACCGCGCGCGCGTTCTGGAAGCGCTGCCGGGAATCCGCGCCCGCGGCCGCAAGGCCATCGTCGCGGGGGGCAGCGGCCTGTACGTGAAGGCCCTGCTCGGCGGCCTGCAGGCGGCGCCCCCGCGCCCGGAGCGGCGGCGCGCGTGGGAAGAACTGCTGGCGCGCGAGGGAGTCGAGGCGCTGGCGGACCTGCTCCGGGCGCGGGCGCCGGGCCTGCACGCGGCCCTCTCCGATCCGCGCAATCCGCGCCGCGTGATCCGCGCCCTCGAACAGGCCGAGGCGGGCCCGCCCGCCGCGCCGCGGACGTGGCGCGGCGCCGCGCCGGCGCCGCCCGCGGCGGGCCTGATCCTGCCGGGCCCGGAACTCAATTCCGCGATTGAGCGCCGCGTGGAAGCCATGTACGCTGCCGGCATTATCGAGGAGGTTCGCGGCCTGCTCGCGCGCTACGGAACGCTTTCGTCTTCGGCCATGCAGGCCATCGGCTACGCCGAGGCCGCGGCGGCGCTGCGCGGGGAGTGCAGCGCGGCGGAAGCGCGGGCGCGCACGATTCTCCGCACGCGCCGGCTGGCCAAGCGGCAGCGGACCTGGTTCAGGCACCAGATGGCGGTGCGGTGGATCGACGCGGCCGGCGCCGGGAGCGTGCCGGAAACGGCGCGCAGGGCGCTGGCGCACTGGGAAAAGCATGGACTCGCCCGAATCGCACGTGACTGAAGACCGACCCGGCGCGCGGGGCGCCGGGGAGTACCGCATCCCGTCCGCCGCGCCGCGGGTCCGGGACCTGCCGCCGCAGCTCCGCCCGCGCGAAGAGATGGCCCGGATCGGCGCCGAGAACATGTCCGAGGCCGGCCTGCTGGCGATCATCATGCGCGGCGGCGCCCGGGGCTGCAGCGCCGTCGAACTGGCCCAACGCCTGCTGACCGACCACGGCTCGCTCACGGCGCTGGCGCGCTGCTCCGTCGGGGAGCTGGCCGGGAACAAGCGCTACCAGGGCCTGGGCCCGGTGCGCTCGCAATGCCTGCACGCCGCGCTGGAGATCGGGCGGCGCATGACGCGCGAGGCCATGCCCAGGCGGGTGGTCATCCGCACCCCCGCGGACGTGGAGCGCGTGCTGGCCGACGAAGTCCGGCGGCTGGACACCGAGGCGTTCTGGGTCCTGCACCTGGACGCGAAGAACGGCTTGCGGGGACAGCCCCGCGAAGTCACGCGCGGGCTGCTGGACGGAAGCCTCGTGCACCCGCGCGAGGTCTTCAGGGAGGCCGTGCGGACCATGACCAAGGCCGTGCTGCTGGCCCACAACCATCCCTCGGGCGATCCGACGCCTTCGGCGGAGGATCTGCGGGTCACGCGCCAGATCGTGGAATCCGGCCGGGTGCTGGACATCACCGTCCTGGACCACGTCATCCTCAGCCGCCCCGGCGCGGAGGGCAGGCCCGCCTTCGTCAGCCTGCGCGAAGAGGGCCTCGTGCAATTCGGAAAGTGAGGGCGATGCGGGACGGGGAGAAACTCGCCTGCTGGAAGTTCCCGTGGGAGTGACGCCCTACAGGCGAACGGTCATTCCTTCCCGGGCCCAGAACACCGTGTCGGGGCATGTCTCGGCGCCCATCCGTCCGTGCCGGTCTTCCAGGGCCTGAAGCGCGGCGTCGTTGTGATCCGGGTCATGGTGAAAGACCGCCAGCCGCTTCACCCGGCAGCGGGCGGCCACGTCCAGCAGCGTGGGGAGGGAAGTGTGCCCGCGGCCGGCGCAGGCGGCGTACTCGGCGGCGGTGTATTGCCCGTCGCCGATCAGCAGGTCGGCGTCTTCCGCGAAGGCCAGGTAGGCGGCCGCGCGTTCGGGCATGTCGGCGCGCGGGGCGGCGCCGAACGTGCGGTCCAGCTCGACGTCCGTGGCGTATACGATGCGGCGCTCGCCGGCGCTGAGGCGGTAATGCACGCAGCCGCCGGGGTGGAAAACCTGCTCCATCCATTCCACGTTGGCCGGTCCGATGCGGATGTGCTCCGTGAACAGTTCGTGGATCGTGACGTCGGCGGCCAGCGCGCTCATGCCCACCGGGAAATACTCCTCGTCCATCTGGCCGCGCAGGATGGATTCGAGAAAGCGGCCCTTGCGCGGGCTGCCGTAGATGCTCAGCCGGACGCCTTCCATGTAGGCGGGCTCGAAGAAGGGCAGGCCCTGGATGTGGTCCCAGTGCGTGTGGCTCAGCAGCAGGTGCAGGTCCAGCCAGCGGCCGGTCTCCCGCCGCTCCCGCGCCAGGGCCAGGCCCAGCGCGCGAATGCCGGTGCCGGCGTCGAAGATGACGTCCACGTCGCCGTAGCGGACGGAGACGCACGAGGTGTTGCCGCCGTAAAGGCCGGTCTCCGGCCCGGGCGTGGCGATGGATCCGCGCGTGCCCCAGAACCTGACCTCGAAGACCTCTTCTTTTCCGACGGCCATCTCAAGGCCCGATCTTAGCGGCGGCTCCGCCGCAAGTCAAGAAGCCGACCCGCACTGTGCCGACCCGCACTGCATCGGGCGCGCACCCCGACCTTCCGTGCGGCGCGCGCCCGGAACGGTGCGCGCGGCTTCGCGCCAAGAAATCGGTTGTTCCCGCGCGGGGGCTCCGATAGAGTCGCCGGCATGGAATTGACGCGGACGGGCATCGGGTTCGACGCGCACCGCTTCGCCGCCGGCCGGCGGCTGGTGCTGGGCGGGGTGACGATCCCGCACGAGCGCGGCCTGGAGGGGCACTCGGACGCGGACGTGCTGTGCCACGCCGTGGCCGACGCGCTGCTGGGCGCGGTGGCCGCGGGCGACATCGGGCAGCATTTTCCCGACACCGATCCGCGCTGGAAGGACGCCGACAGCCTCGACCTGCTGAAGCGCGTGGCCGCGCTGCTGCGCGAGCGGGGCGCGCGCCCGGTCAACGTGGACGTCACCGTGCTCGCCGAGCGGCCGCGCCTGGCGCCGCACGCGGAGGCCATGCGCCGCAACCTGGCGGCCGCGATGGATATTCCCGTCGGGCGCGTGTCGGTCAAGGCCACCACCGTGGAGAAGATGGGCGCGCTGGGCCGCGAGGAGGGAATCGCCGCGCTGGCCGCCGCCGCGGTGGCGGAGGAACAAGCGGGGGAATAGGGCGCCGCCATGCAGATCTACAACACGCTCAGCCGCCGCATGGAGGAGTTCGCGCCCCTCGAGGCGGGCCGGGTCCGCTTCTACACGTGCGGCCCGACGGTCTACGACTACGCCCACATCGGCAACTACCGCGCCTACGTGTTCGAGGACGTCCTGCGCCGCACCCTCAAGCACTTCGGCTGGGCCGTGACGCAGGTCATGAACCTGACCGACGTGGACGACAAGACCATCCGCGGCGCGAAGGCGGCGGGCGTCCCGCTGTCCGAATACACGCGCCGCTACAAGCACGCCTTCTTCGCCGACCTGAAGACGCTGAATGTCGAGCCGGCCGAGCACTACCCCGAGGCCACCGCGCACGTGCCGGAGATGATCGCGCTGGTCTCCGCGCTGCTGGAGCGCGGGTATGCCTACCGCTCCGACGACGGCTCGGTCTACTTCCGGATCGCGGCTTTCCCGGAATACGGCAAGCTCGCGCACCTGGACCGGGAGGGGCTGCGGCCGGGCGCGCGCGTGGCGCAGGACGAGTACGAAAAGGACAACGCCGCGGATTTCGCGCTGTGGAAGGCCTGGAGCCCGGAGGACGGCGACGTCGCCTGGGACGCGCCCTGGGGCCGCGGCCGTCCGGGCTGGCACGTCGAGTGCTCGGCCATGAGCATGAAATACCTGGGCGAGAGCTTCGACCTGCATACCGGCGGGGTGGACAACATCTTCCCGCATCACGAGGACGAGATCGCCCAGAGCGAGGCGGCTACCGGCAAGCCTTTCGTCAAGTACTGGATGCACTGCGCGCACCTGATCGTCGAAGGCCAGAAGATGTCCAAGTCGCTGGGCAACTTCCATACGCTGCGCGACGTGCTCGAACGGGGCTACAGCGGGCGGGAGATCAGGTACGTCCTGCTGGCCGCGCACTACCGGCAGCCGCTGAACTTCACTTTCGCGGCGCTGGACGCGGCGCGGGCCGCGCTGGGCCGGCTGGACGAGTTCCGTCAGCGCGTCGAGGGGGCGGCGGGTCCCGCGCCGGGCGTCCTTCCGGAATGGGCCGCCGCGTGCCGGGCGCGCTTTGACGGCGCGCTGCGGCAGGATCTGAACATGCCCGAGGCCCTGGCGGCGCTGTTCGACATGGTGCGCGCCGGGCATCGCGCCATGGACGCCGCCGGCGGCGCGTGCCCCGGCGCGGAAGCCCTGCGGGAACTGCTGGGCTGTCTCGACGGCGTGCTGGGGCTGGGCGCGGGCGCGCGGGCCGACGCGGACGCCGAAGTCGAGGGCCTGCTCGCGCGGCGGCGCGCGGCGCGCGAACGCAAGGACTGGGCGGAGGCCGACCGCGTGCGCGCGCGGCTGGCCGCGGCGGGCTGGGAAGTGCGGGACACGGCGGACGGACAGAAGGTGACGCGGCGCGGCTGACGACCGGCAACCGGCAATCGAGAACCCACGCATGCGCGGCTTGTTCATAACGTTCGAGGGCCCGGAGGGCAGCGGCAAGACCACGCAGGCGCGGCGCCTGGCGGAGCGCCTGCGCGCCGCCGGCTGCGAGGTCGTCGCCACGCGCGAGCCGGGCGGCACGCGCACCGGCGAAGCCATCCGCGCGATCCTGCAGCACGATGCCGCCGCGGAAGCGCTCTATCCGGAAGCGGAAGCGCTCCTTTTCGCGGCCAGCCGGGCGCAGTTGGTCAACGCGGTGATCCTGCCGGCCCTGCGGCGGGGCGCCTGCGTGGTGTCCGACCGCTTTGCGGATTCCACCGTGGCCTACCAGGGCTACGGTCGCGGCTTCGACGTGCGGCACATGCTGGAGATCAACGCTTTTGCCGTGGGCGAGGCCGTGCCGGACCTGACGTTCCTGCTGGACGTCCCGGTGCGGGAAGGCGCCGAACGGGTGCGGCGGCGCAATGCGGCGCTGGGCGGCGGGCGGGACCGGTTCGAGCAGGAGAGCGAGGCCTTTCACGAGCGGGTCCGCGAGGGCTATCTCGCGCTGGCCGCGCGCGATCCGCGGCGCTTCCGCGTGGTGGACACCGGCCGGGAAGAAGACCGCGCCGCCGGAGAGATCTGGGAGCAGGCGCGCGCGCTGGTCGCGGCCCGCCTCGGCCCGCGGGGCGTCGCGGACGGAGCGGGCGCATGACGGCCGCGGAGGCACTCGAACGCCTCAAGGGCGCGTTCGCGGAGCAGCGCCTGGCGCAGGCCTATCTCCTGGACAGCGCCGACGCGGCGGGCGCCGCGGACCTGATCGCGCGCTTCCTGGAGATGGTGCTCTGCACCGGCGCCGCGCCGCCCTGCGGCCGCTGCCGGGCCTGCCGGCTCGTGAGGCAGGGCACCCATCCGGACGTCTTCCGGGTGGAGCCGGAAAAGACTTCGCGCCGCATTTCCATCGAGCAGATCCGCGCGCTGAGCGGCGACGTGTTCAAGACTTCCTACGCCGGCGGATGGAAGGCCTGCGTGGTGTCCGCGGCCGACCGGCTGACCGCGGAGGCGGCCAACGCTTTCCTGAAGACGCTGGAGGAGCCTCCGCCGCGCTGCGTGTTCTTCCTTGTCACCGACAGCCCCCAGGCCCTGCTGCCCACGATCCTGTCGCGCTGCCAGCGGATCGGCCTGTCGGACGCGGGCGTCGGCCTCCCGGACGAGACGCGCGCGCGGATCGCGGCGATTCTGGCGCGGGACGCGCCCGGCGGCGTGCTGGGCGGGCTGGCCAGGGGCGACGAACTGGCGCGGCTGCTGTCGGCCATGAAGAAGGCCGTCGCGGACGCCGAGAAGGAAAGCCTCGCCGACGAGGCCGTCGAAACGGAGGACGAAGTGCTCGAGGCGCGCATCAGCGCGCGCTACCGGGCCCTGCGCGGCGCGGTGATGCGGGTCGTGGAGACGTGGCATCGCGACGTGTTGCTTCTGACCGCCGGGGCGGGGGACGTCGACCTGGCCGAGCCCTCGCGGGCCGCGGATACGCGCCGCCAGGCCGCGGCCGTGGGCTACGCGGGGGCGCTGCGCCGGCTGCGCCTGGTCGAAGAGATGAACCGCCGGCTCGAGCGCAACATGCCGGAAGCGCAAGTCCTGGCGCTTGGCTTCTGCCGGATGCAATGCTAGAATTGCGGTTGGGGTGAAGTGAAACCATGGACCGGACGGCATACGTGGAGGTGGAGGGCGGGCCCCGGATGAGGTGCCGGATTCCCGAAGGACTGGCCATTCACGAAGGCGACCAGTGCGTCCTGGAAGCGGACCGGGTTCTGGAAATGGGCCGGCTGGCGGACATCGAGGAGACGGCCGTGCCGGCCGACCCCGCCCTGCCGCGCATCGTCCGGCGCGCCACGCTGCAGGACCAGGCCAGGGCGCACGAGAGCGCCGTGCGCAGCAAGATGGCGGCGGAAACCGTGGCGGACCGCGCCGCGAAGTACAGCCTCAAGATCGACCTGGTGCGCGTGCGCTTCAGCTTTGACGGCGGCGTGCTCATGGTCCTGTACACGTCCGACGAGCGCCCCGACTTCCGCGAGATGGTCAAAGAGCTCTCGGGGGACCTGCGCGCGCGGGTGGAGATGCACCAGATCGGCGTGCGCGACCAGGCCGGCATCGTCGGCGGCATGGGGCCCTGCGGGAGAGCGCTGTGCTGCTGCTCCTGGCTCCGCAACTTCGCGTCGGTCAACCTGCGCATGGCCAAGGTTCAGCACGTCTCGCTGAACCCGCTGAGCATCGGCGGATTGTGCGGGCGGCTGAAATGCTGCCTGCGGTACGAGTACGACTGCTACCGCGAGATGGCGCGGCAGCTTCCGCGCGACGGCGCCGCGGTGGAGTGTCCGGCCGGGTGCGGCCGGGTCCTGGACCTCAACGTGCTCGCGCAGAAGGTCAGGATCCGGCTGGAAGACCAGCGCACGGTGCAGTACGGGGCGTCGGAGGTGCGTGAGGTCGGCGCGGCCCAGGGGCCCCGCGCGGACGAAGAGCATGCCGGCGAGGAGGATGACGACAGGGTCGTGGGCTGAGCGGAGGAAGAACCATGAAGCTGATCAATGTCATCGTTCAGTTGCTGATCCTGGCGCTGCTGGCTTTCGTGGGGGCGCTTCTGCTGACGGCGCCTTTCTCGGGCGCGCGTTGGGATCTGTTGAAGGTCGGCCTCACCGGGCTGGGCCGCGTCAAGGCCGTGAGCGCGGGCCTGTTCCTGCTGTGCCTGGTGGCGCTTTTCGTGCTCACCGCGGTCCGGACGCGGCGGCCGCGCTACCTGACGTTCGACGCCGAGGGCGGCAAGGTGCGCATGAGCACCGAGGCCATCGCCGACTACGTGGCCAAGCTGGCCGCGGAGTTCCCTTCCGTGGTCAGGATGCGTCCGGAAATCGTGCCGCTGCGCCGCGCGCTGGACATCAACGTCGACGTGCGCGTCAAGGCGGGGCCCCAGATACACGAGGTCTGCGAGCTGCTGCAGCGCCGCGTCCGCGAAAGCGTCACCAACGGGCTCGGCATCGGGGAGATCCGGCGCGTCGTCGTCAGCGTGAGCGAAGTCGTGTCGGAGCACAAGCCGCAGTGAGGCGCCCCTGAGGTGAGACTGGAGGACGCTTTCCTTTGCCTGGTCCTGGACGTCGCGGCGGTCCCGGCGGACGGCGTGCCCGATCTGTGCGCCGCGGCCATCGCCGGGGGCGCGGACATGCTGCGGCTGCGCGGCGCGGCCGCGGCCGGGCGCGAGGCGGTGGCGCGCGCCGTGACGGTTTGCCGGCGGGACGACGCGCTGCTGGTGATCGGCGGCGACGCCGCCCTGGCGCGGGAGGTGGGGGCGGACGGCCTTCACCTTGACGCGGCGGACGCCGCGATCGCCGAGGCGCGCAGCCTGCTGGGCGAAGGCGGGATGGTGGGCCTGTCGTCGCGCACGCGCGACGAGGCGCGCCTGGCGGTGGCCGTGGGCGCCGATTACCTCGTGCACGAGGCCGGCGTGCGGTGCCGCTCGGACTTCGCCGATCTCGGCGCGCGGGCCGGCATTCCGCTGTTCGCGGGCGGCATCGCGGGCGTCGAGGAGGCGGGGCGCATGGTCGAAGCGGGTCTGCTGCGGCTGTGCCTGGACGCGGGCCGCCTCGACCCGGCCGGCGACCTGACGCGCCAGGTGGCGGCGTACTCGCGGCTGCTGGGAAGGAGCTTCTGAGCATGCCGGAGAACGGAACGGACGTGCGGCTCGTGGTGGTCGGCTCGATCGGCATCGATACGATCGAAACGCCGGCGCGGCGGCGCGCGGACGCGCTGGGCGGGTCGGCGAGCTACGCCTGCGCGGCGGCGTCGTTCTTCACCGGCGTGGGCATGGTCGGCGTGGTCGGCGCGGACTTCCCCGCCGAGTCCATCGCGCTGTACAAGGGCTTCGGAATCGACCTGGCCGGGCTCCGGCACGCGCCGGGCCGCACCTTCCGCTGGTCGGGCGTGTACGAGCCGGACATGATCAACCGCCGCACGCTGGCCACCGAGCTGAACGTGTTCGCGGACTTCCGTCCGGATCTTCCGGCGGCCTACCGCCGCGCCCCGATGCTGCTGCTGGGCAACATTTCGCCGGAACTGCAGCTGCACGTTCTGGAACAGACGCTCCAGGCGCGGTTCGTCATGGCGGATACGATGGATCTCTGGATCGCCACGGCCCGCCCCGCGCTGGATGAGGTCATCGCGCGCGTGCACATGCTGACGCTGAACGACGCCGAAGCGCGCCTGCTCACGGGGGAGCACAGCCTGCGCAAGTGCGCCGCGGCCGTGCTCGAGCGCGGGCCGCGCTACGTGGTCATCAAGAAGGGCGAGCACGGCGCCGTCCTCTTCTCGAAAACCGCCATTTTCATCGTGCCGGCTTACCCGGTCGAAGAGGTCGTCGACCCCACGGGCGCGGGCGACTGTTTCGCGGGCGGTTTCATGGGCCGGTTGTCGGCGGCCAGCAAGATCACCGACGCCGCGGTCAGGGAGGCGCTGCTGTTCGGCAGCGTGACTGGATCGTTCGGGGTGGAGGCCTTCGGGCTGGACGGGCTGGCCAACCTCGCGGGCGAAGACATTGAGCGCCGCGTCGGCGAATTGACCAGGATGCTCGCCTGGCAATGAGCGCAGAGCCATGCCACCGTTCGGCCTTCCGGCACGAACCGGCCCGGGCCGGCTGCAACCTGCGCCGCGGCGGCCGCTTGTGCCGCGACCGGGCGGCACGTTCGACGCGATCGCGGCGATGATGGGCGGGGCGGGCCGCAACGATGCCAGCCCGCGCGGCAGCGTGAGGAAAAACAGGCAGTGCGGCGAGGCGGCATGAATACGGATCCGGACACCGCGCAGCGACGGCCCGCGTGCCGTGCGTCACGCTTCCCCCCGGGCAGGGGGACGGCGCTGCGGGCGCTGGCGGCGTCGGCGTCGGGCCTGCTGCTGGCCGGCGCCTATCCCCCTTTCAGGAGCGGCGAGTCGGCCTGGCTGGCCTTCGTGCCGCTGCTGGTGATGGCGCGCTTTACACGGCCGCGGGAGGCCTTCCGGTGGGGTTTCCTGAGCGGGCTGACGTTCTGGCTGCTTACGCTGTCCTGGCTTTTGCGTTTGTGGCAGACCGGCCAGATGCCCGTCGCGGCGGCGCCGGCCGTGGCGCTGGGCTGGCTGGCGCTGGCGGCCTACTGCGCGCTGTACACGGGGGCCTTCGCCATGCTGGCCGCCTGGATCTTCGGCCTGACCGGCCTGGAGAACCGCGCGCGCAACGTCGGGCTGGTCCTGCTGCTGCCCGTGCTGTGGGTCGGACTGGAGTACGGCCGCGCGGAGCTCTGTACGGGCTTTCCCTGGAACCAGCTCGGCGTAAGCCAGTTCCGCAACCTGGCGGTGATCCAGGTCGCGGAGTGGGGCGGGGTATATGCGGTGTCGGCGGTGGTCATGGCGCTGAACGCGGCGCTGGCGCTGACGGTTCTGCGTCTGATCGCGGTGTACCGCGAAAACCGCCCGCGCCGCGCGCACTTCGAGCTGATGGCGGGTCTGCTGGCCGCCGCGCTGTGCTGGATGCACGGCATGCGCGCGGCGCCGCGCGCGCGCGCGGAACGCGCGCGGGGCGCGGCGGTGCGGGTGGCGGCGATCCAGCCCGGCATCGCGCAGGAACGCAAGTGGCCCGCCGGCTACGCGGAGGAGATCCACGCGCGCCTGAGGTATCTGACCGAGCTGGTGGCGCAGGGCACGCGGCCGGACCTGATTGTCTGGCCCGAGACGGCCGTGCCGGGGTTTGCCGCGCTGCCCGACGACGAGAGCGGACGGCTCGCGCGCGAGCTGGCCGAGGCGGGGCCGCCGATCCTGGCGGGGACCATGGACGTGGTCTTCGCCGGCGGCCGCGAGCTGTGGTTCAACAGCGCGATCCTCTTCGAGGCCGGCGGCGTCGCCTCGCAGGTCTACCGCAAGCGGCACCTCGTGCCGTTCGGCGAATACATTCCGTTCGACGACGCGATTCCCGCGCTCAAACGGGTCGCGCCGCTGGGCTTCAGTTGCGCGGCCGGCGCCACCAGCACCGTGTTCCGGCTGGCGTCGCCGCCGGTCACCTTCTCCACGCTGATCTGCTTCGAGGATACGGTGGCCCGGCTGGCGCGGCGGTCGGTGCTCAACGGCGCGGGCTTCCTGGTGGTGCAGACCAACGACGCCTGGTTCGACCGCACGCCCGGTCCGGTGCAGCACCTGAGCCACTGCGTGCTGCGGTGCGTGGAGAACCGCGTGGACGCCGTGCGCGCCGCCAACACCGGCGTA
Source organism: Lentisphaerota bacterium (assembly GCA_016873635.1). Classification (GTDB taxonomy): domain Bacteria; phylum Verrucomicrobiota; class Kiritimatiellia; order UBA8416; family VGWJ01; genus VGWJ01. Next base: position 21,230 of record VGWJ01000004.1, on the reverse strand, counting down.
ACCTGCATGATCGACGCGGCGGGCAGGGTGGAGACCATCGCCGCGGACGACTACGCGCTGGCGGCCATGGCCGGCAAAACCTCCGAGGTCCGGGCGCGGCCGCCCGGGGCGGCGCCGACCTTCTACACCCGGGTGGGCGACTGGGGTTTCGCCATTCCCTGCGCGGCGGTCACGGCCGCGCTACTGGGCGCAGCCATCTTTTCGGTCTTCAAAGGGGGGCGGGATGTGGTAGCCTCCCCCGATCGCGGGACGTAAGCGGCGCCTCCGCGGACGGGTACCCGGTGTCCGGCGTCCGGAAAACGACGCTTCCCGCCGCGGGCTCCGACAACCGAACACCGAAAACCGGAAAGCGGGAAAGATCCAGGCATGGAAGAACTGAAGACAAGACTGGCGGATCTGGGGCGGAAACTGGCCCGGATCAGGGGGTATCTTTGACGCGGAGCGGCGCGAGAAGCAGCTCGCGGAACTGGAGGAGCGCGCGGCCCGCCCCGATTTCTGGAACGACCAGGCGTCCGCGCGCGCGTCCGTCGAGGAGGCCAACCGCCACCGCGCCGCGCTCAAGCCCCTCGCGGAACTGAAGTCGGCCCTCGACGACGTGGCCGTCCTGATCGAGCTCGCGGAGAGCGAGAGCGACGAGGCGCATCGCCGGGAAGCCGCGGGCGAGGTCGAGGCGGCCCTGGGGCGTGCCGAGCGGCTGCGCGGCGCGCTCGAAACGCAGTGCCTGCTGGGGGGCGAGCTCGACGGGCACGACGCGTTCCTGACCCTGCACGCCGGCGCCGGCGGGACGGACTCCTGCGACTGGGCCGACATGCTGTTCCGCATGTACCGGCGCTACTGCCAGGAGCAGGACTACGCGGTCGAGGTGCTGGACTACCAGCCCGGCGACGAAGTGGGCATCCGCAGCGTGACTTTCGCCGTCACGGGGCCTTCCGCGTACGGCCGCATGAAGGCCGAGCGCGGGGTTCACCGCCTGGTGCGCATCAGCCCTTTCGACGCCAACAAGCGGCGGCATACTTCGTTCGCGGCCCTGGACGTGGTGGCCGACGTGGGCGATGACATCGAGGTCGAGATCAGCGAAGACGATCTGCGCGTGGATACCTACCGCTCCAGCGGGAAAGGCGGGCAGCACGTGAACACCACCGATTCCGCGGTGCGCCTCACGCACCTGCCCACCGGCATCCAGGTGGCCTGCCAGGCCGAGCGCTCGCAGCACAAGAACCGTTCCAGGGCCATGAAGATGCTGCGGGCGCGGCTGTACGAGCTGATGCAGGACCAGAAGCGGCGCGACATGGAGAAGATGTACGGCGAGAAGGGCGAGATCGCGTGGGGCAGCCAGATCCGCTCGTACGTGCTGCAGCCTTACACGCTGGTCAAGGACCACCGCACGGGCTGCGAGACGTCGAACGTCAACGCGGTCCTGGACGGCGCGCTGGCGCCGTTCATCGAAGCGTACCTGCGCCGGACGGCGGAGAAGAAATAAGCCTAGAAAGAGCAGTTCCCTCGCGCTGCGCGCGGGCCGGTTATTGGCGGCAATTGCCCGCTCAACCGCGGTTCAAGAAGGAGAAAACGTGGACGGAATCAAGGTCGGCATCGTCGGCTGCGGCAATATCAGCGGGATTTACTTCAGGATGATGCGGGAAGTCTACGGCCACATTCTCGACCTCGCCGCCTGCGCGGACCTCGACCCGCAGCGCGCCCGGGCGAAGGCCGCGGAGAACCCCGGCGTCAAGGCCATGACGGTCGGGAAACTGCTGAAGGATCCCGGGATCAGGATCGTGGTGAACCTGACGATCCCCAAGGCGCATTACGCCGTGGCCATGAAGGCGCTGAAAGCCGGCAAGCACGTGTACGGCGAGAAGCCGCTGACCGTCACGCGCGCGCAGGGGCGGCGCCTTCTGGCGCTGGCGAAGGAGAAGAACCTGCTGGTGGGCAACGCGCCGGACACGTTCATGGGCGGCGGCATCCAGACCTGCCGGAAGCTGATCGACGACGGCCTGATCGGCGACCCCGTGGGGGCCACGGCTTTCATGATGTGCCACGGCCACGAGAGCTGGCACCCCGACCCGGAGTTCTACTACGAGAAGGGCGGGGGACCGATGTTCGACATGGGGCCGTACTACCTGACGGCCCTGGTGAACCTGCTGGGACCGGTCAGGCGGGTGACGGGATCCGCCCGGATCAGCTTTCCGACGCGCACGATCACGAGCGCGAAGAAGCACGGCAAAGTCGTCCCGGTGGAGGTTCCGACGCATGTCGCCGCGGTGATGGATTTCGCGAACGGCGCGATCGGCACGCTCGTCACCAGCTTCGACGTGTGGGCGCATGACCTGCCCTGCATACAGGTGTACGGCAGCAAGGGCTCGCTGCAGGTTCCGGATCCGAACGGTTTCGGAGGCCCGGTGAAAATGCGCCTGCAGGGCGAGAGGGAGTGGAAGGAGGTGGCGCTGACGCACGTCGCCGACATCAACCGCGGCACGGGCGTGGCCGACATGGCCTGCGCGCTGCTTCGGCCGGGCCGTCCGCACCGCGCGAGCGGCGCGCTGGCGTTTCACGTTCTGGACATCATGCACGCCGTGCACGAAGCTTCGCTGAAGGGGCGGCACGTCATGCTCGGGAGTTCCTGCGCGCGGCCGCCGGCCCTCCCGGCCGGCCTGGCCAGGGGCGCGCTGGACCCGTAGAGCGCGCCTCCGCCCGCGCGTTCCGACAGGCTCGCGCCGGTTCGCCTGCCGTTCGCGGCGGCCCGGCGGGGGCCTCACGCCGCGGCGGGCGGACGTCCCTCCCGCGCCCGTCATCCCATCACGACTTCGACCTTGTGGGTCTTGCCGTCGCGGAAGTCGGGCAGCGTGCGGCCCTCGATTTTCCGGCCGTCAACCGCGACGCTGCGCACGCCCTTGCTCACGTGCGAGGGATTGGTCACCTCGATCCGGTAGACGGCGTTGCGGAACCTGCGCCGCACCTTGAACCCGTCCCACTCCTTCGGGATGCAGGGGTCGATCAGCAGGCCGTCGTAGCCGGGCTTGATTCCGAGGATGTACTGCGAGACCGCGAGGAAGGACGACGCGGCCGTTCCGGTGAGCCAGGAGTTCTTGGCCTCGCCGAAGCGCGCGGAATCCGGCCCCGCGATCATCTGGGCGTAGACGTACGGCTCGCAGCGGTGGACGTCGCTGATCTCCTCGCGCTCCGCCGGGCAGATGGACCTGTAGTATTCCATGGCCCGGTCGCCGCGGCCCACGTTGCACTCCGAGATGGTCAGCCATCCCGTGGGCTGGCAGAAGATGCCGGCGTTTTCCTTCACTCCCGGCGGGTAGGAGGTCATCTCGCCCCAGTAGAAGTTGTACGCGGTGTAGGCGGGCTGCTGCAGGACTATGCCGTGGCGCGAGAAAAGGCGCTCTTTGACGGCGTCCAGGGCCCGGGCGAGCATGCCGTTCTCCTTGCCCACCTCGGCCATGCCGATCCAGCCGTGCGATTCCGCGAAGATCTGCCCTTCCGCGTTGTGCCGCGAACCGATCTTCTTTCCGAACCGGTCGAAAGCGCGCACGAACCATTCGCCGTCCCAGGCGTGCCTGACGATCGCGTCCCGCATCGCCTGCGCGGCCCGGGCGGCCATCCGGGCGTTTTTCGCGTCCTTCCTGTGCTCGGCCATGCGCATGAACTCGCTCGCCGCCCAGACAAACTGCCCGGCGATCATCAGGCTTTCGGGCACGCTGCCGATCTCGTCGTTCAGGCTGGCGTGCGTGGCGTCGCCCTGGAAGGTGTCGCCGGGCTTGATGCCGGTCATGATCAGGTTCAGGCAGTCGTTCCAGTCCGCGCGCCCGATGAGCGGCAGGCCGTGCGGGCCGCGGTTCCTCATGATGTGCCTGACCGAGATGATCAGGTGCTCGTAGAGCGTGGCGGTTTCGTCCGGGTTGTTGTCGAACTGGGCCTGCTCGTCCAGGATCGACCAGTCGCCCGTTTCCTTGATGTAGGTGGCCGTTCCCAGGATCAGCCACAGCGGGTCGTCGTTGAACCCCACGCCGATGGTGGCGTTGCCCTTCTTGTCGAGCGGCTGGTACTGGTGGTACGTCGCCCCGTTCCGCCACTGGATCGCCGCGAGATCGAGAATCCGCTGCCGCGACCGCTCCGGCGGCATGATGTGCACCGCGCCGTAGAGATCCTGGCAGGCGTCGCGGTAGCCGATGCCGCGCCCGATTCCCGTCTCGTAGTAGGAGGTCGAGCGGGCCATGTTGTAGGTCGTGACGCACTGGTACTGGTTCCAGGTGTTGACCATCATGTTCAGGTTCTCGTACGGCGTTTCCGCCTGGAAGCGTCCGGTAAGGTCGTCCCATTCCCTGGCCAGGGCCCTGAAAGCCTGCTCCGAATTGCGCCGCTTGAGGTACTTCCCGATCGTGGCCCTGACGCGTTTCTTGTTCAGCACGCCGGGCGCGCTGAACTTCTCGTCTTCGGGATTCTCCGCGTAGCCCAGCAGGAAGTTCAGCTTCTTCGTTTCGCCCGGCTTGAGCGTCATGCGGATGGAGTGCGAGCCGCAGGGATTCCATCCGCAGGCGACGGAGTTTCCGCTCCGGCCTTCGGCCACGGCGCGGGGCTCGTGGAAGCCGTTGTACCTGCCGAGAAAGGCCTCGGAATCGGTGTCGTAGCCGTCGATCTTCTCGCTTGCGGCGAAGTACGCGAAGTGGCTGCGCCGTTCGCGGTATTCCGTCACGTGGTAAATGGTGCTGCCGTCGATCTCGACCTCGCCGAGGTTGAGGGTGCGCTGGAGGTTGGTGGCGTCGTTGAGGGCCTCCCAGAGGCAGAACTCGACAAAGCTGAACAGGGTGAAGGTTCTCGTCCCGCGGCCGGTATTCGTTACGTCGGTTTCCCAGATTTCGCAGCTTTCGTTGAAGGGAACGAAGTAGCGCGTCGCGACCCGGATGCCGTCCTTCTCGCCGGTTATGACGGTGTAGCCCAATCCGTGACGGCATTCGTAGAAATCGAGATCGGCCTTGACCGGCATCCAGCCCGGCGCCCAGAACTTGCGCGTCCGCTCGTCCCTGACGTACAGGTAGCGCCCGCCCGAATCCATGGGGACATTGTTGTAGCGGTAGCGGGTGATGCGGCGTTTGCGGGCGTCGATCATGAAGCAGTAGCCGCCGCCCGAATTGGAGATCATGCCGAAGAACTCCTGCGTGCCCAGGTAGTTGATCCAGGGCAGGGGGGTGGCGGGGTTCCGGATCACGTATTCGCGCCTGGACCGGTCGAAATGGCCGTACTTCACGGGCAGCTCCTTTCAGCCGGCGATGCCGGCAAACGCATGCCGGCCGGCGGCGACGGGCAAGCGCCTCCCGGAGGCAAAGGGCACGCGCCCGTTCGAAGCTTTCCGGGAAAGCGTTGTCACGGGCGGGAAAAGTGGCGAAAATCGGACGCCTGCGTCAAGCATGGAGTGCGCCGCGAAGCGGAGCCCGACCCGACGGGCGGCGACGCCGAAGGACATGGCCGTCGGATTTCCGCGGAAGCGCGCCGGCTTCAGCGCTCCCAGGTGATGCGGACCGACTTGTCGCCGTCGGGGTATTGCACGTCCAGCTCGCCTTTGTAGGCGCGCGAAACGGCTTCGCCGATCCGCCGCGCCACGTGAATGCCGGTGGTCGTGATCAGGGCGTGACTGTTCGCCTCCTTGATCTCGATCAGGCGCTCCAGAGGATGCTGGGCCTTCTCCTGCTCCTCGACGTGGCGGGCGAGGCTCAGCAGTTCCTCGCGGTGTTCCCTGAAGAAATCGCCCTTGAGATGCACGTGGCCCGCCGGCATGCGTTCGGCCGCGCGGCGGCAGGCCGGGCAGACGGTCTCCTGGCTGCCCTCCGGCCGTTCCCGCCAGCACCATCGTCCTCCCGCGAAGACCGCCGCGCACTCCGTGCACACGGTCGGCTCGGGCCACTTGCCGCGTTCCTGGTATACGTCGTGTCGCTTCTCCTTGATATAACGGTCTTTCCTTCCGTGCGCGCCTCTGTCCATATCACGCTCCTTTCGGCCGGAGGCCGGACGAATCAGCGGGCAAAATCGAGCACCCGCGGCTTGACCAGCCGCGCAAAGTCGCCGTAGGCGAGCTTGACCAGCTCCGTATGCGAACCGGCATTGAAGGCGATCTGCGCATCGCGTGTCAGTTCGGTCTCCACGTACACGTCCACGCCGTACAGGTTCCCGAACGGGGGCATGGCGCCGGGTTCACAGCCTGGGAACAGGTCCGTGAATTCCTTCTCCTGAGCCAGTTCGGCCCGCTTGACGCCGATGCCCCGCGCCAGCCGGTCGAAGTCGACCTGGCGGGAGGCCGGGAGCACGGCCATGGCCATCCGGCCGTCGGCCTTGACCATTACGGTCTTGGCCAGCTCTTTCCCCGGCACTTCGGCGCTGGCGGCGATCTCCTGCGCCGTGTAGGCCTTCGAGTGGCTGATGACCACGTACTTCACACCGTTGCCGTCGAGAAAGGCTCTGAGATTCTGGACAGGCATGGCGCCCTCCTTTCCGGGGAGGGACGCAATCCGTCCTCCCCTGCGCCAAAGTGTAACGCGGTTCCCCGGCGTGACAAGCCAAATAAACACTCAGTCAGAAACACTCAGGGTCAGACCGAGAAAATAGAAAATAGCTTGACGCTGGGACGGCGCGGTGGGACGTTGGGCGGATGCCGAGGCCATGGAGGATTCGTTTCCCGGGGGCGAAGTACCATGTGACCGTGCGTGGCAACGCGCGGCAGACGATCTACCACGCGCAGAGCGACTACCGGCGTTTCATGGAGCAACTGACGTCGGCGCTGGAGCGCGACGAAGTCGTGCTGTACGCCTACTGTCTGCTGCCGAACCACGGACACCTGCTGGTCGAGACGCCGCTGGGCAATATCCATCGGTTCATGCAACGGCTCAATACGGCCTACGGCATGTACCGTCGCTACAAGCGTAATCGGCCCGGGCACTGTTTTCAGGGGCGCTACGGGGCGAAGCTGGTCGGGGGCGATGAGTACATTTTGCGCGTAAGCCGCTACATCCACCTCAACCCGGTCAGGATCAAGCGCATGGAGGCGGCAAGTGCGAGCGAGAAGACTGCCTGTCTCAACGACTACCCCTGGAGCAGCTACGGCGGCTATGTCGACGGCAAGAGAATTGAAGAGATTGTCAACTACCGCTGGCTGCGTCTGATGGATCGGAGTACGCCGGGACGGTCGAGGATCGCCTACCGGGCCTACGTGGAGTCGATGGTCGACGGCGAAGACCCCGTACTGAAGGAGGCGATGGGTGCGAGCTGCTACGCGATCGGCGACGGGGAATTCCGGGCGCAGGTCCATGGGGAGCTGCGGGAGGTGAGGCTGAACAAAGGCGCGTACGGCGATATCGCCTGGCCGCTGGAGCGGGAGCCGGACATGGACGTGGTCACACAGACGGTCGCCGGCGAACTGGGTGCGGACGTGCAGGAACTGCGGAGGCACGGGCGGCGCGCCGGGGTGGCGAAGATGATCGCCATCGAGCTGTGTTGCCGGCTCTGCGGCAAGAGTCAGCGGGAGGTCGGCCGGAGCTTCGGCTACAAGGGCAACGGGGCAGTGGGCAAGCAGCGCGCGAAGCTCAGGGAACTGATGGCCGGCGACGAAGCCCTGCGCCGCCAACTGACGCGGCTGCGGAAGAAACTGGCTGAAGGGTAATTTCTATTTTCTCGGTCTGACCCTGGAGAGCCGTGGTACCGCAAGGCGGCCGCGCAGGGCTGTGAGCCCGCCGCGGACGCGCTGCGGGAAATGGGGGCGGCGGACTGAACGGCCGCGGCCTTCAACTCGTCTGCAGGGGCGTGCGCTCGGACGCTTTCAGTTCGATTTCCCGGATGGCGCCGCCCGGCAGACGCACGCGGTACGCGCCGGGGCGATCGGCGGTCAGGCAGGCCGCGGTCAGCCGGCCGTCCCGCCAGGTCAGATCCACGGTCACGCCGCCGCGGGCGCGCAAGCCCTTCACCGCTCCATGGGGCCATCCCGGCGGCAAAGCCGGGAGCAGGTCGATGACGCTGTCGTGGCTCTGCAGAAGCATCTCCGCCATGCCGGCCGTGGCGCCGAAGTTGCCGTCGATCTGAAACGGCGGATGGTCGTCGAACAGGTTCCGGAGCGTTTTCTCGCGCAGCAGGCCCAGGATGTGCGCGCGGGCCGCGGCGCCGTCGCCGAGCCGCGCCAGGAAGTTGATCAGCCACGCCTTGCTCCAGCCCGTGTGCCCGCCGCCGTGCGCCAGACGCCGGTCCACCGTGGCGCGCGCCGCGGCGAACAGCTCCGGCGTCCGCCCCCGCGTGATCTGCGCCAGCGGCTGAAGGCCGATGAGCGACGAGATGTGCCGGTGTCCCGGCTCGCACTCCTCGTAGTCCTCGATCCATTCCTGCACGATGCCCAGCCGCGGGCTGACCACGACCGGCGCCAGCCGCGCCTTGACGTCGCGCAGCCGCGCCGCGAAGGCGGGATCGTCGATTCCCAGCAGATCCATGGCCTCCCGGCAGTCGTCGACGAGCTGCGCGATGAGCGACAGGTCCATGGTGGCCCCGTAGGTGAACATGCTGTGCGAGCCGTCGGCCGCGACGAACACGTTCTCCGGCGAATGGCTGGGGCTGGTGACCAGCCGGCCGGGGCAGGCGGAGCCGGCCGGCGCTTCGATCAGGAAGTCGCAGGCGAAGGCGACCGCGCCGCGCATCAGCGGCCAGAGGCGCTCCGCCAGCAGCCGCCGGTCGCCGCTGAAACGGTAGTGTTCCATGCAGTGCGTCGCCAGCCAGATCGCGCCCATCGGCCAGATGCCGCACGCGCCGTCCATCGGCTCCACGCAGCCGTGAACGTCGCAGACGTGGTGCGCCACCCAGCCGCCGCAGTCGTACAGCTTGCGGGCGGCCTCGCGGCCCGCCGGTTCGATCAGGCTCATCCAGCGGAACAGCGGCTCCTGGCATTCGATCAGGTTCGCCGGACCCGCGGGCCAGTAGTTCATCTGCATGTTGATGTTGGTGTGATAGTCGCTGTCCCACGGGGCCGCCATGTGCTGACACCACACGCCCTGCAGGTTGGCCGGCAGCGAGCCGGGGCGGCTGCAGCTCATGAGCAGGTAGCGTCCGTAGTGAAAGTAGAGCGCCTCCAGGCCGGGGTCTTCCGCGCCATTCTTCACGCGGTCGAGGCGCTCGTCGGTCGGCAGCTCGTCGCCGGGCGAGGCGGGCAGTTCGAGCCTGACGCGCTCGAAGAGCCGGCGGTGCGCCGCGACGTGATCGGCGCGCAGGCGCTCCCAGCTCTTGCCCGCGGCGGCGGCCATCGCGGCGCGGCACTTCGCCACGGGATCGGCCGACAGATCGCCGGGCGCCACGTAGGAGGTCGCGGCCGCCAGCCGCAGCTCCACGGCGTCGGCGCCGCGCACGCGCAGGCAGTCCTCGTCGGCGGCGAGCGTCCCGCCGGTCGCGCGGGCGTGCAGAAGCATCGCAAAGCGCATGCCGCCGCGCGTCAGGCGGCCGGTCAGCAGCAGGCGGCCGTCCGACGAGGCTTCGCGCGAGCGCACGTCCTGTGCGCGCTGCAGGTTCAGATCCACATCGCCCTTGCCGGGGTCGAAGACGATGCGCGTGCAAATCAGATCATCCGGCTTCGAGCAGAAGTGCTCCCGCCGCTGCCGGACGTTGCGGCAGTTGAACCGCGTGGTGGCGATGCCGGTGGAGAGGTCGAGGTCGCGCTCGTAGTCGTGGACGGCATAGACGACTTCCCACCACGGGCCGCCGGGCTTGGGGTTGAAGAACCCCATCTCGTGGCTGGGGCGGACCTTGCCGCCGGCCCAGTCGATCACCAGCTCGCCAGCGCTCTGGTAGGAATCGATGTTGCGCTCGGGCGAAAGCAGCGCTTGCTCCGCCAGCGCGTAGGCCTCGGCATTCCGGCCGGCGAAGAGCAGCTCGCGTATCCGCGGCAACTCCTGCCTGGCCCGCGGATTGCACCGGTCGAAACGCCGGCCTTCCCACAGGGATTCCTCGTTGACCTGGATCGCCTCGCGCGCCACGCGGCCGAAGACCATGGCGCCGAGGCGGCCGTTGCCGAGCGGCAGGGCATGATTCCACTCCCAGGCGTGAGTCCGATACAGCAGGCGAACGGGCGAAGACACAGCGGGTGTTTGCATGGTTGTCGGTTAATCCTCATCCCGGATCTGCGCCGGGGCAATGTCGCGGCCGGTCATGCGGATCTCGATTCCGTTCGGAGGCGCAGACACTGCCACGAACCGCCGCGCGGGGGCAAGGGAATTGCGGCGTTCTCCGTGATGCCTCAGTCACACGGTGGGAAACCGCAATAGGGCGGGGCCTCCCGCCGTCGCCCTTCGGGCTCTGGCGGGCAGGCCGGCCCCGCCGTGGCGGACCGGGACGGTCCGCCCTACCGTTGCTCCCCCCTGCTTCACCGAGGCCTTGCCGTTTTCCCGCCTTGATTTCGGCCGCGACCCCGGATAGCCTGACGGCCGTTTCCAGGGGTAAAGCGTGAACGGGGCGGAGACCGGCCGGCCGGGAGGATTGCGCGTCTCCCGCGCGGGCAGGATGGGGAACGCCGACTGACCGGAGGAAGCGGGATGTTCAGAGACCTTGTCGTCAGCACGCGGAGCCACCGTCGGTTTGACGGCAGGACCGCGATCGACCGTGGAACGCTCGAGGAGCTCGTGGACCTGGCCAGGCTTTCCGCCTCGGGCGGAAACCTTCAGCCGCTCAAGTACATCCTGTCCTGCGACTCCGCCAGGAACGCCGCGATCTTTCCGCATCTGGCCTGGGCCGCCTACCTCAAGGACTGGGACGGGCCCGCCGAAGGCGAGCGGCCGGCGGCGTATATCGTCATTCTGTGCGACAAGCGCATATCAGCCGCTCCGGGGTGCGATCACGGGATAGCCGCGCAGACGATCCTGCTGGGCGCCACCGCCAAGGGCCTGCGCGGGTGCCTGTTGGGCTCGATCAAGCGGGAGGCCCTGCGCAGTGCGCTCGCCATACCGGAGCACTTCGACATACTGCTCGTGGCGGCCCTGGGCAAGGCGGCCGAGGAAGTCCGGATCGACAAAATCCCCGCGGACGGAAGCATCAAGTACTGGCGCGACGCCGCCGGCGTGCATCACGTTCCCAAACGTTCGCTCGGCGAGATCATCGTCGGCTGAGCGTCATCTACGCCATGAGCTGCTGCCCTTCGACGAGGTCGCGGAACAGGCCGGGCCGGGCGGCAAGGTCGGCGTAGGCGCCGTCCTGGACGATGCGGCCCTCCTTGATCACGATGATGCGGTCGCAGTCCTTCACCGTGGCCAGGCGGTGGGCGATGATAATCGCGGTGCGCCCGGCGCAGATCTTGCCGATCGTCTCCTGGACGAGGCGTTCGCTGAGCGTATCCAGCGCGCTGGTGGCTTCGTCGAACAGCAGGAACGGCGCGTCGGCCAGGATCGCGCGGGCGATTGCCAGGCGCTGGCGCTGTCCGCCGGAGAGATTCGCGCCGCCTTCGCCGACCCTGGTGTCCAGCCCTTCCGGGAGCTGGCTGATGAACTCCCAGGCGTTGGCCTGCCGGCAGACGCGCTCCAGCAGGGCGTCATCGGCGTCGATCCGGGCCACCTTCAGGTTCTGGCGCAGGGTGGTGCGGAAGATGAACGGATCCTGCGGCACCACGCCGAAGCGGCGGCGGACTTCGGCGCCCACGCAGTGGCGCAAGTCCACGCCCGCGATCGAGACGCGGCCCCGGTCAGGATCGTACATGCGCAGCAGGAGCATCGCCATGGTGCTCTTGCCCCCGCCCGAGGGGCCCACCAGCGCCACGCGCTGGCCGTAGGGGATGCGCGCGTCGATGCCGTTGAGCACCGTTCTTTCCTCGTAGGCGAAGTGCACGCCCCGGAACTCCACTTCGCCGGCCGCGGGCACGGGCAGCTCCGTGCCGACGGGGTCGGGGGTGGTGCTGGCGGCGCGCATCACTTCGCTGATGCGCTCGATCGAGGCCTGGGCGCCGCCGAAGAGCGTGAACGCCTGGCTGAGCATCACGAACGGCCCCTGCAGCTGGGAGTAGGCCATCAGGAAGCCGGTGACCTCGCCGACGGTAATGTGGCCGCCCGCGTGCCGCCAGACGCAGACCGTCATCAGCACCGCGAAGAACAGGTAGTCGACGGTTTCCTGCTTCATGTATTCGACGTGGAACTTGACGTCGCGCTCGTAGCTCTTGGTCGCGATCATGCGCACCTGCGCGCCGAACTCCCGCGAGGCGCTGTCCTCCATGGCGTGCAGCTTCACCGCGCGGGTGCCGCGCAGGAGGTCGGCGACCGACCCCGTCACCGAGGCCTCGATCTGCTGGAATTCGCGCTGGAGGGCCCTGTAGCGGCGCCGGGCGCGCTCCATCAGCGCGACCTTTACCGCCACCATGACCGCCAGCACGCAGGTCAGGACCCAGTCCCAGCCGAGCGTGATGGCCACCGCCGAGAACACCGTGACCACGGCGCCGGCGAAGTTCATCGAGCAGTGCTGGTAGAACTGCACGACCTGGCCCAGCGGCGAGCCGAACAGGTAGCTGAACAGTTCGCCGGAGGAGCGCTTGATGTGAAAGCGCAGGCAGAGGTGGTTGACCCGGCGGAAGAACTGCTCGCGCATGACCGTCAGCATCCGCTCGCGAACCCAGGTGAAGATGCGGTAGCCGGCGTGCCAGGTGAGCATGCGTCCGAAGACCGACACCAGGAAGTAGGCTGTCGACAGCACGGCCAGCCGCGCCGGCAGCACGTCTTCGAGGCGCAACGCGCGCATCGCCAGGCTGAGGAACCACGGCGCCTTCTCGTGCCGCAGCACCCAGTCCACCAGCCAGGCCGCGGCGAAGATCTGAAAGGTGATGGCGAAGCCGTGCAGGGCGTTCAGGGTCGTGGCGGCGGCAAGGTGCCCGAGGTACGGCCGCAGCAGGGGGCCGATCACGCCCCACACGCCCGCGGAAGGCGCGTCGCCGCCGGCGCGGTGCGAGGGATTCGCCGTGCGGCTCACGGCCGGGCTCCTTCGGGCGGAAGCGGCGCCGCGCGCAACAGGATCCGCAGCGCCGCGGCGCGCCGTTCGGCCGCGCCGCCGCGCGGGGCGGGGAGGCGGTGAAGTTCCCACGCGATCGGAAACGCGATGCCCTGCCCGATCTCAAGCGCGCTCTTCCACGCCGAACGGCCCGGTTTCGACACGATGACGCTTGGCATGGCGAGAATCCATCCGGCCTGGACCGGGAGTCAACGTTGCGCTCGCTTCCCCGCCTCCGCCGGCGCCGGGAGGCCCGCGCATCAGGGCTTCCGCCCCCTCCGGTGTAGCATGCGTCTTTTCACGGGTTCCGGCGCCCCTTGCCGAGGGCCACGGCGCACAGGGCGCGGCCCGGAAGATCGATCCGGCGCTTCACGCCGTCGAGCGTGATCTCGGCCGCGCGCGGCCCTTCGAGGTTGCGGAGCAGCAGGCAGAACCGGCCGTCGGGGTTGCGGAAGCAGGCCGTGCCGAGCAACTGGCTGAAGCTGCGCACGCGGACCGCGCCGGGCTTCACGTTCGCGCCCAGGAGGCGGAAGACGCGGTAGTCCGGATTGAGCGCCAGCTCCTGTTTTGCGCCGTGGGCCGTGCACATGGCGTTCTGCCTCCAGCCCCAGGTGCTGGCCGGGTTCTCGCCCAGCACCGTATTCCAGTAGGTGAACACCGACGCGCCCGCCGCCGCGTAGCCCAGGAAGTCGTCGAACAGGCCGGCGGCTTCGACCTCGCTGTTCGCGCCGCCGTGGCAGACGGTCTCGGTGTGCATGACGCGGGCGCCGGGATACAGCAGGCGGAGATCGTCGATCGGCCGCGGAAAGCTGTACTGGAAGGCCGCGCCCTTGACAAAGGCGCGGAACCGGGGATCGCGGAAGCAGTCGTGCGCCTGGAGGCCGCTGACGGTCCGGAAGGTGCCGGCCCAGACCTCGGTCCTGATCCGGTGCGCGGCGAACTCCGGCTTGAGGTACTTCAGGTGGAAGCGCACGAAAAGCTCCGGCGTCCAGCGGCAGCTCGGGAACGGCGCGGGCGAATCCATCTCGTTCTGCACCATGAGCCGGTCGATCCTGACGCCTTCCCCGGCGTAGGCCTGGACAAAGAGGCGCAAGTACCGCGCATAGGCTTTGAGCACGCGCGGCTCGTCGCGCAGTTCGCAGCTCTCGACCCCGTCCATGCGCCCGCTCTTCTTCATCCAGCCGGGCGGGCTCCACGGGCTGGCGTGCACCCGCAGGCCCGGGTTCACGGCCTTGGCCGCCCGGACATAAGGGATCAGACACTGCCGGTCGCGCTCGATCGAGAAACGGGCCATGGCATAGTCGCCGGGGGTTTCCGCGAAGCTGTAGGCGCCCAGCGCGAAGTCGCTGGCGCCGACCGGCAGACGGATCCACGAAAGCCGCGCGCCCCTGGCGCCGAAGACCGCGTCGAAGAAACGTTTCCGGAGCCCGGACGGCAGCCGGCCGAGCGCCTGCACGCCCAGCTCGCTGACTGCCCCGCCGAGCCCTTCCCATGTCTGGAAGGCCTGCCTGGAACAGATTTCGACCCGCACGGACTGACTGTCCTGAAGCGGCTGGTTTGCATGGTTCCACCAGCTCACGCCCCTGACGGACTCGCGGGTAATTGCCGGCGGCAACGGTACGTGATCGGTCATGCGACTGCCCCCTGAAACCTGCCTCCTGCCTCCTGCCCCCTGCCTCCTGAACCCTTCCCCCTCCCTCACCGCGACTCGGCGCGCTCGGCGCCGGCGCGGGCGGCGTCAAGCCACGGGCGGGCGTCCCCGACGTGCTCCATGGCGCCGGAATTGAAGATGAAGCGCGTGCCCGCCGGCGCCCGGCGCAAGAGAACCGGCACGTCCTCCGCGGCAATCCAGCCGGGGACCATGACCGGCCCTTCGGGGCCGCCCAGCACCGCGTGAGCGCTGTCCTCATCCCATGTCACGCCGGTCGGAACCCGGTTGAAGGCGTAAAAGCCGGGGATGCGGCGAAACAGGTGGAACTGATGCCGGGCGTTGGCGCAGCAGTGCATTCCAATGGAGCCGAAAGCCGCCGAAAGCGCCGTCAGCTCCGGCAGGCAGAACTCCTCGAACATCTCCGGACTCATCGCGCCGCATTCGTCGTTGGAAACCCACGGGCCCATGTCCGGCGGCGTCCACGTGGAAGGACAGTGTCCGAAGGTGGTGTTCGGAAACTCGCGGCGATAGGCGGCGATGAATTGGCGCAGGAGCCCGGCGCACTTGGCCGCCAGGCGCTTCACCGCGTCCGGAGACTCGACCATGGAACAGAACAGATCGGTCTTGTCCCAGAGAATGCAGGCCGTGTCGAAGCCGGTCTGCATGTCCGGAGGGCCGATGGCGACATCCGGTCCGACCTCGCGCCGCAGGGCGGCCGCCAGTTCCAGCACGCGCATCAGCGGCCGGCAATTCTCGAGCTTCGCTTCCGGGATGCGGTCCGCGTCGGCGGCGCTCGCCACGCAGGGCTCGGCATAGGGGTTGCTGTCGGGATAGAAATGCGGCCGGGCGCCAAAGCAGGTCGCGTAGATGTGCGTGCCGGTAAGGATTCGCAGGAACGGCACCGCGTCATCGCCGGCCGCCTCGGAGAGCGCGACCCAGCGGCGATAGTCCTCGACAAAGGCCGGGACGAAGTGGCTGACGGGCTTGTCCGCGGTCGTATAGTCGCCCAGCTCGAAGATCGGTTTCATGGGCGCCTGGACAATGAATGCGTGCCGGGCGAACGGCCCGCGCGAGAAGAGCGTCCGGTGCAGGGCCTTGTTGCGCGCGAGACGCTGATCCGTGGCTTCCGTTGTCATGGCGGCGCTTGCGGATGCCGGGCCTACACCATCCGATCCAGCCGCTTGAGCGCTTCGTGCAGCGCGCGGCCGGAGTGGTAGCAGGCTTTCCATGGGTTCCCGAGATTCGCCCACAGCGGATCGCCGGTGCGGGACACCAGCGTGAGCCACTCGCCGTGCGCGTGGTTGATCATGTGCCGGTTCACGAAGTCCCAGGCCATGACAAAGGCCTTGAGGTAGCGCTCGTCGTTGAGCGTCAGGTAACAGTCCAGCAGCCCGACCAGGATTTCCGCGTTCTGCCAGAATTCCTTGTCCTGCACCAGGGCGGGGCCGTCGTGGGGGCCGTCGCGGTACACGCCGCCGTACTCCCAGTCGATTCCGAACTTCAACGCATGCTCGCCGAGCATGCGGATGGTATCGGCATACAGGGCGGGCGACCGGCCCAGGATTTCTCCCGCGCGCAGGAGGAGCCAGCCGAGCTCGAGGTTGTGGCCGTAGGAGGTCGTGTCGATGGGGTCGGACACGGCGTCGCCCTTGCGCTCGGCGTTCCAGGTGCGGCGGATGGCGATCGGCGGCAGCGGGTTGAACCACAGGTCGAACTGGTTGCGGCCGCAGCCGTTCGCGGTGTCGATCATGTGCTTGAGGATCAGGTCGATCACCTCCTGCAGCTTGCGGCGGTGGATCTCCAGCCCGGACGCCTGCGCCAGGGTCGTGAAGGCCTCGAGCAGGTGCATGTGGATGTCGAGCGACTTCCGGTCGCCCGCGCAGAAGCCGGGTTCGGAGACGCGCCAGTCGGGCTCGAGGTTCTCGTAGTAGCCGCCGCGCAGGGTGTCGGCGCAATACTTCTGCAGCAGGTCGAAGGTCCGCGAAGCATAGTCCAGACCGCGCGGGTCCTTCGTGGAAAGGTAGTACTGGGCCATCGCGTAGATGCCGAAGCTCTGCCCGTACACGACCTTGCCGTCGTCGACCATGGTCCCGTCGCGCCGCACGCGCCAGGCCCATCCGCCGCGCCCGGCGTCCCAGAAATGCCGGATAAAGAATTCGGCGCCCTGCCTGGCGTGCTCCGCGTATTCGGGGGCGTCGGGCAGCAGTTCGGCGAAGACGGACATGCCCCAGATCATGCGCGTCTGGGTGACGATGTACTTGTCGGTGTCGTCCTCGAGCAGCCGCGCCTGGTCGTCGAAGCACGTCAGGTACCCGCCGTGCCTGCGGTCGATGCCGTGTTCGGCCCAGAAAGGGATAAGCTCTTCGTAGAAGTGGCGCCGCATTTCGTTCCGCACGCGGAGCAGCGCGCTCTTGTCCGTGTCCTTCATGGTCCGGCCTCCTTACTTGAGAAACAGTTCGATCACGGGCACGGCCGCGTCCGGCCGCTTCTGCGGCAGGTTGACCACGAGGGTGTCCGGCCTGTTGCTTGCGCCGGCCTGGTGCGAGCGCCAGTCGTCGAGCCCGAGCGTGAGCTGCGAGGCATCGTGGAGGAATTGCGCGTATTCGACTTTTCCGCCCAGGCCGTCGATGTAGAGCTGCATGTAGGGCCAGGCGAAAACGTGGACGTAGAGGCGGCCGGTTGCGGGGTTGTACGTCAGGCGGCAGTCTTCGGGCGTCCGCACGCCGGCGGGGGCCTCGGTGCAGCCGTAGATCGACCGGTTGTGGCGCTTCATCCAGGCGCCGATGCCGGTCAGCCGGTCGAGCGCGCGGGCGTCGAATTCGCCGCGCCCCGTGGGGCCCACGTTGAGAAGCAGGTTGCCCCCTTTGCTGACGCAGTCGATGAGGGTGCGGATGAGCTGGTCGGTGTCGCGCCAGTCCGCCTCGCCGCGGTGGTAGCCCCACGAGCCGCTGAAGGTCTGGCAGGCTTCCCACACGACCCGCTCGCCGTCCACGGTCACCCACTCGCGCGGCTGGAACTGCTCGGGCGTCATGACGTCCCAGGCTCCCGGCAGGTCGAGGCGGTTGTCCACGATCACCGAGGGCTGCAGCCTGCGCACGAGCTTGTAGAGCTTCTCCGATTCCCAGGCCAGCCGGCCCTTGCCCTTCGTGAAGTCCGCGGGGCGGTCCTTGTCGGGGTAGGAGAAGTCGAACCACATCACGTCGACCTGTCCGAAGCCGGTGAGCAGCTCGGTGACCTGGTCGCGCATGTACCTGGCGTACTTCGCCTGGGCGCGGCCCTTGTTCATGCGGGCGCGTTCTTCTTCGGATCTGGCGCGGTAGGGCCCGATGCGGTCGTCGATCGTGTTCTGCGGATGATGCCAGTCGAGAAGCGAGTAGTAGAAGCCGACACGCACGCCCCGCGCGCGGAAGGCGTCGACCATCGGCCGCAGCAGGTCGCGGCGCGCGGCGGTGTTCGTGGCCTTGTAGTCCGTGTGCCGGCTGTCCCAGAGGCAGAAGCCTTCGTGGTGCTTGGTGGTGATCACGAAGTACTTCATGCCCGCGTTGGCGGCGGCGTCGGCCCAGGCTTCGGGGTCGTACAGGTCGGGATCGAAGCGCTTGAGATACTGGCGCTCGTAGTCCTCGACGGGGATCTGCTCGTTGTGCATGAGCCATTCGTGGCGGGCGCCCTGCGAATAAAGGCCCCAGTGGATGAACATTCCGAAGCGGTCATGCGTGAACCAGCGGGTGTCGCCTTTGGGCAATTCTGCGGTGGACGGTGCGGTCTTGGCCATGGTGTGCTCCCTGATCGTCGCGGGCGCGACCTGCGCCCGCGGTCGTGAGACGTTCTGCGCCGCGCATCGGCTGTTCGCGGCCCGGCCCGGCCGGATTACGCTTCCGCGTAGAAGTTCAGCGGCCTGATCCAGATGTTCCGGTAGCGCACGAGGTCTCCGTGGTCCTGCAGGTTCAGCGGGGCCCTGGGCGGATGCGGAACGTACCGTGAAAGCGCCCGGTGGTACGTGGGGCCCTGCAGCGCCCGGTGATGCTGCACAACCACGCCGTTCTGGATGACGGTGATATGGGCCGGCGCCACGAGGTCGGTGCCGTCGAAGCGCGGAGCCACAAACAGGATGTCGTAAGACTGCCACTCGCCCGGCTTCCGGCAGGCGTTGACCAGCGGCGGGTACTGCCCGTAGAGCGCCGCGGTGGTCCCGTCGGGATAGGTTTGATTCCGGTGGCAGTCCAGCACCTGCACTTCGTAGACGCTCATCAGGAACACGCCGCTGTTGCCGCGTCCCTGGCCGTCGCCCTTGACTGCGGCCGGGGCGGCCCATTCCAGATGCAGCTGGCAGTCGCCGAACGCTTCCCGCGTCCTGATGTCGCCGGCGCCGGGCACGACTTCCATGTAGCCGTGCTCGACTTTCCACCTGGCGGGGCTGCTGTCGCGGCTTGTTTCCCAGGCGTCGAGCGAGGTGCCGTCAAAGACGACCGTGGCGTCCGAAGGCGGCCTTCCGGCCTTGTCGTCGGTGGAGGCCGTTCCGGGGTCGATGACCGGCGGTTGCGGGCGGCGGCCGTCGTGAACCGTCCATTTCCCTCCGGGCAACAGCGGGGTGTCTTCGTAACCGAGAGCCATGGCGTTATCCTTTCCCTGGGAAACCCGTGATGTTGGAAGCGCGAGACTGTCATGACATGCGGCAGGAACGCAAGAACGAAGCGCAGGCCCCGAAACTCACGCCCCGGACGTTTCCCGGCGCACCGTCCGCACGTGTTTCATGCTGCGTGCGTCGGCTCAGCAAAGCTTCGCCCGCCGGCCGGGGGGATTGCCGACGAACAGGACGCGCGGCGCGTGGTCCCAGCCGCTGGAATGCTGCGGCTTGCGCAGCCACGGCCTCTTCGTGAGCTGGCCGCTCGTGTTGACGTTGAACCCTTCGTTGGACCGGTTCGCCGCGTGGAAAAGCCCGCTGTCGAGCTTCACCGCGAGCACGTTCTCGCCCTTCGCCAGCGCCGCGGTGACGTCGAGGCGGCAGGGATAGAACGAGTTCGCGTGCGAGCCGACCTGCTTGCCGTTGAGGTGGATTTCCGCGGCGAGGTCGAGCCCCTCGAACACGAGAAACGCCTTTTGCCCCTTTCGCGGGGCCGGCGCCCGGAACGTGCGCCGGTAGTACCAGAAGCGCTCCTCGACCCAGCGGCAGTGCAGCACGTTGAGCCCGTCGTTCGGCTCCTCGATGAGCCCGGCCCGGAGCAGGTCGAGGTGCACGGCGCCCGGCACCGTGGCCGGGATGGCGCGCCGCTGGTCGGCGGGATCTTCCAGCGCCTGCACATCCCGCGGGCCGCGGTCGCCGTCGTGCCAGCGCAGGGACCATGTGCCGTTGAGGTCGAGGGTCACAGTTCTTCTCCGCATTTCGATTGCTGCCGGTTGCTGTCGGCCGCTGCCGATTGCTGTCGATTCCTCTCGTAGTCCACCACCCCGCGGCAGGCGGGGTAGCCGGTGCAGCCCCAGAATGGCTTGTTGTCCTTGCGGGTCTTGCGCAGCCGCGTCGGCGCGCCGCACTGGGGGCACTTGGGGCCTTCTTCCGGTTGTGCAACGCCATCCTGTTGCACGCGGGCTTCGCTGCGCACCGCGCTCATGCGTTCGCGAAAGCCGCCTTTCTCCACAAACTCGTCCCCGACGCTCTTGATGTACTTGTCCAGCATGTTGAGCGTGCGGGAGATCAGGATCAGGAGCGTGTTGGCCCGCACGAGGCTGTCGTCGGCGAGCAGTTCGGGCTCAAACTTCCGGCATTGGGCCAGGACGTGCAGGCAGAAGCCGCGATTGATGTCGTCGCCGTAGTCCGGCGCGTCGAGCCGCAGGCTGAAGATGCGCTGCGCCTCCGCGCCGGCCATGGGCCACGGCGCCTGGCCGCGCATCATCAGCCACTTGTTGTAGTCGTCCCGCAATTCGCAAAGGCTGGCGCGCGCCACGTCGAGCAGCTCGATG
The DNA here is from genome assembly GCA_016873635.1 of Lentisphaerota bacterium. Classification (GTDB taxonomy): domain Bacteria; phylum Verrucomicrobiota; class Kiritimatiellia; order UBA8416; family VGWJ01; genus VGWJ01. The sequence continues at coordinate 643 of VGWJ01000004.1, read as the reverse complement.
GCCGTGGAGTAGGAGGTCATGAGGCGCTCCGAACCCTCGGCGAAGTTCCGGCATCCCGACCGCGCCGCGTGCGTCATCTGGCCGTAGGTGCGTCCGCCGGGGTCGTTCTGCAGGTTCAGGAAGCGCTCGCAGAAATGACCCGTGCCCAGTTCCACCACGTTGCCCAGCACAAAGGCATCCAGGAACCGATACCCCGCCGACTTGCGAAAAAGCTCCATGGTCTTTCTCCTCCCGTTGTGTCGATAGCAGTCAGCAGCAATCGATTGCTGCCGACAGCAATCGATCCCCGCTTCCTGAAAACCACGCCACTCTACTTCAGCCGCAAGCCCGCCGCAAGCCCGCCGCAAGTCCGGCGACAGCCGGACGTCCGCAAAAAATAGGCAAGATAGCCGGCAGCAAGGCCGACCCGATCGTGGACATGGGCGCGTACGAGTTCCCTGAACCGCCGCCGTCGGGCACGCTGTTCCTGCTGCGGTAGGACAGGGGCAGGAGTCAGGAGTCAGGGGGCAGGGGGTAGGTTGTCGGTTGTCGTGGGAACCTCGTAGGCCAAGACCTGGGAGAGGCCGAAGACAACGGCCAGTAGCGCGGCCCCGTCCCCGGGGCCAGCGCAGCGCCCGCCCTCGGCCCGGGACGGGCCGGGGCG